>JAHLVZ010000012.1 GCA_019058165.1 Candidatus Heimdallarchaeota archaeon
ATTCAAAATGGGAAAGATTACAGATCCAATATACAAGCAAGTATTGGAAAGAAACAAACACGAACCTGAGTTTCATCAGGCAGTCAAAGAAGTTTTGGATTCAATCGAACCAGCTCTAGTACAACATCCGGAATTTGTAGAAGCTGGAATTGTCGAGAGAATCGTAGAACCCGAAAGAGTAATTCACTTCAGAATTCCATGGGTTGACGATAAGGGCAAAGTTCAAGTTAACAGAGGTTTCAGAATTCAATTCAATGGAGCCATCGGTCCTTACAAAGGTGGTATGAGATTCCACCCATCAGTTTATGATGGTATTCTTAAATTCTTAGCTTTTGAACAATTGTTCAAAAACGCTTTAACCGGTTTGCCTATGGGCGGTGGTAAAGGAGGGTCTGACTTCGATCCAAAAGGAAAATCCGATTTAGAAGTCATGAGATTCTGCCAATCACTTATGACCGAGCTCTACAAATATATTGATGCTGATTTTGATGTCCCTGCAGGAGACATTGGTGTTGGCGGTCGTGAAATTGGCTACATGTTTGGCCAATATCGTAGGATCAAAAACGTATTCCACGGTGTCTTAACTGGCAAAGCCCCAGAATATGGTGGTTCCCTTGGTAGACCAGAAGCAACTGGTTATGGTTCAGTTTGGTTTGCAGAAGAAATGATCAAAGCGCGTGGCGACAAAGCTGGTATTAAAGACAAAATCTGTGCAGTTTCTGGTTCTGGAAACGTTGCTCAATTCACAGTTGAAAATATCAACAAATTAGGTGGTAAAGTTATCACACTTTCAGATTCAACTGGTTTCATTATTGATAAAGCTGGTATTGATAAGAAGAAATTAGCTTACGTTATGAATTTGAAGAACGTCAAACGTGGAAGAATTAGCGAATACGCTAAGAAATACGATGGTGTTGAATACTACACTTACAATGAACACAAAGACATCAAAAGTCCATGGTACGTACCAGGTTTTGATGTTGCCTTCCCAAGCGCAACCCAAAACGAAGTTGACTTAGAAGAAGCTAAAGCACTTGTTAAGAATGGTTGTATCGCTGTCAGCGAAGGGGCAAACATGCCAACTGTCCCAGAAGGTGTAGACTACTTCATTGAGAAAGGTATTTCCTTCGGTCCAGGTAAAGCAGCAAATGCTGGTGGTGTAGCAACTTCTGGTCTTGAAATGTCTCAAAACAGCTTGAGACTTGCATGGACAAAAGATGAAGTTTTAGATAGACTTCACAAAATCATGATCAACATTCATAACACAGCTTACAAAACTGCTGAAGAATTCGGTACTCCCGGTAACTACGTTATTGGAGCCAATATCGCTGGTTTCTTGAAAGTAGCCAAAGCAATGCTTGCACAAGGTGTAATTTAAACAATTAATTTAATTAAGGGTAATTTTTTTCTTGCCCTTATAGCTTCTTTTTTCTAATTCTATCCACCTAGAATAATGTTAGGGGGAGTTATTTTCTCATTTTGATAAGAAAGAATTCTAAGGAGTTTGCGAAAGTTTAAATTCAGAAATAACATCATATATCGACAAATAAAAGATAATTGATGGGATTTAGCATGAAAGTAGAAAAATTCAGAGAACATTTAGAAGAAAATAAAATAGACGGGAAACGAATAGAAGATTATATACGAAGATTACTTGAATATCAAAAATATCTTGAGAAGCAGAAACAAACAATAGAAACTGTAGATGTTAACGAGTTAGTGAATTATACTGAATTTCTTGTCATTCAAGATAAAGATTCTGTGCTCGAATTTTTGCGAGCTTTACTCAATTATGCTTATTATGCTAAAAGAAATGATTTTGTCGAAGCATCATTGGATATTGCTGAATCATACAATGCTATGGATAATCTTTTCACGAGAATTGCTGAGTGGCATGGAGAAGCTACTCGAGATGAAATACTCGAGGGATTAGCTATTCCTCCATTAGGCGTTCATCCTGAAAAGAAACCACAATTTACAAAGGTAGTTTTGAAACGAGTTGAAGAAAAACTTGGAGAAGACAAATTAATTGCTTTGCTAAAGCCATGTTTACATCAAGGTTTAGGTGGGGATTTGGATAAGGATCGAAAGGATTATCTTGAATTAGGGATAGATGCTTTTCTTGAAAAGAAGCGACAAGAAAAAGTAAAGGAGTTTGAGAAACATAGAGACGATGGAACTCCTGCATTTGCTCAAACAGTGAATGATGATGTTGTTGAATACGTGAAAAACAATTCAACAGCAGGACTTGGTAAAAGAGAAGGAAATATTATCTATGTAACCAAGAATCCTTACCAAATTAAGAAATCACTAGAAACTGACGATTTGAGAATGAAAAGGTTTTATGCTTGTTTCTGTCCTTGGGTTCGTGGAGCAATAAAAGATGGATCTGAACACGAGGTTTCGAAACATTTCTGTCAATGTAGTGGTGGATGGTACAAAGACTACTACGAGCAGTTATTCGAACAACCAATCAGAATCGAACCTTATGAGACCGCATTAAGTGGATATCCTTACTGTAAATTTGCTGTCCACTTACCTGAAAAGGTAATTATTAAATAAAATTAAAAAAATAATTCTTTTATTTCAGAAGAATTTCTTTTATCTCTTTTATAAACATGAGATTTTTTATCAACAGGGTAAAGAAAAATTAAATTTTTCTCACAATACAATCAATATAACTTGCTTCATAGTCTTTCCATATTATAGGTACTCGAATGTGACGATTTTCAAGTATGATTATTTCAAAATCCGAGAAAAATTCCTTTACTTCTTCGAGTTCGAGAAATGTTCGAATTTTTCCTTGCCATTCTAACTTCTTTTTTCTGTTTAGCAATTTTCTTGTCTTGTGAATGCGAAAAAGAGCAGAACGAATCCCAATTACCGTTGCTGAATATAACAGAGAAAAAGGAACCATTACTTGTATTATACAAGTAATTGGACAATCCACTAAACTTCATTCAACATTAGAAGAAGGAGATCACATAAGGGATGTAGTAGGTCCGCTAGGCAAAGCTACAGAAATTGAGAAATTTGGTACTGTAGGAATTATCTCTAGAGGTTTAGGCTTTCCTATAGTGAACCTTGTTGCTAATGAATTACAAGATGCTGGAAACAAAGTTATTGGAGCTTACATAGCTGGTTTCATTAAAGTTGCTAAAGCTATGCTTGCACAAGGCATTAATTAAAATAATATTATTTAAAAGGGCAATATTTGCCCGTTATTTTAATTTTAACGGAATATTTGCTAATTTAATTTTTATCTAACAGAATATTATGCTAGTTTAAAACTTATCAAAAATCTTAAAGGTATGAAATGTAGAATCGTTTGCGACCCCTATGGTGAGTTAAATATGGACATAGCATTCTTCAATGAATATGAAAAAGATAATAATTCACTAATTCCTTTATTACAGCAAATCCAAGAAAAGTTTGGTTATTTACCTAGCGAAGCCTTGGAAAAACTTGCTGATTATTTAGGAATACCATTAAGTAGAATTTTTGGTGTAGCAACGTTTTATGCTCAATTTAATTTTTCGCCACTTGGAAAATATATAATAAAGACTTGTCATGGAACAGCTTGTCATGTTAATGGTGCTGTGAATATTGCTCAAGAAATCGAAAATGAACTAGGCATAAAAGAAAATGAAACTTCTCCTGATGGCCTTGTTACTATACAACCTGTTGCTTGTCTTGGTTGTTGTAGCCTTGCACCAGTAATTATGGTAAATGAGAAGGTTTTTGGAAATCTTACAACTGCAGCTGTGAGAAGAATTGTAAAAAAGATAAAAAGAGATGAATTAGAATGATAAAGCGAATTTGCATTGGTATGAATTCTTGTGGTATTGCAGCAGGTGCTGAAGAAATTAAGAAAATTCTTCTCGAAGACCTTAAAGAGAGAAAAATCGACATCCCTGTTAAGAACGTTGGTTGTATAGGGATGTGCTATCATGAACCCCTTCTGGATATTGTAACTGAAGATGTTATTTATACTTACGGTGATTTAACAACTGATAAAGTTAAAAAAATCATAGAAGATCATATTATTAATGGTAAAGTAGTTAAGAATTATTTGGTTAAAAAAGACACTTTCAATTCAAAGAAGCGTGAAACATGGGATATTGATAATTACTTTTCGAAACAAGTAAAAATTATTCTCGAAAATTCTGGATATATTGATCCAGAAAATATTAATGAATATATTGAATATGACGGTTATGAAGCACTTAAAAAAGCTCTCAAAATGAGACCAGAAGAAATAATCGAGTTTATATCTAAAGCAGGTTTAAGAGGACGAGGTGGAGCAGGCTTTCCAACAGGTCTTAAATGGCGATTTACACGGGAAGCTAAAGGTGAACCAAAATACATAGTATGTAATGCTGATGAAGGGGATCCGGGTGCTTTCATGAATAGAAATGTTTTGGAAGGCGATCCGCATAGGATTATAGAAGGAATGATAATTGGAGCATATGCAATAGGAGCTCATAATGGATTTATTTATTGTCGAGCTGAATATCCTCTTGCAGTGAAACGAATAAAAATAGCAAGTGAACAAGCTCGAGAAAATGGTTTTCTAGGTGAAAACATTCTTGATAGTGGATTTTGGTTTGATTTACGGGTAATGGAAGGAGCTGGTGCTTTTGTTTGTGGCGAAGAGACTGCACTTCTTGCTTCACTAGAAGGAAAAAGAGGGATGCCAAATTTACGACCTCCATATCCTTCCACGAAAGGTTACCTAGGAAAACCAACCAATATAAATAATGTTGAAACTTGGGCAAACGTTCCTTGGATAATGCGAAATGGCTGGGAAAAATTTACTAGATACGGTTCTGAAAAAAGCAAAGGAACAAAAGTATTTGCGCTTGCAGGTAAAGTGAAGCGAGGAGGAAATGTAGAAGTACCAATGGGAATTACTATTAAAGAAATTTTAGAGAACATAGGTGGAGGAACAAAGAATAATAAGAAATTAAAAGCAGTACAAATAGGTGGTCCTTCTGGGGGTTGTATTCCGTATTCATTATTCAATACTCATATAGACTATGACTCAATTACCGCTACTGGAGCTATTATGGGGAGCGGTGGTATGGTAGTTATGGACGAGGATTCGTGTATGATTGATATAGCAAAATTCTTCCTTGATTTTACGGTTGATGAGTCTTGTGGTAAATGCACCTATTGCCGTTTAGGAACAAAAAGAATGTGGGAAATTCTAGATAGAATCTCTAAAGGAGAAGGAAGAGAAGCTGATTTAAAAAAATTAGTTGATTTAGCTAAAAAAATTAAGGCTGGTTCGTTGTGTGGTTTAGGACAAACTGCACCTAATCCAGTTCTTACTACTATACGATATTTCAAAGAAGAATATGATACCCATATAAGACAGAAGAAATGTCCTGCAAAAGTCTGTAAACCTCTGCTAAAATACACAACTAATGATAATTGTACAGGTTGTGG
The DNA here is from genome assembly GCA_019058165.1 of Candidatus Heimdallarchaeota archaeon. Classification (GTDB taxonomy): domain Archaea; phylum Asgardarchaeota; class Heimdallarchaeia; order JABLTI01; family JABLTI01; genus JABLTI01. Next base: position 5,452 of record JAHLVZ010000012.1, read on the forward strand.
AGCATGCTTAAGAAGATGCCCCTCTGAAGCGATTGAAGGTGAGAAAAAGCAACAACATAAAATAATTCAAGATCTTTGTATAAAATGTGGTGCATGTTATCAAGTATGCAAGTTTGATGCAATTACCGTGGAGTAAGATGAAAATGAAAGTTAAATTTAATTCCAAGGAAATAGAGTTTCCAGAAAAGAAAACTATTATGGATTATATGAAAGAAAATAATGAACATATAGCTGGTATTTGCAAGATGAAAGAACTAGATCCGTATGGTTCTTGCAGATTATGCTTAGTTGAAATTAATAATCGCATTTTATCTGCTTGCTCCACTTATCCAAGGGAGAATGATATCATTAATACTAAAAACGAATTAGTATTTGATATAAGAAAATCAGCTATTGAATTAATGTTATCAGACCATTTTGGAGATTGTATTGGTCCTTGTAATGATGGTTGCCCATCAAAAAGCGATGTCCAAGGTTATTTAGCTTTAGCAGCAAATGGCAAATATCATGAAGCAGTTTCTTTAATGAAGAAAGACTATATTCTTCCAGCAGCTCTTGGTCGAATTTGTCCAGCATTTTGTGAAAGAGAATGCAGGAGAAATCTAGTTGAGGAACCCTTAGCAATTCGACAATTAAAACGGTTTATCGCAGATTATGATCTTGAGCATGGAGCTTGGATGCCTGAAATCCCACCAGATACAGGTAAGAAGGTTGCTATTATAGGTGGTGGACCAGCAGGACTATCTTGTGCTTTCTATCTTCGAATAAAAGGACATGATGTTACTTTATATGAAGCAATGCCTGAATTAGGTGGTATGTTAAGATACGGTATTCCTGAATACAGATTACCTAAAGATATTCTTAGGAAAGACATTGAAACAGTTATCAATACAGGTATTCATGTTAAAACTAATACTCGTATAGGAGAAGATATCTCATTTAATGAACTACAGGAAAAATATGATGCAATATTTCTTGGAATTGGTGCATGGAAAAGTCGAAAGCTTCAGTTAGAAGGTTGTGAAATGCCCGGTGTAATGGATGCGTTTGATTTCTTAAGGAGAATTAACTTAGGTGAAAAAGTTGAGATTGGGCAAAATGTGATGGTTATTGGAGGAGGAAATAGTGCAATGGACGTTGCTCGAACTGCAAAACGATTAGGGTCCAATGTTATTGTTACTTATAGAAGAACTCGTAATGAAATGCCCGCCGAAGAAAAGGAAATCGAAGAAGCAGAAGAAGAAGGAATTGAATTCAATCTTCTTTCTAATCCATTAAAGATTATTGGCAAAGAAAATGTTAATCAAATTGAATTGATTAAAATGAAACTTGGTGAACCAGATGAAAGTGGTAGATGCAGACCTATAGCTTGTGATGGAACAAACTATTGTTTAGACATTGATAATATTATTTTCGCAGTGGGACAAAGTTCAGATAAAGAGTTGCTTGATAAAATTGGTCTTAAATATTCAATTATGTGGGCTGATTATGATAAAATCACATATGAAACAAATATCCCAGGTACTTTTGTAGGAGGTGATTTAGCTCTCAGTCCTTCAACTGTCATTGAAGCTATAGCAACTGGCAAAGAAGCAGCAATTATGATTGATGTATATATGAAAGGAAAATTACCACAATATAAAGAAGCATTACAAAAACCATGGGAACATCTTGATGAAATCGAAAGCGATGAAGAATTAATGAAGTTAGTTCTAACATATAGACCTTATAATCACTGGAAGAAAGTTACTGAAGAAGATTATAAAGACAAAGAAAGATTAAACCGTGTAAAAACTAAAAATCTTCCTGTTGAAGAAAGAATTACTACTTTTAACGAAGTCGAAGCTACATATACTGAAGAAGAGGCTATAAAAGAAGTAAACAGATGTATGTCTTGTGGTTGTCTGGATTCCTTTGAATGTAAATTAAGGGAATACGCAAAATTATATAATGCAAAGCAAGACCAATACATTGGAGAATTACATACTGACCCAATAGATGATTCACATTCACACATAATTCTAGATAACAACAAATGCATCTTATGTGGTCGATGTGTAAATCTTACTCATGAAATTATTGGAGAAGGTTTAATAGATAATCTAAATCGTGGATTCCCAACAAAGAATGGTCCACCATCAGGCACGCAAATGGGTGAAGTAAAAGGCGATTTCATTGGTAGTTTTGTTGATATCTGCCCAACAGGAGCATTTACTTCCACTACTCCTTTTGTTAAAAATGGCCCATGGGATGTAATATCAATACCTACTGTTTGTAATAACTGTGGCATTGGCTGCGAAATGAATATTGATATTTATAAGGGATTTGCAATCAATGTTTCATCTATTGATAATTCATGGAATTATGGACTTGTTTGCGATAAACCAAGATTTGACAGAACTTGGGAGAAGAATATTAAGAAACTAATGAAAAAATCTGGAAAAGGATTCACTGAAATTACTTTGAATGAAGCTAAAAGTATTATTGATAAACATAAAAAGAATTTAGCTATTGTTTTAGCTCCAGATGTTACAAATGATGAAGCAATAAAACTCAAGGAATTTAGTGAAAAACATGGATTCAAAATAGGTGCAGTTTTTAATGAAGGAATCTCAACAGCCAAAATAACTGATATTTCCAAGAGCAAACGGATAAAATTAGATGTTTCTCTAAGTGATTATCCTTTATTAAAACCATTTTTACATATAGCTAAAAAACAAGGGGCTATTCTAACGAATGATTCTTATGAATTAGCAATTCTAAATGCTCCAGCCAAACCTGAAAAAGTTCCCACATTAATTATGCATAAAGGATTAAATGAAGTTGGACTTATAGAGCTTAAGTTTGGTAAAGTACCAAAAGCAGACAATTATTTAGTAATTGGAGCTATGAATAAAAAATTCAAAGGCTTTACTATCTCAATGGGATATAATGAAAATGCAGATCTTATTATACCAATACCTGCTTGGATTTCAAGATCAGGTAAAATCGTAAACACAGATGGTAGAGAATTAGAAGTAAAGAAGATATTTGATGATATATCTATCATTGAAATACTTGAGTTACTTTTTTAATTCTCTTTTCTTAATTTTTTATTTATATATAAAAGAAAGCTAGTATTATCAGATGCTCATAAACATTTTTTGATTGTTATTTTATAATTCTAACTTAAAGATTAAATCAAAGATTTATATTCTAATGATATGAGTCATTGTTTAAAGATAATTTCGGGAAGTAAATTAAAAACAATTTTTATTTATCAAATTATTTAGATGTGATAATAAATGAGTGTCTAACAGATCTTGAATCTTATCTAGAAGTTCTTTATCCTAATCAAATGTTGTTAGATTATTTAAATCTAAAAAAACCATAGTTGAATTTTTACTAACAAATATTTAGATTTTCATAAAATACACTTCAAAAGCGTTAGATCCATTTAGAAATAAGTTCTTTTAGATTACAATAAAAAAAATTTATGCTTCAAATGAAGTTATTAGCATATTGAATTGATTGATGACGAAAAAATACAATTTGTTGTTACTAGTGCTACTACTGATATCCTGGCAATGGGACAAGTAGAACAGCTACAAAAGCAATGAATGAATATTTGATTAATAAGAAATGATTATATTATTGATGATTTTTCCTTTAATTATTCTTTTCTATTTTTCTTTTTTAAAATTCAAGATATATTAAAATCTTTTTGAATATTAAACAGAAGGTTAAAATTAACTAAAGATTTAATTTCTCTGATTTAGCTGAAATTATATAATAAACAGAAGGAAATAAAAGAGCTTAGTCATAAATTTTTTGACTGTATAATTTGATGTGAATATTTATGGATGACCTAATTGAACTTGAAGTATTAGATCGAAATAGTATTTATCCAAACAATATGCTACTTGATTATCTAAACAAGAAACAACCAATGTATGATTTTCTTAAGAAAAGTCCGAAAAAAATCCATTCTGTAAAATTTAATGGAGATAGATCATTACTTAAAGATATTTTATTGAAGTATAATAAATCGATAGATGCTCATGATGAGACTATAAAGAATATTGAACAAATTGAAAATGAAGATATTTATTTTGTAGTTACTGGCCAACAACCAGGATTTCTAACAGGACCATTATATACCATATACAAAACTTTCACAGCAATAAATTATGCAGAGAAATTTAGTAGTGATAAAATAAAATTAATTCCTGTTTTTTGGAATGCTTCAGAGGATCATGATGTTGAAGAAGTAAACAATATTAGAATTCTTAATAGAAAAAATGAAATTGTTCCACTTGTTATTGATGCTGATATAGCTATGGGTAAAAGCTTAGAACGAATTAATTTACACAAATCTAAATGTAATAGTATAATCTCAACTATGATTGATACTTTTCCTGTTACAGATTTTACTGACATGTTATTTAATGATATTATTAAAACTGAGTTAGACAAATCTGAAATGTGGGGGGATTTCTTCAATCGATTAATGACAAGATTGTTTGGTAAATGGGGATTAATACTTCTAGAACCTTGGATTTTCAGACCACACCTTACCGATTATTTCTCAAAGCTTATTGAGAAACCGATTCATTATAATCAGATCTTTCTAAAAACAACAAGTCAATTATTCGATTTGGGTTATAAACCAAAAATGCATAAAAAGGAAGCCATTGTTGGATTGTTCTATATTGATGAAGAGAATTTTAGAAACACAATAACAATTGATAAGAAAGGAGCTTATCACATTTCAAACGGTTCGACTCTCACACATGAACAAATTTTAGATGAATTACAGCGTAATCCAGAAAGATTTAGCACAAATGCTATCTATCGACCCTTAGCTCAAGATACAATGATGCCAACACATATTTTTGTTGGTGGACCATCAGAAATCGGTTATCATATACAAATAAAAGATCTCTATCCCGAATTCGGATTAAAACAACCCAATATTCAATTTAGAATGGGAGCTACCGTTCTAGAACGACATATTAATCGTATTGTTGAGAAATATGATGTGAATCTTGCTGAACTTAGAGATACAAATAAACTCACAACTCGCTTATTAAAAGCTGAAAATAAAGAATTCTTAACAAATTATTTTGATCAAATTACAAATGCTCTTGATGACATGAATAAAAGCCTCACAGATGTGAGTCAAGAATTAGGGAAGCGAGCTGAAGGAAGAAAGCATAGTATAATGAAGGAGCTTAATAACATCGAAAGAATGTACTTGAAATATGTGAAAGATGACAATCAAGTTTTACAAGCACAACTTCAAAAAGCGAAAGCTTATGTATTTCCTGATGAGAAACCGCAAGAAAGAATTTTTAACATCTTCCAATACTTAAACAGGTACTCATTAAATATGTTAGATTGTATGAAGGATTTAATGACAAAAGTTGAACCCGGAAATCATGTGGTGTTGAAATGCTGGATGTTTTAGTGTTTGCTCCTCACCCAGACGATGCGGAATTGGGCGCAGGTGGAGCTATTGTTAAAGCAATAAGTGCTGATTTTAGAGTTGGAATTATTGATCTTACTGCTGGCGAAATGGGATCACTAGGAACAAAAGAGATTAGATTAGTAGAAGCAGAAGAAGCTCGAAAAGTATTAGGAGTAGAACTCCGTCAAAATCTTGGATTTCCAGATGCCTTTTTACCTTTTGAAGATAAGAAAGAAGCAGCATTAAAGATTACAAACAAAATAAGAGAATTCAAACCTAAAATTGTTTTAATACCTTATTGGGAGGATCGACACCCAGACCATATAGCAACTTCTTTTATTGTCTCAAAAGCTTGTCACTTCGCGAAACTAAAGAAAATAGAATTAGATCATCCAAAACACAAAGTAAAACATAAGATATTCTATGAGCTTAATGGACAGTCGAAGTACACTTTTCTAATGGATATTAGTAAAGAATTCCAGAAGAAGAAAGAAGCTATTATGAGTTTTAAATCGCAATTCAAAGAGTTTTCAATGGAATACCTACCATTTCCAGTAGAAGAGAGATGCAAGTATTATGGCTCAATGATTAAAGCAGAATATGCAGAAGCGTTCTATATGAAAGAACCACTAGTTTTGAAAGATTGGGCTACTCTACTCTAGAATAGCAAAACAAACCTCGAGATGTGTAAAATGAAAATTGGAATTATTAATTACCCAACATTTGGTGGTAGTGGCATAGTAGGAACAGAATTAGGTTTAAAGTTAATGGAACGAGGTCATGAAGTTCATTTTATCTCTTATCAACTACCTGAACGATTGAAATTAGAAGAGAAATTCATTTTTCATGAAGTCAATATTTTATCTTATCCTCTTTTCAAATACAAACCGTATACTATCGTTCTCGCTTCGTTGTTATCAAAACTGCAAAAGGAAGAACAAATAGATGTTTTTCACGCGCATTACGCAATTCCCCACTCTATCTCACAGCACTTGGCAAAACTAACTGATCCTAATATGAAGATAATTTCAACTTTGCATGGTTCAGACATACATTTGTTAGGTCTTGATGATGCATATAAACCGATTTTGGAAAACAGTTTGAATAATCATGATGCTCTAACTACAGTTTCAAAGTTTATGACCAAATTCATTGATGAACACTATAGCATCGAAAAGGACATTCAAGTCATCTATAATTTTGTGGATCCCGAGAAATTCTCACATATCAAGAAACCCGAGAAAGATGAGATTGTTTTATCTCATGTTTCAAATTTCCGCCAAGTGAAGCGGTCTCCAGACATAATTAAGGCATTAGCCCAAGTAGTTGAAAAGCATCCAAACGTTAGATTAGAAATGATAGGTCAAGGACCGGAACTAGAATACTGTCGTGATTTAGCTATCACTATGGGATTAAAGGATAATATTACGTTTCGAGGTAGTTTACTCAATGTACCAAGAGTTCTCTGTTTCACAGATATCTTTCTTATTCCTTCAGCAATTGAAAGTTTCGGATTAGCAGCTTTAGAAGCAATGTCATGCAAAATTCCAGTGATTTCATCAAACGCAGGTGGGCTCCCAGAAGTTAATGTCCATGAAAAAACAGGTTTCGTAATTGAAACCGGAGATGTTGATGGACTAGCCGAAAGCATTCTAACACTCGTAAATGATGAGGAATTAAGAAAGAAATTCGGTAAAGAGGGCTCTCGAATTGCTCGAGAGAAATTCCATCCAGATGTAATCGTACCTCAATATGAAAATTTATACAAAAAGATCATTGAAAAATAAAAATGACAAAAGACTAGGAAAGTAATTCTAGTCTGTTTTTTCATCTCTTCCATAAGGTGAGTCTAGTTATGACTATAATGATAATTGGTGCAGCTAAAAGCAAACTTCCAATGAACCACCACTGCCATGACCACAATCCGCGTTCAGGATACGGTATTGCAGGAGTTAGTGGTATAAGCTCAACATACAGAACAACATGAGCACCATTATAGGTTTTCAATTCATTATTAAGATAATATGTAGCAATAGGTCGACCTGTTGCTTGTTGTCCGGAAGTATGACAATGGACTGTAAAATTATATGAATAGGTCATCAGATGATCGAATTTTGCCCACGTAATATTAATGTAAGTAGAATTCCACCAGAAAATTGGAGTTGTTGAATTTTCATCTGCTAATAAGTATTGAGTGAGATTGTAGTTTGTTATATTGTAATTATTGACATTAACGTGTGTTATGTTTAATGCCACATCAATATTGTTAATCTCTATTGTAACATTTCGCAAGCTTTCAGATGTGTTCAAGTAATGTTTAAAGAAACCAGTAATTGTTACATTATCTCCAACGTAAGGACTAACATCTTCCGCTGCAACATAGAGAACTAGAGTATCAATTGGAGGTATGGATTGAGCAGTATTTACACTATAAGCAACGACTAAACATGTTAAAGCTATTGTTAAAGTAATGGTCAGATATTTGCTTCTTTTCAAATTCTTTTCACATCAAATGTTGGTCGAATCTTTTGGATGAACGCATATTAATAAATGATTCGTAGATATAGGAAATTACTGATAACTTATTGAATTACTTTGCATTGTTTAATCTTTTAATAATATTACGATTTTTTTGTTTTCTGTTTTTAGCCGAAATAAATCGTAATAACTACTCTGATGAAAAAGACCTCTTTCGAAGTTCTTTTATAGTGTGGGTTAATAATTTCAATTTATTATATTATGTCGATGAGGATTTGGTTAGAAATAGCATAATTAAATAAACTTATAATAGGTTATAACCAAAGACTGAATAGTTAATATTCACCGACGCAAAATCTTAGAAGGTGTCAAATTGCAGCGAAAAGATGAACAAGTTTCAAGAGAAGACTTACTCTCAGTTATTGGTTTTGGGGCAGCTGGCGGGAGAAATACTGAACTTAATAACATGTTAAAGGAATTAGAATCTTCTGTTCCTGAGATAGAAGCCGCAGCAGTAGTAAGTGTAGAAGGTTTACCAATCGCATCAGCATTACCAAGAGATATTGAAGAAACAAGATTAGCAGCTATGACAGCAGCAATGCTATCTTTAGGTGAAAGAGTCATTGAGGAAATGCGAAAAGGGCGAATTGAACGAGTATTTGTAGAAGGTTCCGAAGGAACTATTATTTCAATGAACGCCGGTCCAAACGCAGTTTTGACTTGTAGCTCACGAAAAGATGCAAAACTTGGCTTAATCTTTTTAGAAATGGGTAGAGCAGCAAGAAAAATTGCTGATGTTCTTTAGATTCTAAAAATAAGGTTGCTTCTAGCAACTCTTTTATCATTATTTTATATTTTCAGAAGACATTATTTTATACTTTGAAATTTTTTCAAAAATTTATAATACTTAGAAAGATGATTGTTTAATATGGCAAACAATGAATTTCTTTTACTGAGACATGCTAAAACTAAGATTGTAAACAAAATCCCTGTTTCTAAATGGACCTTATCCAAGGAAGGTTTCAAAGAAGCTGAAGAATTAGTAACTGTAAAAGAATTCAAAGATCTTGATGTAATTATTTCATCAAGTGAGAAAAAAGCCTATCTAACTGTAAAGCCTATTGCTTTGAGAGATTCAAAAACAGTAACGCAATTCAGTGAGTTCAAGGAATTAGATAGGGATTCTGGAGGTTTTTTAAGCACTACCAAAAATTATAACTTAATGGTAAAAAGATGCCTGCATGAATTAGACAAGTCATTTAATAATTGGGAAAAAGCAGCTCAAGCATTGAATCGATTCTCTAGCAAAATAAATGAGCTTGACAATATGTATGAAAGTAAAAGAATTCTAATAGCATCTCATGGGATTGTCATCAATCTCTATTTTGCAAAGGTCTTAAATCAATTAGATAATGTATACAAGCGTTGGAAGAACACAACATTTTGTGATTTTGGTTGTATAAGAACTGGTATAGTAATAAAGGATATAGCAAAACTTTAGATGAAATGCTTAATCTATAATAATAAGGAAGATGTATAGAATCTCGTTTAAAAGATAACAGTTATATAATTTCCTCGTAGAACTTGAAGTGGAAAATAAAAAATGCCAAAGAATGTTGTTGATCTGAAATGAAATTACAATCACCCATTTATAGATTCTATGAAAGAAGGCTTTGGAATCAAATAAAGAAAGGACCCAAACCTCATCATATAGGAGTAATTTTAGATGGCAACAGGAGATTTGCTAAGAAGAAAGGATTGGATGCAAAAGATGGTCACTTCTTTGGGGCAGAAAAAGTTGATGAACTCCTAATTTGGTGTTTAAAATTTGGAATTAAAATAATTACTCTTTATGTTTTTTCAACTGAAAACTTTAATCGTAAACCAGAAGAAGTAGAGAAGATAATGGAATTACTAGTAAAGAAACTCCATAAAATTAACTCTGATCCAATGATTGTTGATAATCGGGTTAAAGTAAAAATAATAGGGCGACGCGATACCCTTACTGATAAAATATTAAAATTAATTAATGATATCGAAGAAAAAACTAAGGATTATGACCAGCATATTCTTAATGTTGCTCTTAGTTATGGTGGAAGAGCTGAAATTGTAGATGCTGTGAGAAAAATCGCTACTAAAGTTCAAGAAGAAGAAATCAAGATTACTGAAATAAGTGAAGAAACAATAAACGATCATCTTTACACAGAAGGGATCCCTGATCCAGATCTAATTATAAGAACTTCTGGGGAAGAAAGACTAAGTGGATTTTTGATCTGGCAAAGCGCATATTCTGAATTATACTTTACAGATATTTATTGGCCAGCTTTCAGAAAAATTGATCTTTGGAGAGCCTTTAGGATTTACCAGCAAAGAGAGCGACGATATGGTAAATAGTGAGTAGAAAAAAGGATTCAATGGTGAAATGGATGTTAAATAGAGTTGGAAAAGCCCTAAGAATTATAACAGATGATGATAAGAAGAAAATTGCTATTATAATTGATGGCCCTACAATATTACCTGATTTTGATCTTAGAAAGTTAAATATAATAACTGATTCATTGACGGAAATTGGAGTTACAAGAGTCGGTAAAATAGTTACAGATAAACAATTATCACAAGATGAATCAGAATTGATTAATTCATTTGGATTTCATGAAGAAATTGTTGGGAGCGATGTTGATATTCATGTTGCGATTAATGCTTTGGAATACATGAATTCCAATACAATAGATATTATAGGAATTGGTACTACAGATCCAGGTTTGTTCCCAATCTTCTCACGAATAAAACAAAACAAACAGCTTCTTATCATATCATGGCAAAAAAATGTAACACCAGCTATGGAAGCAATTGCTGATTTTGTTTTGGAGTTAGATTATTTAGAATAAATCATTATTGATTCAAAGTTGGAATGATTATGGACGATCAGACTAAAGAAAAAAACATTGAAGAGCCATATTTCCAACTAGAAAGTAATAATTTATGTTTAGCCGGAATTAGATTTGTCAATGGTTTTTTCCTAGTCATATCAGAAAAAGAGTCCCTGAAACTAGGGACAATGGCTATTTCTTTACCCACTTTTCCAAAAGAAAGAGAAAATGAAGCCAGCAAAAAATCCAGACGACCAATTATTGACAGAAAAAACCTCTCCACTGCAACAGTTATTGGTACAAGAAATGAGCTTTATACAACAGCACTTGCAGAAAAGATTGTATCACTCACTGGAGAAATGGTTTATCTTTCTGTTAACTTCCAAGAAAACAACGAAGAGCTATTCATGGAAGCAATAGGATTAATTGATACATTCCTAAATGAAAATGAGACGGAATAAAAACTTGAGTTAGAAATTGTTTTGTTTCTCCGTATTTTAAGGAAAACAGATTTTTGTCAATACCAAAAGTGATTTTATATACAAAGAGTAAAGGTTATTTATGATATTGTAAGAATTTATTCAGAAAATATTAAAAATGCACTATTTAAAAGCTTAATATGTGAAAACACCCACATACAATTAGGAGAAAGCTAAAATGACAATGAAATTTTACAAAGTTCTAGAAGATGGGACTTTAGATGAAGAAAATGAGTTCATTTCTGAAAGTACAAAAGTTATAATTGTTGTTGATGATCAATTCAAACGAATTTTCCTTTGGAAAGGAGCAAATTCTGGAATTAAGAAGAAATTTATCGGGAGTAGGGCAGCAGCTGAATTAAGAAAAACATATTATGGGTTTGCTTATCGTTTATCAGTAGTAGAAGAAGGAGATGAAACTCAGGAATTCGATTTCACAATTAAACGATCACGTGGGGAAGCTACTGTCGGTGTTGTCGAAGATACAACTCGAGGCATACCAACCAATCCAACAGAAATGGGTTTAGAAAGTGGTGTTGATATTAAATTAGCTGGATCCGAACCTACAAAGAAAATCATTTATACAGATAAAGATAAAGCTAGTGAAAGTCAATTTGCTGGTTCTAGACCTGCTCCAAAAGCACAAATAAAAAGACCCCGAGCAAAAAGACCAGATCAAGCTCAACCACAAAAAAGTAGACAACCACAAAAAACGATTCTAAGTGAAATGATGGGTGGTAAAGAACCTAAGATGATTAGACCAGCTCCAGGAACAAAAGAAGCAAAAAGATTTGAAACTACAACCACAGCTCCGCCTCCGCCACCAACACCTCAACCAACAGCAAGTACTCAAGCACCAAGACCTACTCATCAAAAAATGACTGAAGAAGTTGATCCGGCAAAAGCATTTCACATGATAAAAGAATTAGGTGTACCAGCTGGATATGAACGTGATTTAGTTATTGTTGGAACTGGTGTTTATAAACAACAAGGAAATGATTTCCTAGTACCACCAAATCCACCAGAAGGAGTCTTCTTAGCTCCAGATAGGGTTCCAAGAATTATTATAGAAAACGGTGTTGTTAAAGTCGTAGAAGTTTTGAAGAAACTCGATAAAGAACCTAAGAAAAAGGAAGAAGAAGTCAAAATAGAGCAAGATATTGAAGATTTAATGAGTACTTTTCAAATAGAAATTGAATAAATATTATATAGATGTAAATATAGATAGCGTGTGAAGAGAAATGTCAATTAAAGTCCCACCAGCAAAAGCAAAAGAACTTGTTGCAGTACTCCAACAAATAACATCAGAAACACAGTTAGGAGCACTTGCAGTTGTTTCAGATGCAGGCGAGAGAGTAGCATTTTTTGCTCAAAATAAAGATATAGATCCTGTGGAATTATCAGCTGTGGCTGCAGCACTAGTATCAACTAGTAAATTAGCAATAGATAGATTATCATTTGGTCCTTTACAAGATATTATTTTACGTGGTTCAAATGGATTTCTGGTTTTGAAGGATCTTGGAAGATTCTACCTAATTGGTGGGTCAACCGATCAGCAATCAATGCCTGTAACCGTTAGAAGTCTCTCACAACATGCACCCACATTATCTCAGATTATGGCAGACGTACCATCACATTAGATGATGGTCACTTTCGACCATAAAAAGGGAAGACCAATAAAGTTCTTTGCTCTAGAAGAAATGAAATTGGAATCCCAAGCTATATTATTTTTCATTTTGTCAACTGATTTTGATTGTTATTTTTATATTGTGGAAATTCTTTTTTAAGCATAAAATTGAATAGTGCGATGTTAATGAATGATTGTTAGAACTATCAGCTAGCTCCAATAGGATTGATTAAGTGAGAAAAATGACTGTAAAAAAAATCCAATTCATAAAGGATCCAATTCATGGATATATCTTCATAAGTGATTTAGATAAAGAACTGATTGACACAAAATACTATCAAAGATTAAGAAGAATAAAACAGCTATCAGGATCAGAATACGTTTACCCAGGAGCTAATCATACTAGATTTGAACATTCACTTGGAGTTAGTTTTCTTGCTGAAAAAATGGGTAATTCACTAAAAAACGATGAAGATGTAGAAATTACCGATTTCGAAATCAAGCAATTAAGGACAGCTGCATTACTACATGATATTGGTCATGGACCATTCTCACATACTTTTGAAGCATTGCTAATGAAGATAAATAAACACCATGAAGATCTTTCTCGATGGTTGATACAGAAAACAGAAATTGCTGATATTCTTAATAATCATGGAATAAAAGTTGAGCAAATTTGTGGGTTTATTCATGGAAATAAAACGATTAAGGGAAAGGGGTTCCTAAATCAAGTTATTTCTGGAGCATGTGATGTTGATAAAATGGATTTTATTGTAAGGGATTCGTATCATACCGGTGCAGAATATGGCCAAGTAGATGTAATGAGAATTCTTTATACAATGGGTGTTATCAATAACAATTTAGCTGTAAATTACTCAGCTTTACCAGCTCTGGAAGCATTTCTTATTGCTCGAGTCGAATCGTTTAGAACTATTTATTTTCACAAGGTTTCCCGTGCATCACAATTAATGATAGTTCGAGCTATGGAGTTAGCTGAAGAGGAAATTGATTTACTTGGGTTCAAAACACCTGAAGATTATGTGAAATTAGATGATTTTACAGTTTGGTCACAACTAATGAACTGTAAAGAATCAGAGAAAATCATGAATGATTTAGCAAATAGAAAATTGTTGAAGGTTGCTTTCGAACGAGAATTTATGACTCGAGATGATTTTATTCAATCAACTCTGAGTAAGAAAGATTACAGAGAGAATTTAATTGAGGAAATAGCTAAAGAAGCAAAAGTAGATAGTGATACAGTATTCATTGACATACCAACTCTTCCAAGCGTCCCATATTCCCATTCTATTGATCTTCCTGCTTATGAAATACCTATGTTTATGAGGGAAGGAAGTAAAAGAAAGAAGAAAGAAGTAAATATTCGTAAAGTCTCAAGAATATTTGAATCATTAATGGGTATGATGTATATCTTCAGAGTGTATTCGACTGCAAGAAATCGTGAAAAAGTCAAAAAAGCAACCCAAAAAGTATTTGGACAACAATCAATAGAAAAACAAATTTCATTTTAGGAAATGGTGAAATAAATGAGTAATGATGAAACAAAGAAAGAAGAAGATGGGATCAAATCGATTGCTGATGCTCTTAAAGCTGGTGGAGCTTTACTAAACGTTGCCTGTCCAATTTGTAATTATCCATTAATTAAGGTAGATGAGAAGATCTACTGCAAAATCTGCAATCAGGAAGTTTACATTTATAGAGATGAGAGCGAACTTCCAAAAGAGTACAAACAGGCATTAAAGCAAAAACCAAAAATTAGTTCTGAAGAAACGGAAGTTGAAAAAACAATCAAAGGGAAAATTGAGGATCTCCGTAAGAAATTGGAGAAAGCAGTAGATCCAGATGAAATTGGGAAACTTTCTGAAGCTATAGGCAAATTAAATCAAACATTAAAAAGAATGAAAGAAGAATAATTTCTATTGCTCTTCAGTTTTGTATGTTGCAGCAAGTAATTCCTTAATTTCCAAGGCAATTTTCTTACCTATACCCTTTATTTCTTGAATTTCTTCGACGGATGCTTTGAAGAAATTCTCCAAAGAGCCAAATTTATCTAGAATTCGTTTTGCTAAAACTGCATTAATGTTGGGAAATCCTGCGATTATAAATTCAAGTAATTCAGAAGTTTCAATCGGAGCTTTCTCTGTTCTTATACTTGGAGTTCTATCGCTTTTTCTTTGTTCTCGATTTGCTATGTTTCGCAAAAATCTTGCAGTATCTTTCGTGCTTCTAGACCAAATTATTCGAATATCGAAATTTAGAGTTATAGTTGAGATTGCCCCCCTAATTGCTTCAGGATTTATAGCTCGGTGACCATATAATGTTTCACCTTCTAATATTAGAAGAGGAACCGGATAACTCCTTTTCAAAGCAATTAATTGTGGGAAAAGTCTGCCATCTATGATACTTTGACTGAAATCAGCAACGTCTTTTCTTTCCACACCTACTCGAGAGCTTAGGATATAATCTCCAACGGTAATTTGCTGTAAATCTATTTCTACGTCTAATTGAGAGAGTTCTTTAGCAATTCCAGATTTTCCTTCTCTGGAATCAATAATAATCTTTATTCTATCTGGTTTGGCTGAATCATCATCTTCTGCAAAGAACTTATCAATACTATCAAGCTCAGAATCAGTTAATTGCGGAACACTTTGACTTGTATCGCTTTCTATTTCTTCTTCTAGTTTACTTAATGCTTCATCGGAGAGAATTGTTAATTCATCAAAAGGTGTATCTTCTGATACTTTATCTTCTTCAATTTCACCATCACTTGTTGCTGCTGCGAAGAAATCTTCCATAGATCTTTGTTGTGTATCTATAGCTTGCTTCCCATATTTCTCCAGTTCCCTCAAGTTTCTCTTCATTTGACGTTCTTTACGTCTAGCAGCCCAAAAATATCCTTCATCACGAGTTCCCTTAGTAATTAAAACAACAACTCTCCCAGCTCTTTGTCTACCAGTTCGTCCTCTTCTTTGGATATTTCTTATTGCGGAAGGTACACAGTCATAGAAAACCACTAAATCACATTCGGATACATCTAATCCTTCTTCGCCAACACTAGTTGCTACCAAGCAATTGAAGAGTCCATCGCGAAATTGTTGCATTACTTCTAATTGCTTTTTCTGAGAAAATCCTTTGTCTCCAGCTTTAGAAGCTTGTCCTACAAACCGAGATGCTTTCACATTATCAATATCATTTAGAATATCTGCTAATTTTTTAGCTGAATTACGATATTGTGTAAAGACCAAAATCCTTGACTCAGGACTATCTCGAACCATTTCACTCACAATTTTCGTTAATTCTGGGATCTTAGGATGTTCGAAACCATCTTCTAAAATTTGCTTAGCAATATCATATGAAACAATTAGAGGATCTTCACTCAATAATGAAATAAGATTTCGAGTGGCTTTTGAACTCTTAGCTTCTTTGTGCATTTTCTCAAAATACTTAATCAATGAGCTAATACCTTGTGTCTCGAGTAATTCTAATGCATGAGTCAGTCTAATAGATGAACCCACTAAACCAAGAGCTAAATACAATTCTGTTACATTTTCTGTTTTATCAAATTGTTTTGTGATTTGAGGAGGTAAGCTCAATAAGTCTTTACGACGAACATTAACACTTGACGACTGCAGCCAAGCTAAACGTTTCAACTCTTTCAATTTCAATGATAATGATCGTTCAAGGAGTGTTTTGATTCTCAGGAATTTCTCAGGTAATTCAAGATGTATCCAATCAACATCAGTTTTTTGCACATAAGGTTTAACATCAGTTGAAGATTCTAGTCTAGTCTCTACGTGTTTTATTGATAGATTCTTACAAACTTCATTTATCTTTTCTTGTTCAGACCCCGGGGATGCGGTAATGCCTAAGATCAAAGGATTTGTCGCTTTTTTCATATATTGTTTTGCAACATAAACATAAGCGTAATCACCAACTGAGCGATGTGCTTCATCAACTCCGAGAAGAGAGCATCTCTTTAAATCGAGTCTTTTAGCCAAAAGATCATTTTCTACAACCTGAGGTGTTGCTATAATTATTTGAGCTTGTTTCCAAATTTTGATTCTTTTTTCAGGTAAAACAGAACCTGTTAACATCACAATTTCATCTTCAATGATGTTGAAAACTCTCTGGAATGTTTTGAGATGTTGTTCAACTAATGGTTTAGTTGGAGCTATAAGCAATATGAAAGAATCAGGATACTGCTCCATGCGTTTGGCAGTTAATAATGCAAGGATTATTGTTTTTCCTAATCCTGTTGGTAAAACTACCAAAGTATTCCCTTTTAGTGTTTTAGCGAAAATTGTTTGTTGGTATAGACGAGCTTCAATACTTTTAGGTTTGATATATTTGTGTTGAATATATTCCTCGTTAGACATTCAATTCCCGCTCTTTTATTTACATAGAATTTTGTTTTATAGATTAAAGTTACTATTAAGTGTGTTTACTAGGGAGATGACTAAAACTAAAATGTTATGCTTTTCAAGCATTATTTAGTTTATTTTAAAGTAACTTCTAAATGCTTACAAGATTACTAAACCTATACTAGCTAATCTTTAAAACTAAGTTTGCAATTACTAATTTGACCAAAGCTGTGGATATGAAAAATAAAATGCCTTTGAAGGAGAACAAAACAATAGGTAGCGATAAAGTAGGTGAAGGTGAAACTTATTTTTCATATTACTTGAAACAAAGATCAATGTGGATTTCTATTTTACTATCGATGTTTCTATTGCTTGATATTATTTCAGTCTTTATTACAACGATTTATTCTTTTACAGAGATTTTCTTATACCTTGGCATCCTAATGCTTGTTTTAGCAGGAGGAGCTCTTGCGTTTGTTTATTTTGAAGAGAATTACTTATGGGTATTTTTAAGCTCTCTTATTCTAGGACTAATGCCAGTAATTGAAATTATAATTATACTTACAAAAGCACTTACTGGCTCAGATCTAGGGTTAGCAATTGTTTCGCTAATTTTAGGATTAATTCTTTGTATTCTCCCAGTAGCTTTAGTTTATTTTAGATTTAAATCTAAGAATAAAAATTCTGAAAAATAAAATGATGGGTCTAAAATGAGTAAAGAAATGGAAAAAAACGAGAAAAATATTTCTTTCTCAAAATATTTCAAAAAGCTATTAGATCCTATTCCAATTTTTAGCTTAGTTTTTATGATTTATTCCATCAATATACTTGTATTTTATTTTAGAACTCCATTAATTATTTCAACTGATTTAT
The DNA here is from genome assembly GCA_019058165.1 of Candidatus Heimdallarchaeota archaeon. Taxonomy (GTDB): domain Archaea; phylum Asgardarchaeota; class Heimdallarchaeia; order JABLTI01; family JABLTI01; genus JABLTI01. The sequence goes on from JAHLVZ010000012.1 coordinate 23,607, forward strand.
TAGCTGATACAGTGACATACTACTTTTGGAATGGAAATTTTTCAATACTCGATATAGAATTAGGAACCACTTCAGAAGGATTTGCTGCTAATTTTCCAATACAACTAAGTTGGGGATTTATTACAGCAATAATCTTCTTTCTGCTATTAACAACAATAGTAACGTTTCTTTCAGTTTTTGATGAAGAAATAACTCGATTCAAAATTTCTCAAAGAATAATTTGGCCCTTATTCATAATTTCCAGTATGATAATTGGATGTGCTAGTGTCTTCCTATCTTGGGGTGCTAGTTTGAAAACAGATGATGTGTTGATTTCATACGGGAGAGTTGTTATGCTTAATTTAGTTGTGTCAATACTAATAGTGCTATTTGTGTTAATTTTTAGTGCTTATGTATCAGATTATATGAAAAATCGAGAAAAATATCTTATTAATTCCAAATCCTGATAAATTCATAAAATCAATCGGTTTGTACAAAATCAAACAAACTCTTTTGCCCCTTCATTTCTTCATATTCTTGGCTTAGATGAGCTTGTATACCTACTAGCGGATCAAGAGGAAGAGCAAAATAGGTTTCAACGTTTTTCACTACCAAAATTGATCCTTTTACTCCCACAATTTTTCCACTTAAATCTAAACCAGTTTTGTCTAGCTTGAGAACCAATGGTTGTACATTCATTGAAGGTATTTCACTGAAAAATTTGTCCAGAAAAGTAATGGGTTTCAACTCCTCCTTCGGGATTAAAATTTCAGATTTCATTGTCTTATATATTTCATTAATGAGTGACTTTAGTTGATTGGTTATTTTTTCTTTGTCAACCTTTTTTCCTATAAATTTCATTTTTTGACTTGTTCTAATAGCTAAAGGTAGGGAGAATTTGGTACTAATTTGATGTTCTAATGCTCTTGGTGCTAAACCAACACCTTCAGCAATACTAATTCCTGCATCGCTACCTTGCCCAATCCATCTTCGTAAAGTACTGGTTGAAGTTCCTACCTTAATTTTCCCCGTAATATGAGTAAGATAGACACTGGCAGGAGTTTTCCAGCAATGCTCATTGGCTTCTTCACTGGAAGGATGACAGAAATCTCCTTGACAAATTGCTTTACAAATGAAAAATTCAGATAAACTGCAGCTTTGACATTGAACTTTGTTTAAAGGAATTAGTTCTGCAGTTTTACATGGGATATGTTTTCCTGAAGCGCTATGAAAACCTACACAAATTTTCTGCTGATTAGGTTTAACTTTAATTGTAATGTTTTCCCCACGCTTTAAAACTAATATGTTCTCTTGTTCGCTTTCCTGTGTATTAAACATAATATAGGGTTCCGGTTGTGGTTTTAATTTCCAACCAGCATGTAATATGTATGCGTTCACAAGAATACATCCTTGATTTATATATTTGGCAAAGAATCTCTAAGGTCTTTAAATATTTGTTTCTAATAGAGATAAAGGTAGGATTAAATCTATATTTCAAATAATGAATTGTATTATGAAAAGTTGTGAAGATAATGAAAGATACAATAATTCTTTGTCATGGTGATTGTGATGGAATGACTTCAGGGGCTATTGCCTTAGCTGCTCATCCCGGAGCACGAATTTGGTTAACACGACCAATTCAATTGGATGATGATTTAAAGAAAATCAAGCAAAAATACGATAAAATAATCATAACAGACATAGCACTCAATGAGAAGGATTACAACGAAGTTTTCCAGGAAATGAAGAGATTACAGAAAATTGGGAGTGAAATCATCTATATTGATCATCACCCACTTCCAGCAGGAATAAAGAAAAAAGACATTCCAGCAACCGAAACGATTCATCGTCAAGATGCTTGTGCGGCTGAACTTACGTACCTACATTTCGAGGAGAAGCTAAGTTGGGAATACAAATTATTAGCTGCTATTGGAGCCGTGGGAGATTACGAAATGGATACGTTATTCGCTCAGGAAGTAATGACAGATTATGACGAAAGAAGTATTGCTTTCCAAGCTGCAATTATTGTTCAAGCTCTTGGTGAAATCCCTGGTACTGATGAGATGAAAATGAAGAGGAGTATTATTGAGAGATTAGCACTTGGTGTTTTACCTAGTGAGCTAAATGATCTTGTTGATAAAGCTTTAAGGGGAAGTCAAGTAGAAAAATCAGTTAGAAAATATGTTCATGAAAATGCTAAACACAAGAAGTTAATTGGTTATATTCTAGATATACCAACTGGAGGAGGTTTCAAAGGAAAAGGAGCATTATTTGCTGCAACAGCTACGGATAAACCGGTAGGAGTATGTGGGAATTCATTTGGTGACAATATCTCTATGTCTCTACGAAGACGAGATAAAACCTATGATCTCAACATTGCAGTAAGAAATGCAGCTAAAGAAGTTGGGGGAAGTGGTGGTGGTCATCCCTCAGCAGCAGGTGCTCGAGTAAAGAAGAGAAAGTGGAATAAGTTTTTAGACTTGTTAGATTTCGAATTGAAGAAGCAAGAGAAATAATTCACCGTGGTAAAGTAATTTGATAACAATTATCGACAACATTAAGGAATTAAAAAATCAAATGCATGAGTGGATGGTAAAGAAAAAATTAGATGAACAAATACAAAACAAGAAAGTCTTACTTAAACCAAATATGGGTTATCCAAAACCAGCACCATTTACTACTTCTATAGAAGTTCTTAGAAATACTGTAGAGGTATTGAGTGAATTAAATACTCAACAAATAATGATTGGTGAAGGATCAACTAGTCATTCCAATGCCTTAGAGAATTATGAAGCAACAGGATTAATTGAGGAATTAAAGGATTTCAATGTTGAGTATATTGATCTAAACAAACTAGAGAGTATTGAAGTTGAATTACCAGGTAAAGTCTCACATTTTCTGCCTAAGATTTTGAATCAAGTGGATATTAGAATATCATTACCTGTAATAAAATTCTATGAAGATGATGAAGGTAAATTCTTCCTATCAAATGCTATTAAAAATTTCTTTGGATTACCACCCAAAGGGAAATATCAGTTAAATTCAGAATCAGCAAAAAGAGATTCGTTACATGATGATTTGCACAAATCTGTAATCGAAATTTATCAATCTGTTGAAAAATATGCTCCTTTTAATCTATACATCTGTGATGGAACCAAGGTTTTGGTAGGAGAAGCAGCTAAAGGGCAACCGAAACAATGGGGAAAAATAATAATTTCCGACAATGCTCTGGAAGCGGATTTGAAGGTTTTGGAACTCCACAATAAACCACTTCCAAAATATCTTCAACTACTTACACAAAAATGAAGAAATGGTTGGAAGTACCTTATCCAGCAGATATCGAAATAATGTGTGGACCACTAGCATCATTACCAGGATCTGTAAATGAAATGTATTGGATGTACTTGAATATGTTTACTGAAAAACTTGCAGTATGAGTATGAATAGGTTGACCGGGGGAATCTAATTGATATCCAAGGTCTATCTCCCTGATAATCCCAAAAGGAGCACTAACACACCTATCCCCAGCATTTGAGTTATACCACCAATCATCTATATATTCATGACCAAGATTCCAGATATCACTACTCCCATCAGTGTAGGTAACATTTAGAGTTAAAGCAGTAGCACCATTAGGAAACTCATCACCCCAGGAACCAGCGAGTCCTAAAATATAAAGATTGTTAGCTCTGAACGGAATGGCTGATCTATTAATTTGTTGATATGTTGGTTGAGTAGTAAGGTTTCCCATAACTGAATGGAAAATAACGATTTTTCCGGTATAATAGAATTTGACATAATCACTTTGTCCTGGAACAGGCAACCAAATGTTTTGACCTGGAAGCAATGGTCCATGATCTTCGCCACCTGTTGTCCAATAATTGTTAGAAGGCCAACCAGGAACATCTATGGAACCTTCTAAGCCGTAAACTTGTAAATCAAAAACTTCAAAATTATCAAGTACATCACCAAAATCAACTTGTTCACTTAATAAAGCCCAATCGGTAACATATGCAGCTGCTTGACCTGACTGATGAAGTTCAAGACGATATTGTGTTTCATCATACAATTCTAATTCAATTTGATCTGAATCCAAAACATAGCTGTTATCAGTTCGTAATTTCACTGTTTTAGGGTCTGATGGATGAATAATATTGCTACCCGTTATGGTGAAATTCCATTCTTCATGTTCTACCCATTGACTCTTATCACCTAAGGAGCTCCTAGAGACAGTCCAAACAATCACTTGAGAAATTTCGACCTGCTTGGTGCCTAGGTTAGAAACAAAGAGAGTGATTTCATCATACCAAGAATCCTTATTTCGGTCTTTTATACCGTGTATTGAAGCGTAAAGATTTGTTCGACTAAACATAGGTATAACTAAGAAATAGACAATTGCAACAGAACTTACTGTTAAAGCGATTAACAAGATTGCAGCTATTACAGGACTTACTGCTTTTCTTCTTTTAATCAATCTTCTAATTGTTTTCAACATAAGTGATAACACCAATGAATTGTAATAAGATGTTCTTTCTCTTAATTAATTAGTTTTGTTTGGGCAGTATATTATTATGAACTCTTACATATATTCTTTCGGTTCTGGATAATTTCGAAAAAATAACCAATAAAAAAGAAAAAGGGAATCTAGCAAATTGCTAGATCATCAAATTATCTAAATGTTAGTGATAGTAAATGTCCACCTGATTGATCATCACCAGGATCAGCAAAAATAACAGCTTTAAGATATTTGAAATAATCCAAGTAAAATCTAGTTGTATGAGTGTGAATGTGAGAATGAGGAGTATCAGTTTGTGTGCCAAGGTCTATTTCTGTAACTGCACCTGTTGCAGCGGAGATACAAACATCTCCAGGATTTGCACCATACCACCAATCATCAACGTATGAATGATTCAAAAGGAAGTTATCAGTTGAATCATCTGTATAAACAAACGTTAAATTCACAGCCCAATCATTTGTCGCAAAATTGTCACCCCAAGATCCAGCCAATCCCAAGATGAAGAATTTACTAGCTCTAAATGGATTACTACTTATATCAAAAGTTTGCACAAGTGGTTGTTCAGTTAAGTTACCATTTATTGAGTGAAAAACAACTATTTGTGAGCCAATATAAAATGGAACATATTGTGTTTCATCTAATACTGGTAGAAGATTAACAGCGTCTTCATTTAATTGCCAATCACCATCAGCATTTGTTAAGTAATTATTTGCAGCTCGACCTGGATCATCGATTGTTCCTTCAAAACCCGAAGCGGTTAAGTTAAATTGTGCAAAGTTAGTAAGTATGTCAAAGAGATCAACTTGATCATTTAAGGAAATCCAATCACTAAAATACGCAGTTTTGCTTCCAGTGTACTGAATTTCTAAACGATAATAGGTATTTTCCCAAATTGTTAAACCAATTTGATTTTCACCGTTTACTTTTGCTGAATACACTTCAGAGGGATCAGAGATAGCTTGAGCTGGAATATCAAAAGCCCAATCCAGATGAGGGATCCAGTTATCCGAGTTTCCAAGGTCACTAGTAGTTGCTGTCCAAACAGTAACATTTGTAATTTCCACTGTTTTTGTACCAGTATTCACAATATACAGTGAAATTTCATCAAACAATGAGTCCTTATTGGTGTCCTTAATATTATCAATAGAAATCTCAATTCTATGTCTTTGAAATATTGGAATTATTACAAAATAAACAATAGCAACTGCTGCAACAGTTAGAGCTATTAAGAGAAGAGCAGCAACAACTGGGCTTATTGCTTTTCTTCGATGATATAATCGTTTAATTTTCTTAATCATGTTTAGGTTCCACCATCTTCTTTATTTTCTATTCGAATAAAAGCTTGCGAAACTCCTATACTTAATTATTAGAACAATTCATTCTTAAATTAATGGTTTCTAACAAAAATGCACATAGTAATATTAGCCATTTCTGATTGTTAAAAATATATTGCGCTTAGAATCCTCACTACTTTCAATTTTAAAACCAGCAGTTAAAACTAACTCTTCGAGCTCTTCCTTCTCGAATAAATAATAATAACGACTAACCTTTCTCCCATTTGGAAGAGTCCAAGGAACTAAGATGTCTTTTTTTCCTGATCTAACTATTTCACATAAATCCTCTTTTTCGAACCTTGGATGTGACTTTGACCAGGTAGTTATTAAACATGAACCACCTTTAGATAAAATTCGCTTGATTTCTCGAAGTATTGCTATACGATCATCTAAGCTTTTGAAATGATGAAAAACAGCAATCATGATAATATTATCAAAAGAATTAGTTTTAAAAGGTAGATTTGTTGCATCACCATTAACTAAGCTTGTTAGTTTGTTTTTTAGTAAAGATAATCTCTTTTCATTTGCTACTTGTAGTATTCTAAATGAAACGTCTAATCCAATTACATTGTAATTTTTTTCCAACATAAACTTAGTATGACGTGCAGAACCACAACCTAAATCTAGAATACGACTTGAGGAAGGAAATTGTTCAATAAACTGCATAACTTCTTTCCAAGGTTGACTTCTTTTGTAATCAAAACTTTCTGCAATTATATCATAAACTTCAGGAATTGTAAGGTTTTCTTTGGATTGTAGGTTGTATTTATCTTTCATTATATTGATTTTGATTATTCTAACTTAATAACTTTAGTGCAAGACGATTTGAAATTACAGATTCACAAAAAATTCTATCAATAAACTTAATTGATTTTGATAACAAATATTCTATGGCTATGATGTGACGTACGGTCTGGCTAGTCTTGTGCAAGACAATGAGCTAAACTGGGGTAGCTGAGCCACAATTTTCCTTGTTTTTTTCATTCAAAATGTCTAACAAAAAAATTTTAAGACTAAAACTTACATCAGAATAGAAAGAAGAATAAAATGAGGTTTTCAATTGAGCGAAAAATTTAATGTGATACAAGTAGGATTTGGACCAATGGGTCAACTAATGACAAAACTCCTATTGAAACGAGAAAATGTTAATTTCTTGGGAATCGTAGATATTGATCCAATTTTTGAAGGTAAAAAACTGAATGAAATTATTGAATTATCCGATATTCCAGATTTACCAATAGTAAAGGATCTTGAGCCTTTATTGAACGATACAGTTGATGTTGTTATTATCGCAACTTCATCATTTTTTGAAACAATAGCCCCAATGATAATTCAAGCTGTTGAAGCAGGAGCTAATGTAATTACTATGTGTGAGCAATTATCTTACCCATGGGATTTCCATCCAGAATTAGCGGCAAAAATCGACAAATTAGCAAAAGAGAAGAAGGTTACAGTTACAGGTTCTGGTATTAATCCTGGTTACTTAATGGATTTGTTACCAATAGTGCTCACAGCTCCATGTGAAACTGTTGAAAAAATACATGTAACCCGAATGATGGATTCAAGTCGTAGAAGAATTCCTTTCCAGAAGAAAATTGGTACTAATCTAACAATTGGTGAATTCAACAAGAAAATTAGTGATAAAGAAATCACTGGACATGTCGGACTCAAAGAATCAATTCAGATGATTGTTTCAGCTCTTGGATTAAACGTGGACAAGATTGTAGAGTTTCCACCAAAAGCTATGATTACTGAGAAAGAATTTGATAGTCCTTTCGGAAGAGTTCCAGAGGGTTATGTTAGAGGACTTCATAGCAGAGGAGTAGCTATGAAAGACGACCATGAAGTTGTTATTTTAGATTTCTTTGCATATTCTGGCGACCACGAGGAATATGATAGTATTGTAATAAAAGGAGTTCCCGGAATTAACCAGAAAATCATTGGTGGAGTTCATGGCGATGTTGGTACCGCTTCAATGATAGTGAATCTAATTCCAAAAGTAGTTGATGCAAATCCAGGGGTACTAACCATGAAAGATTTACCAGCACCAAGTTTCACTGGTTACATAATGAAGAAATAATTTGCATAGGTTTCAGTTAAGCAGATAAATACCTCAATTTTTTGAGGTTTCTCTTCTTTTTTTCTTATTAAAATTGTAAAAAGGGTATAACTCTTATCGCCAATTTTATGATAGCAGGATGTCTTAAAAGTGCACGTAAAACATCTGCTTGGCTGTCTATGTCTCCTTTTTCAACAATTAAATCTGCAATATTGTTCTCAATAATTGTCTCAAATACTTTTTCCAACGCTTTGTCTGTTAATCGATTTACACACCATCTAAAGAAAGCCATGGATTTGAATTGAGACAACAGTTGTTTTTTCCATAAAACATCATACTGTTTCAAGAATCTCCTACTATTATCTTGAGCAAGAATGGAATCCCCAGCAATTTTTCCGGCTATAGTACCAGCAATACCACCTGTTATCACACCTCCACCTGTTGTTGCTTTTGTTTGTCCTGCAGCATCGCCTGTTATTAATAGACCATTAGCTGATGTTCTTTTCTGTAAACCATTTATGATAATTCGGCCACTATATTTCTTCTCGATTGAGCTTTTAACAAATCTATCTTTAACGATTGGATGTTTTTGCATGAAATGATCAAGTTGATCAATTGATGGTTTCAGTCTCGAAGCTAAACCAACTTTTGCGGAAGTTTGAGAAGTAGGGATAATATATACGAAGAAACCTGGAGCTAATTTATTACTTAAATGAATTTCAACCATATTAATATCTAAATCAGATATATTTTCAACATCATATTGATAACCTGTGAGATACTTCCTATTTGAGATTTGTTTGAAACCAGAGTCTTGAGTGATTTTTCTTTTAGCTCCACAAGCAATAATTCCTACCGTAGAAGTGTGCTGTTTCTTCTTCTTCAGTTTTAAATCAAGAAATTTAATAGTTAGTTTTTTATTGTTACGATCAAAATTTGCATCAAGCACTTTTTTATTCGTCAGATAATTAGCTCCTGCTTTCTCAGCCTTTTGTTTTAGGAATTGATCAAATAATGCGCGATTGATAACATAAGCTTGAGTTTCAGTTCTTTTTATTGAAAAAACTTGACCAGAAGGAGAATAGAATTTTGCTCCTTTTATTTTGGGATTTTGAATAATTTTTCGAGATAAATTATCCAAACCAAGGATAGCTAAACCATTAACACTCAGTAATCCAGCACAGTGATCTGGGACACCAATTTCTTTCCTTTGTTCTAAAATGGAAACCTTAATTCCTTTTTTAGCTGCGTGCAAAGCAGCTAAAGAACCAATTGGTCCAGCTCCTACTATAGCTACATCGGACTCCAAACTTCGAACCCCAAAAATACTTGAAAGGATTTTCCTCTTTTGAATTAGTTAATATATAAGATGTAAGTAATTTATTCATTCTTAAGTTGTTGGTTTTATTATATCCATTAAGAATATTATTAACCAGATTGTATTTAATACTAAAATCAATAAATCTTAATAAAGAATTATAAACAGAATCAGAATTCCCAAATGATGTGATTGACAAATGAGAGCTGAAGAATTTCAATACAAAATGATAATAGCAATTCGTACAGATCTCAAAATGTCAAAAGGTAAGATGGCAATCCAAGCAGCTCATGCGGCAGTAATTTCTGTAGAAGAAGCAAAAAGAGCAAAACTAAAGTGGGTAAAAAGCTGGTTTTCTGAAGGACAAAAGAAAGTTGCGGTGCAAATAGCTACTAAGGAAGAATTAGAGTTAATCTATCAAAAAGCTCGAAGCAAGAACCTTCCTTGCTCCTTTGTGAATGATGCAGGACTAACAGAATTACCTCCTGGAACTGCAACAGCGGTAGCAATAGGTCCAGCTCCTAATAACATCATAGATAAAATTACATCCAACCTTAAACTACTCTGAAAGAGATTTTTAGGAGATCTGAATGGTAGAAGGAGAATTAAGAGAAAGTCATCCCATTGAGAAAAAAATGGGGATACTCTATTATTGTACAGAAACAGAGGGAATTGATGGAAAATTACGTACCACTCCAAAAGATTTCCAAGTAGAGGAAGTTTTGGTGGATGGACGAAAAATACCCATTGATGATCCAAATTTCTCTTTAGGTAAAAATGAACCAGGATTGTTTACAGAATTCATACTGATAAAAAAGGATATTGAAAGTAACAACGCTCTTTACAAAATTTCTTCATCACTTAAGCGAGAGTTAAATGATATTAATGTTGCTGGAACAAAAGATAAAACAGCATATACTGCTCAAAGGGCAACTATTTGGAAAATACCGCCAGAAAAACTGAGTGAGTTGGAGCTTGAGAGGATAGTTATACGATCACCAAGAACAACTATATACCAAACTTATCTTGGGGATTTGTATGGAAATCACTTTACAATTAATATAAGAGAATTAAATGATGGAAAAGAGCAGATAAATCGAAAAGTAGAGAATATCATTAAGGAAATTAAGGAATTCAAAGGGATACCAAATTATTTTGGGCATCAACGTTTTGGAACTCGAAGACCTATTTCCCACATCATTGGCAAATTCTTATTGCTTGGAGAAGTAGAGAAAGCACTTCATCTCTATATTTCTTATACCACTGATGATGAAGCTGAAGCAACCATCCTTGCTCGAAAAACGTTTCAGGAAACCAATGATCCAGAAGAAACTATAAAATTACTTCCAAGTAGTATGATTTTTGAGAAGCGAATCTTGAAATACCTGAGTAAAAGACCGAATGATTTTCTTGGAGCATTACATATTTTACCTAAGAATCTTCAAAGAATCCTCATTCATGCTTACCAATCATATGTTTGGAATCTAACTCTATCAGAAAGAATTCGCTTATTTGGTAATCTCTCAAACAATTCTATAGATGAATTAGAAGAGAATATAGCAATCTTACCAATAATTGGCTATAAAACAAATTTAACGGATAATGTGTTATCGGATTATGCAAAATCATTACTTGAGAAAGATGGCATTAAACTTGATAATTTTAAGGTCAAGTATATGCCAAAACTCAGATTTTTTGGATCAAATAGAAGAATCGCACTAACACCAGAAAACCTCTCCTACTCTGTAATTAGTAATTCTGAGAATCAAGATTATTTGATTACTCAATTTACTTTAAAACGAGGTTCCTATGCAACTGTTGTTTTACGAGAATTAATGAAAGCGATTCCTTTGAAGTATTGAGTTAAAAGTAGAAAAAAATGAATTTCATCTCTTAGCGAAATTCAACTCTTATATCTTCACCGGCAACGAGTTTTACTAAATCAATCAATTCTTTTACTGTGCCTGGAAGTTTTTCTTTTTGATCAGGAGAAAGAACAACTATAGTTTCTTCTTCTACAGAAGAATGACCTGGTTTTGCTGAACGAATCGGAACAAAAATTGTATTTATACCACTAATCAATGCAGGAGAAAAAATATCATCAATAACTCTTCTTTTATTCTTGCTCTTTTCCATTAATTTAATTGGTTTATTCAAAGCTCGTTCTAATCGCTTGTCAAAATCCAGAGTACCTCCAGTTAAGAATCTAATAGATCCAGGAGAAACTATTAAAAGAATAAATTTTGGTCGTTCAATGGTTTCCAATATAGATACTTTGGAAGCATTTGGATTGTTTTTCTCAAAATCAACTGCTGTTTTAGCAATTTTTATGTCTGTATCGGTTATTTCGCCTTCTGCTAACTTGGTTTGACAATCTTTACAAAGCATACCTGTTTGAGCACAAAAAGCACATATCGCAGTTTTCATAATCAGAAACACCAACAGTGGTTGGACAAATTACAATTTAAGTAATTTCTCAATTAAGTAGTGATTTATAAGTTTATTTAGTAGACTAACTACTACCAATAGATTACTATATTGAAAAATTTGTTTCTAACAATGTTTGGCAAGTTGGGATTATTTCGTTCGTATCTTAATCATTCATGTTTAACTTGATGTTTTATAACAGCAAACAAATATTCAACTTTGATGTAATAAACTTACTTATTGTCTTCTCTACTGATTTTCTTTTTTATGTTAATATAGAATTTGTTTTCAAATAACTTTATTGTATTGAAATTTTTCTAGAATGAAATTATTTATCTAAATCTCTGATTGTATCACTCGTTTCTCCTGGATAATTTGTATTAATTTATCTATTTGAGGGATTAATCGCCAACCGCTAGTTTCCAATTGTGGATTGATTTCTATTACTTGCTCAAGAAGCGTAACTGCTTTGTCTGTGAGCTGTAATTCCTCATAACATAAAGCTAAAGGGAAGAGTATTATATAATCGGTTGGTTCCAATTTGAGGTATTTCCAATAAAAACCAATTGCTTGCTCATATTCTCCTAAATCTCGGTGCGTGGTTGCTAGTAGGTAGAGAGCTTTGATGGATTGAGGGTCATATTTGATTGCTTTTCGCAGGAGCTTTTTCGCTTCTTTGAACTGCTTAAGCGAAGTGTGTGCTTGGGCAAGTTCAACTAGTAATTCAGATGATTCACCCATGACAGCAAGTAGCTGTTGGAAACCAGCGATTGCTTTCTGATGGTTCCCAACCGTTAAGTAGAGTTGTATGTTTGTGCAGAGCCTTTGAATGGCTGGTTTCAACAAAAGGGTGTGATCAAGCAAGGATATATCGATTATCGCTGGAAAATCAACGGGGAAATCGTCATCGGGCGTGAAAGCAGCTATGACCTCATTCTTACCTCTACTCTTAGTTAAGGCATAAATATCGATTAGTTGAGCTATTGAAAAAGCTGTTGTCTCCTCACCTGTTACATAATGAACAAGAGCGAGGTAGAGCTGAAACACATGATTACTTGGTTGCAAGGAGAGTAGCTGATGCAGATAAATCTTTGTTTGTTCTAAATCATCACCTAGTATGTAACTTAACATGAGTTCCTCAACTTGAGATTGATATTCTGGTGAGCTTACAAGCAAATCTTTATTCCAAACTGGATGGATATTTTGCTCTACTCCTTGAGAGTCGTGTCGCAGTATAAACATCGTTTCCATCGCGTTTTCAAGCATTTGATCAAGTTCTTCATTCGAAAGTTCATTCACAATTAACCACTGGTAGATCTTTGCTGAATAATCTTTAAAAAGTGCTAAAAAATGAGCTTTCAGAGATTAGTTAGATCACTTTGCTATTACTTTGTTGACTTAATTCACAATTAAAAAACGTCAGGGTATCAAAACCCGCCGCGCCTACCACTTCATTCTTTCTATTCCATCCATCTTCTCATTTTTATTGGATCGTTTCTCTCCTCGTCATTTATTATTATGAACACTCCCATTTTTCTTTTTCTTTCGTCTTCTCTCATTCCTTCTTTTTCTTTCCATGTTCCTGTTGCGAACATTCCGTTCTCCATGTCGTAGAATGGTGCGTGTGTATGACTTATTATCAGTTTATCTCCTTTCTCTATCTTTGGAAGATTCTTATGTCCTTCTCTTACTAATTTTTCTTTTAATCTTCCAGCTGCTTCTCTCCATGTTTCTTCTTTTCTTTTCACTAACCCAATATTGTGACCGTGACAAATTATTATTTTTCCTTCTTCCCCGATAAGTTTTGCATAAGGCAATACTGTAATTTCTGTAAAACGCCTAACTGAATCAAATTTTTAACAAAAGAATCAACTGATCTCTCTGAAAATTGGTTAGAAGCCAACAACTTCAGATATTTCAATGATTGATATTCTAAATCACATGTTTGCAAACTGTAATTTGCTAGCAAGTAACACATAGAAACAATGGATTTCTTGTTAAAATATCCAACACTAAATGCTTGGTTGATATTGTTGTTTCCAACTAGTAAATGGTTCATAAACTCAACTTCTTCAAACATTTCTCCAGTATTTTCTTTAAAAAGTGCTAAACTCGCAAAAAAACGAAAAGGAGATGGTGACTTGTATATAACAATTGCAAAAAAACGGAAAGACTCAATTTTCACTAGCAAAAACAAGCCTTCTCCTACCTTCTTTTGACGAGAAGAAGGTTTCCTAATGTCCCTTTACGATTATACCTTTTCTATTTTCTCGACTATTTTTTTGAAAAAATCTCAAAAGTTCTTCGCTCTGACGCGTGATGAATCACAGTAGGTGATGAGTAGCGTCGATGCGAGTACGCCCCAAAGCGTGAGCTTTTGTGTTTTTATTTTCTTAATTCAAAAACATTAACTACGAAGGATAAAAAATTCTCTCACAAAACTATTTAGGACTGTATTATGAAAACTGATTTTATGAATTTGCAGTGAAAAGAAACTACTGATTTCTTTTCGATATTTATCCAAGTCTTCATTTTCCTTTCCGTGTATCATTATTAATCCTCCTTCTTTGAATTGCATTCCATGTAGTATTTTTAGAAAATCTTCACTGGGTCGTGTAAACAAACTGCATTTTGAACGATGTGAATGATAGTCTAATTTTGAATGAGTGGAAAAAAAAGTCTTTAATAGAACATCTAATTTTGATAGCAATTCAAGTAAGATTGGAATAGGTATTGCATGAGAGTTTCGTTCATATTTTGAGAGCAAAGTTTGAGTGATAGATAATTCCGAAGATAATGATTGTTGGGTCAAGCCATTCTTTCGTCTTAAAGTACGAATGTAATTACCTAAATTTGCTAGGCTTAAATGGGGGATTAGTGAAGGATCAAAGTAATCATCTAATAATTTTTCTTGATTCACAGTAATTACTTGTCCGCTCCATACTCCGCGTTTTCTTAAAGTAGCTGAGTTTTCAGTAAATCTATGTATTTTTCTTTCTAGTAGAATTTGTAATTCTTGTTTTTTGATAGGATGGTCAGAATTAATTAATTGTGTAAAACGTTTGCGAGATTCCCCAGAAATCTTAAGACTATATGTTGTTCCACCTAATACTGTTTGAGTATAGAATCTATGTTGAATGTTGTGTTGTGTTAAGAATAAAGAAAAATCGTTTAGAAGTTTCAGTGAAGCAGAGCCAAATCCAATAGATGATTTGTAGCTCCCATCTGCATCCATTAAACCTCGCCAAAATGCATTTCTTAGTAATGGGTTGGTTTGAAAAATGAGTGGCTCTCGTAGTAAAGGATACTTTCGTTCATTAATTGGTTGTCCTGATAGAAAATTGAAGAAACGAACGATCCATTTACAAAGAATATTGACATTCCAAGCATTGGCATTTGTATGTTTGAAAAATTCAGTTTTTGAGTTGAACTGTAACATTAACATTTGCATTAAATTCTCAATATGTTCTTTTGATGAATCAATAATATTAACAAAATATTCTGCTAGATGACCATCACCCATAATCACTCCGGTTAAATAAGACAATTTTACAGAAAGGTAAAGTGGTAACTGAAAACCTTCTCCTCGAGCAGATTGGAATGTAAGAAATTGTTTGTCTTGATAAACCTCTAACCAATCAGGATATAATCTAAGAAGCGGGAAAGGTAATCGCTTTTGCTCATCTAAATACTTGATAATTCTTTTCTGCCAGGAGCGAATAGAATAATCTGCTAGTGTATCTTTGAAATAGTGATGAGCTCGCTCAGCTAACAATAAGGTTTTCTTCCTTAACTTCTCCACCCAGTCTTGGTCTATGAGGATATACGGAAACGATTGCAGCAAACGTTCTCCTGTTATAAAATCATGTTTGCGAATCATTATTGAATAAAGTTGAAGTTGGTTATTAGAAGTGATTATCTTTTCTCGCTGACCAGTCTCTGAAAGGTCATTAGCAGTTATCCATTTGTTTGTCTCTTTAGGTTCAGTATCAATTAATAATGGATCTGTTGACCAGTGGAGATGATTAGCAGATATAATAATATCCTCCTAGAACTAAGTTAGTGTTATACTAATTAAATACCCCTTTGTACAACTGTACGACTGATTAATTATTCAACTATTCTTTAAAGTAAACAGTTATTACTTTCGATGAACTCTATGGAAAATAGCTATATATTAAGCTAAATATATACTTTACTGAAGAAAAATGCTCTCAAAGGAACATCAATTAGCAAAGAAAGCATACAAAATACTCATAGCTGATTTACCAAAGAACGAATTGGGAAAAGCATTGGAACAAGTAAAACAAATAACAAGACCCTCAAAGAAAAAACCACTACAACTCACATCTAAAGTAAAGATTCACCCAACTGAAGAACAAAAAGAAGTTCTCTGGGCACTGGCAGAAAATTGCAGACTAATTCACTACTTTGCCAATAAAGAACGAAAAGAGTGGTGGGAGAAAAACAAACACTTACCAAAGAAAAAGAGAGACAAGGAAAACAAACCAACATATAAAAAGCAATCAAAACAGTTACCTAAGTTAAAGGAGCTTTATCCCAGATACCAACAAAATTACTCAAAAACACTGCAAGACACACTAAAACAATTAGAAGCAGATAATAAGTCTTTTTTTGCTCTCAGAGTTAATGGAGATGAAGATGCAAAACCACCCGGGTTTAAGGGGAAAAAATATTTCACAACTATGCATTTCAATCAAAGTGGCTTCAAAATAAAAGGAGCAACAATTACGTTAAGTCATTTCTATCCAACAAGAGAAACAAAAGAAATAGATCTTACTTTTGAGATGCAAGGAAAACTAACTTTTGCAGACAAGGAAGTAAAGCAAGTAACTATCTATCAACTGCATAAAACAAAGGAATTCTACTTATCAATCATTTACGAAGAAAACACACCAGAGTATTACGATAATGGTATTTACCAAACAATAGATCTAGGAGTAATCAATTTTGTTGCAGCTGTGAACAGTCATGAAGGAAAAACAATAACAATCAAAAATAAACGTGTGGACAAGTACTGGCAACCAAAAATAGAGGAGCTAATGTCGAAAAGAGATTATTGTAAAAAATACTCTAATCGTTGGCGCTGGTACAACAACAAACTAACAAAGATAAGCAAGAAGCAAGCAAACCAAAGAAAAGATTTTCAGCACAAAATAAGCAAGAAAATTGTTGAGAACACCAAAGCAAATACAATCATCATTGGCGATTTAAATGTCAAAGAAATGAGTAAAAGTGAAAAGAAAGATAGGAAAAATGATAAAAGCCGACATAGAAGCATGCAAAGTAGCGGTTTGCTTGGTCGCTTTGCTGGATTCTTAACCTACAAAGCAAAAAAGATGGGTAAAAAAGTAATAAGGATCAGTGAACGAGATACAACCAAGCTATGCCCCTACTGTATGAACAAGGAGAACAGAGCACTCTCCGAGCGAATTATTAGTTGTGATTGTGGGCTAGAAATGGATCGAGACACAAGCAGTGCAGGAACACAAATGCAACGCTTCCTCGCTCTACTAGCACTATCGCGCAAACGCCTTGTGATCAGGCAACGACTCTTGAAAGATTTTCGAGAGAAGTTTTTTGCGACACACAGCCAAACGTCAAACGAAAGTTCCTCCAGCAATGGAGTTGGGCGGACTCGCAACAAAGTCAATGATGTTAACCAATTCCAATAGTAGTTGGTTAACTAAGATAGACCATTAATTCTCCTATGAATTAATATTGAAAAAATAGAAGGAAAAAGCAAGAAAATATTAGAAAAAGAAGGGAATTATTTCGCTAATGTGATTTCAATAGCAGAAACGTTGGCTACTCCGCCACCTTCTCTTCGAACAACTTGTTCAGTGCTTGTTATGATAGACTTAACTTTTAGTTCTGACATAAATCTATTTCTTGTTAATTCAGCTACATCAACTGCTGTGCTAATTGCACGTCCTCTTGCACAGATTTGTACTTCTTTAGCTTTGTTTTCATTGAAGCAAGTCATAATTGCTAAAACATAAGTCATAGCAGGCTTATTTCCAACAAAAATGGTGTTTTCAGGTTTATACTTTTGTTTGCTTTCAGCTGGCTTTGATTCTGGTTTGGCTTCTGCTTTTGGTTTAGCTTCTGCCTTAGCTTTTGTTGCCTTTGGTTTAGCTTCTGCTTTAGCTTTAGTTGTTTTTGGCTTGGCTTTAGCTTTAGTTGCTTTAGCTTTTTCCTCTGTTTTGTCAGCTTTCTTCGCTTTAGGTTTTTTTTCCTTGGACATGTTTTATGTACCACCTTAATTTGAATCTAAATCGACTGTAATGAGTCAGTAAGTTCATGTCATTGTCATAAACTTGGTATCCCTTCCTATTAGGGAATAACTTAAAAACTCTTTCTAAAGAATTAAATGATTTTTAATCAAAAACAGTAAAAACGCATCTCTTTCTGTAAGACTATTCATAACAAAAGAAAACAAAGCAATTGCCCCAAATTTTTTATGCTAGTAAATTTCTTTTAATATATTATGAAAAAGAAGAGGATTTTTGCTCATTTAATTCATTTATTCACTATCATTCTAGTTTTAACTACAACAAGATCTTTTGTTGAAATAAATGGGGATGTAAACGCTGAAGCAATAAATACAAATTATCCCCTACCTCTTCAAAGTTGGACTTTTATTCACGAAGAAAATCTCACAGAAAATCAAGATACTAAATATCTATGGATTTCAGACTTGTCAGTACAAGGAAGAGAAGTTACTAAGGAGCAATTTAATACTATGCAAGGTCAAAGTTTGAGTGAAAGATCTGCTTATTTTGAAACCATTGGTTATTATGAGGGAATTCAAGATAGTGGTAAAACTACAACTGATATTAACGGATCAATTTATTTTGTCTTCTTTAATCCTAATAGTTCACCTGCAAACTTAGATTTGACTTATACTTATCAATCTAATAATATTCAATCTTGGGTTATTGGATTAATCTCTGGAATAGGTATTTTACTTTTCATAATCATTGGAATTTATGTTGCGGCAAAAGTAAGAGGAAAAATGTTAAAAGATGATGAAGAAGAACGAGAACCCTCTGCTACAGAACGATATATGAATATGTAATTATCAAAAAAAAAGCATTTTTTCAGTCATCTTATGAAATTTTTATTAAGACGGTTTTCTATTATAACATTATGCAATTTTGAGTTGATTGTTTGAGAACCATCGCATTGTATTGGGGCTATTTAATCGGAGAAGAGCACCTTACTGAAGAGCAGTTTGCTAGAATAGATTTTGGAAATCCGTCAATTGATACTGAATTTGTTACCTTTGATCCTTTGGCAAGTAGCTTCTTTCAAGGGAAATATTATACTCTAAATGAAAAGAAATTTGCTTTCCCTCATAGAACACTTCCATCAATGCGATCCGAGACGATGATCGTATATGATGATACTTCGATAAAAATTATTAATCCACCAGTTGATTTAGAAACGCCAGTTGGAATATTCCTTTGTTTTTTCACAGGCAGAAAAACACATATAAAAAGAGCCATAAATTTTCTTGGTAAACGAATTAATCTGCGTTTTTCACCTTGCGATTTTGATTTACTGAATTTCTATCTTAGACTATCAAAAACAAGACTAAAGATTACACCTCAATCACTAACACTCAGTGATCTGGCCATTGATGAGAATTTATCAGGAAATCTTGAAGTTCTTATTAGCGACAATAAAATCTATCTTGAAAATTTGAAAATGTATAAACCAAAGAATCACAAAATAAACCTTACTTTAAGAGAAGTGAATTTTCAATTCGATGTTGAAATTTCTGCAAATGGGGTCATAACTTTTGAACAAGATATTATTAACTTGAATCTTTTAGAAACAATATACGATATAGCATCACGTAGTGTTTATACTAGTACAGTTTAAATAAAGAGATTCTAACATGTTAAAAACGAAAAAATCAAAGTAAATGAATATTCTTGCTTTCTAAGAGAAACATCGATCCTTGTTTTCTTTCAGCAAAATCTCCTTTAAATTCAAGATAACTACCAGCAATTGTACCGTAATTCTCAATTTCTATGTCTTTTTTCTTATCTACAAATTCAAATGATGGTAGATTCTTTTTGAGTTTACCTTTTATTACAATGATCCCACCAGTCATTTCAGCTCCAGCTCGTCCCTCTACATCACCATCTACCACAATTAAACCATTGTGCATATGTATGCCAAGGAACAAATTGACAGTTCCACCTATTTCGATAACTCCCTTCCTCATCCAGACACCACATTCATTACCAATATTCCCTTCCACTCTTATTTTCCCGTTTGACATCCCTCGCCAATCACCCCTCACAGAACCACCAAGATAGTGACCAGCATTTCCCAAAATATGCATTTCTCCACCTTTCATATTTGCTCCAGCAAAATCATCAGCATCTTCTTGTACAATAATTTTGCCACCAGCCATTTGTGTTCCTAAATGCATGCCAACTGAACCCTTAATATCAATTAATCCTTCAGACATTTTTTGTCCGATTCGTTTAAACCTTGATAAATCACCTTTCAGAATTATCTTGAGGTCTTTGATTTCTCCACCTTTTACATGATCCCCAGAAATGGTAAAAACTTGACTAATTGTTAATTCTTTATTCCCTCGCCAAACAGATAAATGACCAATTTCCGTCAAATCTTTTTCAAAGAAATTATCCGGAGAAATTATTTCAGCTTCGATTGGAATGTTCGATTTTGTTGCAGATTTTTTCAAGGTCAGATTTATAGTCGTCATTATTCCACCAACCAGCACATTATCTTACATTAGTGACTATCAATTCTTCTCGAGGAAAATAGTCCTTCTGAATAGCATAGTTATTTAGAGTGACAGTATAGAATTGTCGAAAACGTTCTTCTATGGCATCTTGTATCATTGCTGTCCAAGACTCAGGAACTTCAGCTTTTACTCGATAAGTTCTTCCTTGCGGACTAGCTACAATTTTTCCTCCTTTGTAAACAATCACACCATCTTTTATGGTATATTTTGCTTTTGAAAATCCTTTCTCAATGGCTTTATACTCTGTACTTAAATTATCAAGTGGTGCTTTAAATTCGTAGATAGCAACATCTGCATCCGCACCAACTCCTAAATGACCTTTATCTGTTAATCCTAGAATATTCGCTGCGCTTGTTCTACTAACCTGAGCAATATCATAGAGACTTAGCTCCCTTGTTATGTCTTTGAGGGAACTTCTTTCGGTCGCAGCTTTATGTGATCTACTAAGTAAATCTTGTCGTGCTTTTTGACTCATAAGCCAGCTAAAAATCATAGGATAGAAAGTGAAGGGACCACCATTTGGATGATCAGTAGAGATATTGACTTTTGTTAAATCATTTAATGATAACAGCATTTCCAAGCCAATTGCCCATTGAGTGGCATTTACGGAATTCCTTCTCCTAAAGATGTATGGAACAACACCTGCGCAGGTTTCCAATTCAACTTGGGCATTCATCCATTTTGATCCTGACCTAGGTGACCAAGCAAGGTTTT
>JAHLVZ010000013.1 GCA_019058165.1 Candidatus Heimdallarchaeota archaeon
GATTTAGGATTATTCACTAAAGTTTCTACAAAAATATCAATTACTTCTTCCAACTTCTCCTTCTTGGCTTTTATATCTAATTGAAAACAAGAATGGAATTCATGCCAACATGTTTCTTCTAATTTATTGGCTTTTTTCGACTTAGTGCTTTTCTTCTCAATATTGAAATTCTCATAAATTTCATTCAAATTTGATAGGTACTCGTTGTGTTTTGCTGAAAGTTTCCCTTGATATTGGGTTATCATCCAGGTTATGTCTTCATCTGAGAGTTCAAGTAAAGTCGGAATAAAGATTGGGCGAATATTCTTAACAATCATATTTTCAATTTTCTTTTTAGAATCCCATTCTTCATTTGTTAAAATGGCTTCTTTGACAAAATCCTTCAAGGCTTCTTGAACACTTTCAGGAGCTTCATAGGATGCTTGTAGAGTATAATCACTATAGAGACATTTTTCTGCTCGTTCCTTTGTCTCCTCTGCTTTCTCAAGATTACCTGAGCCTCTATAAGCAGCTACTAATATTCCCCAAGCATCCTTATCCTTTGGGTTAATAATAAGAGCTTTTTCGAGATAATCAATTGCAGTTATTCTTTCTTCTTTTGCAACATATGCATAAGCTAAATCTCTTAAATACTCAAACTTTCTATCATCCATTTCCACAGCTTTCTTTAAAATCAATAGAGCATTATCCCAATCCATTTTTGTCATCAGATAATGATGTCCAAGGATCCACCAATAATCCGGTTCTTCAGGATGAAGATCTTTTAATCTTGTATAACATTCAATTATTTTGTCAGCATTATTTTTACTTTTATAGATTCCGATCAATTTCTCCCAATAAAGATCAGATTACGGATAAGCTTCAATTAACTTCTCTAAACAATCAATTTGCTTCGCAATGCGATTCTTAGTTCGCCAGTATTCATAAAATGTAAATAACGCTTCTTCGTGTTTTGGATCAATCTTAAGAACTTTTTCAATATAAGATTTCGTTTTATCCAATTTACCCGTATAAGAATAGAGAGCACCTATTCTCATTAGAGCTTCTGTATGTTTAGGATCAATTTCTAGAGCTCTTTCCATTGTTTTCAATGCTTTATTAAAATCAAGTGTTGTGAAATTTTCACACCATAGTTAATCCAAAATTGTGGGTGATCCTTAAATTGTTCTTCTCTCTCAGCATATTTCTTAATTAGCTCTTCAAAATTACTTTCCTTCATTAATTTGTTTAGACTTATAAAAAATTTCTTGAATTCTTTCTCTAAATCAGTTTTCGACATAATGCTGTTCCCTATTCAACTCGCGAGTTACTGTTGTTTTCTACAACAAATATCTTTTCAGCTTTAATTATTAATCTTATTATACATTGGTGCTTTTTCTTAAAATATCAAAATTCTGGAAAAAAAAGTAAAGAAGTATATTACTTGAACAGAAATAAAAAAAAAAGAAGAAATTGATTAAGAGAGATGTTTTATAAGAGATCAAAATCTCGTATTGCGCGCTCCTTTTTAAGCTGACTAAGGAATGAGGTAATTTGTCTATCTTTTCTTTGATCGAATATTTTCTGTTTAAATTTCTTCTCGATTAATGCTTCAAGCTGAATTAAAAGTCTATCATCATAAGGTTTGAAATCTAGATCCCCACTAGGAAGCAGATCAATTTTTTCAACTACTGTGAATAGTTTCTTAATCAAAATTTCTTCTATTTCACTATGTAATGATTGACGTGTTGAAATAACTTCTTGTGGAATTTCTTCCTCGTTTTCAGACATACGTCTCCCTCTAATAATATAATAGTTGACAAAATATAAAAGACTTCACTGTAGTTAGGATTAATTCTTGAGTTATTTTAGAACATTTACTATCCACTGAGCCTTAATCTAAAAAATAAATAAAATTGGCACTGTATTTTGCTACCAGTGCCTCGTGTGTAATCTTTGAGTTATTCTTTACTATCATTGCTCAAATACATGACTTTCCCAATATTCAAGATGAATTATTTGACATTCACTCATGACATAAGAACCATAGTTGGCAATGAATAATTGGCAAGCGCCTCCACCATAATGAATAGGTATAAAGTACTGTCCTTCAATAGTATTAAGAGCGTCAACAACTTCCATGTCAGTCATTGTCTGACAACCAGGACCCAAGGGTAATAAAGCTACATTAACTAAGCCCGTGAGTTGGCTATATTCATCGATGTTTTTTGAATCCCCTGCATGGAAAAATGTGAATCCATCTACGTCAATAAGATAACTGGTCCAATTAGCTGCCTTGGGATGACTTGCGGGATAAATATCTACCGGTAATGTATACATGTAAAAAGCAGTAATCTTTATGTTGCCAAATTCTAATACGTCTCCAGGATTTACACCAATCCCATCATGAACGGCAAGTTCGACAGACATGTTTTCTGGCATAATATAGGTCGTGCTTTCTTTATCAAGATAACTAAGTGATGTGGGATCATAGTGATCTCCATGTGGATGTGTAATTAGAATAAAGTCTGCATCTAAATCATCATATGCTGAATTCAAACTGTATGGATCAACATAAATCCTTGTGTCCTGTGTTTCAATCATAATTCCTGCATTGTATAATAGCTTCAGTGTGATTGATGTATCAATACTATTATTTCTTAATGGTATAACTATTGATGGAACTGCAATTGTTGTTATTGCTAAAATAACTCCTAAACTTATTAGGATATTCCGAGTAATTTTTGAAAGTGCCATAATATTTCATCTTCTTCTAGGTAGATTTAAGGTCTCTCATATTTCTGAGAATGAATTCGCATTTAGAGTCAGAATGATATATAGAATATACGATTTATTAGCGAAAGATTTCGGATTATATCTAAAAAAATTATTAACCGAACAAAGAGTACTAAGAAATAAAGTTTCTAATTAAAACAAAAAAAGAGATAGAAAGCCCCTCTACTAAGGGGAGCATTCATTTTATTTTTGTGGTCTTAGGATTAACAAAGTAATAACTATTGGCAGAATAATTAGAATAATTAACATCAACCATAATAAGAAATTACTATGAGCTACTCCAGCGTTTTCAGCTTCCACAACGAATTCTTCAACATCGGTTTCGGCAGTATTATAATATTCATCAATTGCTCTAACCCAGATTTCAACGGTTTCCCCGGTTGTAGCTACGACTACAAAACTAGCTGTCCAAGTATTACTTGCAATTTGGTTCATAGCTATAGAGTACTGCTTGCCTCGAATTCTATATAAGACATCCACAGATAACAGATTACTTGTTTCATTGATTATTACTGTAACTGTAACATTCTGCATTGTAATGATTATTTCAGGCATTTCATCTATTGTTATAATGGGAGCTGCAAGATCATGCGGGATTATTTTTATTGAATAGTAATCCCCGCCATCATCTAATTTTAAGATATTATTTCCTGAATCATTTAACCAAATGTAAAACTGTATGTGAGTAAAGATAGGATAGCTATCTGGGAATTGATACTTGTATTCGTACCAGGTATTATTTACACCGGTTTCATTTAGTACCATTGCTATTTCTTGCCAGTCTCCTTCATCGACTTTGTAATTTAAATTGCAAACGTCTAGGGGGGATTGTTCTGTTACATTCACAAAGACGAGTATTTCATCATCTATTGTCAATTGATAATCATGGCTTACTTCTCCCGTTGGATTCATATGATCCCAATGTACGGAAAATATTTCCCATGGTTCAAGGGCAGAATTTCGGAATATGTGATACTGGCCATCAGTATTATTTGCAAAAATTTCCCAGTTGATTTTTGAATCAATCGGATAACTGGAGAAAGTGTAATTAAATTGATCTACTGTTAGATTCTCCATTTTTGTGAAAATCCATGGGCCTTCATCAATGGAATAATTTGCATAAACTGAATCAATATCATAGAACGCATCTGTAATTGAAAGATTGAGTTTTAATGTATCATTAAAATCTATAGTTGCAGGAATGGGATCAAGGTAGCTCATCTCTGGTCCAACGACTGTAACAGAGAAAGAAAGCTCATCGGAATTAAATGCAGAGCTGTTATCTGTAGCTCTTACTTTAACAGAACGAACGCCTTTATCATCTTGTGAGCTAAGCCAATCCCAGGTGAAACTTGTTTGTCCTGGAAAAGGATCATCGATTTGGTATCTTAAATCGTTGTCTATAAAGAACTCAACCAAACTGATATTTGAAGTATCTACAATATTTGTTTCTACGGTATAAATACCCCAAACTTCTTCAAGAGCAATGCTTGGGTGAATGTAGGTAATATCTGGCAAATCAGTGTCTATGAAGATATATCCACCAGACCATTCAACTAGGCTGCTTTTTTCATCAGTATTTGTAATAGCGATAACTGTTACATTATAATTGGCTGAATCTAAATGTGATCCATTGTATAGCAATGGTGAAAGTACCTGAGCTTCAAATGTAGCATCATCTTGTCTACCAAATGTTCTGGATGAATTGTAACTATCATAATCATTTGCTAAAATGGTAGCTGTAGATTGATTAACATATAATCTCAAAAATTCTGTATAAAGATCATAATTGAATCCTGTTAATGTAATCTCAACAGAAACTTCAATCTGGTAAGTAATGTTAGAAGTCACCTCAAGAATAGTTAATGTGGGACTCTCTGCAGCGGTATCTTTTATTTGTAATGACACTAATGAAACGAATGGTAAAACCAACAAGATCAGTGCCATAGTTGTGAGTTTCTTTGAATGTATTTTCAATGTCTTTCACCTTGATTTAGATTAATAGCCAAATATTGAATTTTGTTAACTTGATTTGTTTTATCAGTTAACTGTCTCTAAATTATTAATGTTTTTAAAGTTTCCACCCTTTCGAAGAAAGGGTATCTTCAAAAGGTTTACCCATATTTTCGGAATTAATTTTACCCAGAACAGAGATTATTTAAGGTCTTTGATGGATAACGAAAATTATTTGAAATATCAAAAGGAAAGTGTGAAAATTAAAGTATTCGAAAGATAGACTAATTTTCACTTTCTCAAGGAATAAAGAGATAATTAAGAAGATTTATTAACAGCCTATAAGGGCATGTCATTCAACTCAACGGAGGAAATCCTAATGGGTAATATTCGATCTCAGAAAATTAAACGAACCGCAAAGGAATTAGTAGCTAAATATCACCAGCATCTCTCAACTGATTTCGATGAAAACAAAATACTTGTCAATAAATTGACAAATGTAATGTCCAAACGAATGAGAAATCGAATCGCTGGTTATGTTACAAGAATAATGGTACAAATTAAAGATGGCAAAGTTCAAGTCATCGAAAAATTAGCTGTTGGTGGAGCAACCCAATTATAGTTACTTTTATTTTTCAAAAGGCTTCAACCAACAATTCTTCTTAATTTCTAATCTTGAAAAGAAATTAAAAAATTAAGGTTTTTTCATGAAAGATTTTGCAAAACTTCATTTTTGATGTTTCGAAAATTCTTTCTTGCCATTTCAATTGTTGCTCCTAGACCCATTAAGAGAGCATAGGAATGAGAATTATTCCCAACAGGGAAGGGGGGACTTAGGACACCATCTATAATTGCTGCTTGTTCAAATCTAGCAATTTTGTTAAAAGTTGATGGCACAGTGATTTTAGAGAAAGTAGCAGAACCATTTAACTTTATTTCTCCAGTTAGCTTTCCTTTTTCCACAATTTCTACCAATTCTTTGGCAACGTTTCTGTTTGCTAATTCATTAATAGCTATGAAGGGAACGGTAACTCTAGGATTAACTTCAATAACAAACACTCCATCTTCACCCACTACTAAATCTACACCAATAAATCCATTGAGATTCATTTGTTCTACAAGTTTAATTGATGTTTTAATTATCTCCTCATTGTATTTAGGAATACTATATGGAACTTCTCCTCCTAAATAATCCCCAGATTTCTTCATTGAATCCAATCGAAGATTCTGATGATTGATTGATATTGGAACGACTTTATCATCATTTACTAATAAACTTGTACTAATTGGAGTGCCTTCTATGAACTCTTGAATTATACAATTATCCATACTAGTAACTGCATGAGCTGCTTGCAAACCAAATCCTAAGTCTTTAGGATTAGTCACTTTTGTAAGACCCTGACATCCTACACCATCTATTGGTTTAACAATTAATGGAAATCCTAAAACATCGACTTCATTTAGAATATTATCAAAGGAATCATTATATGAAGGCGAGAATGTTGCAGGAATATTTAACCCTAATTCTTTAGCTAAATTCATTGCCTTTAATTTGTCACCAGCTTGTTCTATGGAATCCGGATTACTCCCCAAAAAGGTTGCTTGTGAATTCACAATTATAGATGAGAGATCTTTCAGGATACCTTTGGATTCCGGAGCTAAAGTTAGGGCATAATCAACCTGATCAGCGAAAGCTTTTATTCCACTAACAAAATCCTCATGACTAGAAACTGATTTGAATTCATGAATCGGGGAAATACGAATGTGCTGCATTAGTCGATGATCTATTAATGTAGCAATTTCAAAACCTAATTGAGCAAATTGTTCAATGCATGATCTTAGAATGGCATAGCCTTCAGCAAGAATATTGACTGGAAGATCTTCTTCTGCAAAACCACCGCCCACTATATAATCCACAATTAGAATTCTCTTCACAAATTTCTACATCCTACTGCCTTACTGCGCAACCAGAAAAAAAATTTACTTATAACTTTTTGCCAAACGTTGAAAAGAGACCTCTAAGAAAAATAAGAACTATTTCTTCAAACTTGGGAAGAAATAGGTTTTATCTTTTTTATCTTTATAAGCTATCTCGTGATCCACTAAAGAAACCAGTGCTAATTCAATTCTTACTTTTTGCCAACCGGTCAGAGTAGCTACTTCTTCATAACTAGTTAATCCATTTACAGAAGCAATACTTAGTATTGTTAGTACATCTGATTCCAATTCCGCGGGTTTGAAAGTAATAAGCATCGATTTATTCTTCATTTTATGCAATTTCGGAATTAAACCAGATTCAGCTAAGTATTCTAACGCTTTCTTAATCTCTCTTTTAGGAGCTTCCCAATTTGGTCTTTTATTTGCAAAGACAATGCAAAAATCACTAAAGATCATTATCCCACCAAAACCACTGCTTTCATCTATGCCAACTTCTAATACTTCTTTGGCTAAGAATTGATCATACTTATCTTTATCTTTGAATCTCTTTCTCTGTACTTTATTCCCAATACCAATTAATTCAGGCATACCTGCTTCTTTACGAAGTTTTACAAGTCGTTCATCCATAACTCGAGTTCCCTTTATTTCATCCTTGTATTTTTGCTCGAGATCAAGAACTCCTTTCTGTAAAACCTCTTTTCGTTTTTCTTTATCCTTTTCTTCAATGTCCTCTAGATCTTCTGCAAATTTTTTGTAAGCATCACTAACTTTATCTTTGTCACTCAAGGAAATAACCTCATCTATCTTTGAGAAGACTACTTTTATTTAGCTTTTCAAATGAAAGTATTCTATTAATTATTAATAACATGTTTCTTCAGTAAATTAAACCTTTCATTTCAAAATTGAAAGCAATTATACAACAAAATTTGGATGCTAAGGACAATAGATTTGTATAATAGGGTTATTAATTATATAGAAACACTTTTCATAACAGCAATAAACTTGTCAGATGGTTGTAAGAAAGCTTATAAACAAAAACCAATTGGATTTGGTCGTGAACCTATTTGATTAAAATAACTGCATTTGGTGCTGCGAAAGAAATCGGTAAAAGTGCTATTCTCGTCGAAGATAAAGATACAAAAATTCTACTAGATTGTGGATTAAAAATTAGACCAAAAGAACCAACTGAAGCTCCTTTAGGATTAAAGAAACACGCAAAAGAAATACAAAGTATGGTTATTTCTCATGCTCATTTTGATCACACAGGATATATACCTAGAATGGTTCGAGAAGGTTGTAAGAATGTTCATATGACTCATCCTACTAAAGATATTGCAGCTATACTTTGGAGAGATCATCTGAAAATTGAAGGAGCTCGTCATTGGAATGAAGATGATATGTATGAAACTCTTCGTACAATAAAAAGTCATTATTATGATCAAAAATTCAAATTAGCTGATGGAGTCACTGCAACTTATTTTGATGCAGGGCACATTTTAGGTTCAGCCAGTATTCTTCTAGATTGGAAAGGTCAACTTATCTTTTACACTGGAGATATCAATACTTTTGCTACTCCTTACCATGATACAAACAAGTACCCAACCATAGAAGATATCTCTATATTAATCTCAGAATCTACCAACGGTCTTAGAGATTTACCTAATCGTGAAATTCCAAATGAATCTATAGTTGAAGCTATTTACAAGACATATCAAAGAGGTGGAATAACTATAATTCCATCATTTGCTTTGGGTAGAGCACAAGAAATTGAAGCTATTCTTGCGAAAGAGTTTATGAACACAAAATTCAGGATTTTTGTAGATGGTATGATTCTGAAAATGAATGAAATTTATCGTATGTATTTTCATGAATACTGGGTTTCAAAGAAAATTCTTGAATGGTGTAGAGACTACAAAGTTGAAGTTCCTTTCGATTTAAAGAATTTCATACCAGTATCTAGAAATCTTGCAGATAATCTTAATACCTATAGAAAAATGATAGTTTCTGAGAAAAAACCCAACATTATTCTCTCAACATCAGGAATGATGGAAGGAGGCCCAATCCATTCATACCTTAATCACGCTGCAGGCAATCCTGATAATCTAATAGCAATTTCTGGATATCAAGTTGAAGAAACAATAGGAAGACAAATTCTTGAAGGAGCAAAATCTGTAACCCTATTTAGTTGGGGAGATAAGAAAGGCTTCAAAACAGATATTAATTCAGAAGTTAAGCAATTTCAATTTTCAGGACATGCACAAAGAAATGAATTAATAAAAATGCTGAAAGCAATTAATAGTAAGAATATTTTATTAGTTCATGGATCAGAAGAAGCTGGTGAATCTCTTAAAAAGGATTTAGAAAATGGAAGAAATGTTAAATTACCTACTGTAAGAGAACCAATTGAATATGAAAATTAACAATAAAATCGCTTTTGAGAAAAATCTCATTAGAGATTTTATATTCCTTTTATTAACCAGCTTAATGGTATATTTTGATACTTGCCATCGGGAAGAAGGCGTGCAACAGTTAAAGGCAAGACATTTTTCATTAGCTCTATTTCAGCAATTATAATGGGATCAGATATGTCTTTCTTGATTCGAATTAAAATAGGGGCACCAAGAGCAATTTGTAAACCTCTTGCACCGATAATTCGTGCTTTTTCAAACCTTGTTAATTTTGGAGGACCAACGACGATTGTATCTGCAACTATCTCTTCTTTTACGTCAATTTTCTTAGACATGTAAGGAAACCTCAACAGCAATAAATAGGAAACCGATTAAAGACATTTTAAAGTCTTTCGGCAAGGTTCTTTTTGTTTTCTTTCTAAATATAAAACTATTTTTCGTGTCGGTTATGTTTTTGATAAAAATAATGCGACCGAATAAATTTTATAATGTTTTTTTTATATAAACATGAGGTTTAACATTGGTTGATGCCAAAATAGAAGGAGCTATAAAAGATATTCAGGATTATATTAATGAATTGGAAACTAAAATTGCAAAAAATGAACAAGACGTTGCTAATGCAAAAGAAAAAGCAAGTAAATTAGCTAGCGAAAAAACATCTGCAGCTGCAAAATTAAAGAAAATGGAAGACGAAATGTCTGAACTTTCTTCGGTATATGAGGAATTAAAAGGTCGTAAAGATGTTGAAATAGACATACAAGAAGTCATGAAACTTTATGTCATTTTAACAGAACAAGTTCTTGATGGAAGTTCTCACATAAAATTATTAACTCTACTCCACGGTGCTAAGCCAAATATGACTAAAAATGATCTCTCAAAAGCAACTGGAATACAACCTGCAGCAACATTACGAGCAATTTTTGATTTGCGAAATAATGGATTAGTCACTTATAATGAAGAAAACGAAACAGTAAAACTTGTTCGTAGATTATTCGAATAAATAAAGTAATCCTAAATATTACTCGAGAAAGCAATCAAAGAAAAAAAAAGTAAAAGAGGAAAAATTCCTCAAAAATTAGAATGCTGCTAGTAATGGATTATGACTACTACGACGGAACCAAGATTCTAAAATATAAGAAACATTACTAGGTTCTTTATTTATAACTTCACGAGCACGCTCACCCATAATTCTACAAACCAAGATGAGTTTGTGAATATCCTCTCCTTTTGACCAGTCAATCAAATCAAATATAGTTTTGTAAGTAACAGGTCTCCTCCAAAGAAGTACATACACTCCGACGACTTCTCCATGATCGTTTTTGAATAAGTAATTTAGTTTCTTCTTGTTTCCAAAAGCAACATTTCTTCGATATTTCACGCCACGTTTGTTAAGATAATCTTCTATCTTCTGTTTTACCTCGGCATCAGTTAAGCCAATTCTGTCCAATCTTCTAAGAGACCTCCTCGTGCACTCTTCCGATTACGTAATCTGTCGCGCCCAACAGCTCACGCATTTTAAACATCACTCGTCAAACCGATAAAAATCTTTTGTATTTGACATTATCTAAAACATTAGGCAAATATTAAAGTTAAAGTTAAGTCTTGGGACAAAAAATACATGCAAGGAAGCTCCTCAAAAGAAGAAAGAGAGCAATTTTATGAAATAAATCTAAAACATTTTAACTATAATAAGAAAGAATAGATTGAAATCAACAGAAGTGAACATTTTGACAGAAAACAAAGAGAAAGAGAATGGTGAGGGAAAGTCAAAGCTGATCGAGGAAACAGAGGAAGTTGTTGAGGAAGAAGAAGAACTTGAGAAGGATATTGAAGAGAATATTGTCAAAATTGAATTATTAGTTGAAGAGCTCAATAAAATAAATCAGAAGGGAGGACCAGACATAAGAATTTGTCCAAGATGCTATAGTTTACGAATTAAAGTTGAGGATATCTTGACAGGAATGGGGATAAATTCTGGGTATCCAGTCTGTATTTGCTTAGATTGTGGTTGGCGCTCAAAGAAATGGATTTATTTGGATAGGACACTAACAAATGATGAAAGAGAAAAATTCATTGAAGATTTAGTAGAAGAAAGAAAGGAGAAATAAATATTTCTCGCTTTAATTTTCATCAGATTAGGATTTATTTCAGCAATATCGCAGATAAATAAGCGACAACTTGATTTTTATCTCCAGTGATATCCCCACTAGTTGAATACTTGAGGATTTTAGTTTCTTTGACATTGTTTTTGTTGGAAGCAATCAATGCTGATGCGACCGGACCTGGACCACACATAGAAATTAGATTATCAACAATAACATCAAGTAATCTATTAGGATTCAATTTTCGAATACTCTCTATTACTTGGGAATCCTTAGACATTGCTGAAGCTTGACTTTCATAGTGAGTCAAATCAGTGCTAGCAATTAAACAATAATCGTAATTAGCTAAAACCTTACTTAGAACTGTACCCACACGTTCACAATTTTCTTTAGATTGATCCTTCATACAAATAGGAAGTATCGGAATATCAGCACCATACAGATACTGTAGAAACGGCACTTGTACTTCAATACTATGTTCCATCATATGGGCAGATGTATCTGCACGGAAATGTGGTTGCTTAACGATTAATTCTGCGATATCTTCAGGAATCAAAGCTTCACCCAAAGGAGTCTTCCAACTACCTTCAGAGTAAACACTAATCGCAGGACCAATGTTTTTATGGTTTGGTCCTATAATTACAAAAAATTCTGGTTTTCCATCTTTGAATTGCTCTAGAAAGCCATGTGCAGCAACAGGACCAGAATAAGTGTAACCGGCATGAGGTGAGACTAAAGCATAGATTTTTCCTTTTCTTTCCGGTGGATTCTCTATATCAGGTAATTCTCCAGGACCTATAGCTTCATCCTTAAAACATTCCTCTATTTTCTCAATAAGCTGTTCCTTCTTCCCTGGATAAAACAATCCAGCAACTACTGGTTCGCGTATCATTACTAATTCTCCTAAAGCAAATTATCATTTTTTATATAAGAAGAATATGGACATAATCTTTTATCTGTATTTCTTTTAACTCTGCTTCTAAAGTAAGCTATTAGGAAGGCAAATCACCAATATTGTTAAAACAATAAGTAGGATTACTGAAAATTCTAGCAAAATCCTTAATTCTCCACGAGAGATCTTCGGAGATATCATTGCGATAAATGCGAGCCAAGATTTCGCCTATTTCTTTTACTTCGAGTTCTTTCATGCCCATACGAGTTATTTCCGCAGTCCCTAAACGTATGCCGGAATCTATCATCAAACCAATATTCTCAGCTCGTTCTCTCAACATGTTTTTATCATTAGTGGATGGGATATCAAGTATTACTTGATGAGATTCGGAGTAATCAAGATGCTTGAATTTTACAGGAAGACCATTACTATCTAGAGTTGCTGCAAGTGTTTTTGTGTTTTTAACGATTTGAGACGCGTATTCTTTTCCGAATTCAAGCATTTCCAAAGCAGCTACACCTAATGCAGCTATTCTGTGAGCATGAATATTATCTGTCAATTTAATGCCATTTTCTAAATCTATATCAAATGTAGAAGACAGAGTTTCATATTGTTCCATATCATTTGTTACAATTAATCCCCCTTGTGGACCGGGAAAAGATTTGTGAGTTGAGCCAACGAGTATAGGAGAACCTTCACGCAAAGGATCCTGAAATTGTTTCCCAGCAATAAGGCCTAAAACATGAGATCCATCATATGCGAAATGAATAGTTTTACGTTTCTCAAATTCTTGAGTTATTTCTTTCACAGGATGTGGAAAGGGAAAAAACGAAGATCCAAAAATAACCAACTTAGGTTTTAGCTTCTTGATTGCTTCTATACTTTCTTCGATGAGAATATTCATGTTTTCCTTTGAGAAATGAAAGGGCAAGTATTTTCGATTGAAGAATTCATAATTCAAAGGATATCCACCGGACTCCCCTGCTTCTACTGACATGATTTTATTCCCAGATTTAGTTAAACCAAGGATAAGTGCTAAATCGCACATATTTCCAGATAAGGGAGAAAGAATAGCATAATCAGCATCAAATAACTCTCTGATGAAACTTTCAGTTTTGTTGATGATTTGTTGTATGAATTTAGTTCCACCATAATAATCACTAGAATATCTATTGCCTAAATCTGAAGAAAGAATAGCTCGAACAAAAGGCGAGGCATAATTCTCACTTGCTATCAGATTAATCGAATCTTTTCTGAAGATTTTGTGATTCTCAAGTAATTCTAGAAAATGCTGTAGCTTCATTGTTATTCTCCTCAATAATCATGTATAAGTCAAGTTAAGAATATTTAACTTTTTTAGCTATTCCTAAGGATTTAATTGATATTATGTGAGTATTAGAATGTTAAATAAGAAAATTCAGACAAGCATATTGTGGAAATAAAAGCTAGAATCAATGGTAATTTTGAGGAAGGTAAAGTAATT
Organism: Candidatus Heimdallarchaeota archaeon; assembly: GCA_019058165.1. Taxonomy (GTDB): domain Archaea; phylum Asgardarchaeota; class Heimdallarchaeia; order JABLTI01; family JABLTI01; genus JABLTI01. Next base: position 13,552 of record JAHLVZ010000013.1, read on the forward strand.
GTCAACAACTAAGAAAGGTAAAGGATCACCAGAGAAGAAGGCACCTCAAAAGAAAACTACCTCAAAAACCAGGACATTAAGCGCTAAAGAAGAAAAAACTTTGAATGAATTAAAAGGATCATTGGAATCTTTAGTAGCTATCTTAAATAAGACAGCACTTGCACTCCCGTCACTCGTCTCTACTCGAGGTGTTAACGTAAAAGACATTGCCAGTATTCTAGAGGACAAATTTGAAATGGATATGGAATTAATTGGTATGCTTGAAGATTTTTTCAACAAATTAGTGTTACTTCTTAGATATAGATCATCATATGATCAGAAACTATTTCTAATGACACGCTACATAAAAAATTTAAGAAAAGCAGATACAATTACTGAATTCCGAGGAAATCTACAATTGTTAGGGATAACTCTTAATGAAACAGAAACAATTGTAAGGAATTATGAGGAGATGTATAATAGTCTCTTCGTTGAACAAGCGTTATTGCAATTTCAATTAATGGAACAATTATTAATGTTCAGAGAAAAAGATGTTCCAGAATTTCGGGATTGGTTCAATCAAGGTATAGAAACTTTCCAGAAAATAACAGAAAAAGTTTCCAAATTGAAAGAGTAATGATAATAAATGAAACTTCTAGTTGTAGGGTTTAATGCAAGACCCATTGCGAAATCTGCTGTACAAGCAGGGCATGAAATTGGAGTAATAGATTATTTTGGAGATTATGATTTACTAAAACTGACTAAGAATTGCTTTTCGGTACTAAGACAGAAACCAGGAGAATTATTACATCGACCATTACATCGACGACCCGCAGAATACTTGTATTATCTAGCTGAAATAATGTCAGATGAACAAGGAGATTTTGATGGAATTATCCTTGGCTCCGCTTTTGATAGATATCATGAATTGGTTAAACAATTCAAAGATATTGGTCCTAAAGTATATGCAAATAACCCGAAGAAATTTGCCTTAACTCGTCAAAAACATAAAATGAACAATATAGCGAAGAAAGCTGGTTTTGAAATTCCTATTCTAGAATCAGCAGATAGTTACCAAGAATTAATCGAAATAGCAAAGAGTTTTTCATTCCCGCTAGTTACTCGAGGGGATGGAGGTGGAGGAGGAGCTGGGATAAAACTTTGGAAAAACCTCAGTGACTTGATGGATTACTTTGGATCAAAAGATGAAGAGCAAGAAAAAACAATCTGGGTACAAGAATACATTGAAGGTATAGATGTGAGTTCTACTGTGAATTGTCTAAAAAATGAGGTGCAGATACTTTCAGTTAATAGGCAATTAATAGGAGATAAGAATCTTAGAGCACCAAGTGAATTCGCATATACAGGGAATGTTGTCCCCTTAAAGTATGATTCTTACAAGACAGATCCATCTTTAGAGGAAGAGCATTTGGAAGCTATCAGAAAACTATTCCAAAAACTTCAGTTGATGGGTTCAAATGGAGTTGATTTCATAATTAAAAATGAAAAGCTTTTCTTCATGGAAGTAAATCCACGTTTTCAAGGAAGTATAGAATGTGTTCAATATACTACAGGGTATAATTTAGTACAATTACATCTGGATGCATTTCATAAGATTAAGCACGATATACCAGCAATCCCAAGATATAATCAGTGTTCAATTAAAGGGATACTATTTTCAGAAAGTGAACAACCATTCCCAGTGAAGGGATACCCAAAAAGTGAATGGATCGTAGATAGAACACATAAAGAGGTTTTACTTGAGATGTCGGATCCTTTTTGCAGTATAGTTCTACCTTGCAAAGATTCTGAAAAGGGATATAGAACAATTTGTGATATAGCTGATAAAATAACGGAAATGAACAAGATTGATGTACAATAATTTGTTTTAAACACATTAGATTTTGCTTAGTGCTTGATCAATATCTTCTATTATGTCATCCTTATCTTCTATACCTGGGGAGAATCTTACGAAACCGGGGTTAATACCAATAGATCTTTTCTCTTCCTCAGTAAATTCAAGATAAAGCATACTACCTGATGCTTGTATTAGAGAACTAGTACTACCTAAACTAGTAGCTCTTTTGATTATTTTCAAATTATTAATGAAATCGACACCGTCTTTATCAGATTTACCTGTACAAAAACTGACCATTCCACCGAAACCTCTCATTTGCTTTTTAGCTAATTGATGTTGAGGATGGCTTATAAGTCCAGGATAATAGACTTCTCTAATCTTTGGATGATCTTCTAAGAATTCTGCTATTGCTTGAGAATTCTCTGTATGTCTATTTACACGTAATTCCAATGTCTTAATTCCTCGAATTGTTAACCAAGCATCAAATGGTTGCATGACTCCTCCAAAATAAACGGCAGTATTCATTATTTCTGCACGTTCATCAGCGGATGAAACAGTTGCTCCACCCAAGACATCACTATGACCACTAAGGTATTTGGTCACACTATGAACGACTATGTTAACTCCCAAATCAATCGGATTTTGATTTATTGGAGTAGCAAATGTATTGTCAAATACAAATTTCGCTTGTATCTCTTTAGCTAATTTAGCAATCTCTGCAATGTCGCAGAGAGATAAAGTTGGATTTGCAGGACATTCCATGTGAATCAATTTTGTATTATTAGTGATTTTTGCTTTTATGTTTTCAATGTCAGTTGCATCAACAAAATGTACTATGAAACCCCATTCCTTAAAATATTGATTAAGAAGATGCCTCGTTCCAGGATAGCACCTGTCCGTAACAATGATTTCATCGCTGGGTTTTAAATAAGTACTAAAGACAGTTGATATTGCAGCCATTCCAGAACTGAATCCTATACCTGCTTCACCATTTTCCAAAATTGCTATTTTCTTTTCAAAAACAGATCTTGTAGGATTCGCATGACGCGAATAAGCAAAACCGGGTTTTCCATGATAAAATACATCTGCCCACTGATCAGCAATATCATATGCAAAAGTGGTTGAAAAGTCAATATTAGTTGTTATCCCTCGAGTAAACGGATTAATGCTTTCACCTGCATGTACAACTTTTGTCCCTATTCTTTTTCCCAAATCTTCTTGTACTTCAATTTTATCTTTTGTTACGCCAATACCTTTTGATGCATCCTCTTTCTTTTCATTCATTTTAAACACCAGCTTATATATTTGCATAGATAAAAGATTTATCAACTTTTTCAGAAGGATTTTAAAATAGGTTGTTTGAAAAGAATAGAAGATAGTAAGGAGATATAAATCGTGTCAACAGATGAAGAAAAAAGTAAAGCAACATCAATTTTCGAATCCAGATTTATGTCAATTGCTTTAATGTTATGCTTACTAATAATGTGTGCAATCTTTATTGTTGTAATTAATTCTCTATATGGCTCAACAATTGCACTTGGAGTTTTAATGTATATTGGAATTGGAGTAGGTGGTGGAATATTATTTGTTATTATTACACTATTGATCTTTGTAAGCAAAAAAGCAGGGATTGGTAGAAATATAATTCTCTATTCTGCTGCATTAATTCTAATTCTCTCCTTAATAATATCAGTTATTCTATACTTTACAATCCCTGGAGAACAAGGTAGTTGGGCATTTATTTACTCAAGCTCTGTGGGATTAGGAGTTACAACTGGTCTTGCTTTAACCTATCTTATATTAGCTATGTTTAGAAGTAAACTAGTCTTTAGAGAAGAGAAAGAGGATGAAATAAAAACTGATATTGAAATCGAAATCGGTGAAAAAAACGAAGAGATGAATGAAAAAGAATAAAAATAGAAGGTAAAGTAGGAACAAAAGGATATTCAGAAAACAACCAAAAGAATAAAAGGTAACACCTTTGTGGAACCAATAAGAGAATATTAACCATTTATGAGGTACAAAAAATGATGAAACCATCTGTTAGTGTTGAAAGCCCTGCAACAAATAATCCCAGAAAGGGAAGAGGATTTAGTAAAGATGAACTTGCAGCTATAAAGTGGAGTGTTAAACAAGCTCGAGAAGCAGGTCTAATTGTAGATGAAAGAAGAAAATCCAAGTACAAAGAAAATATTGCTACACTAAAGGTTTTCAAAGAAGATTACGTTAAAGTCTTAGCTGATAAAGAGAAAGTGTTACTAAAAGCCAGGAAGGATGGGGTAAAGGCTCGAAGAGAAGCTAAGAAGAGAAAGCAAATTGAAGATAAAGAATCAATTGAACGAGAAAAGGAAATTGATGAAGAAAGAAAGAGAATCCAAGAAGAAATTGCTAAGAGAGAAGCAGAAGAATTAGAAGTTGAAAGCGAAGCTGAAGAATTATCAGAGGATGAATTAGCTGAATTGGATGCTCTTGAAGAAGGAACAGATCTTGAGGAGACACCTGAAGAAGCTCTAGAAAAAGTTGAAGAAGAACTTGCTGAAGCAATAGGTATAACCAAAGAAGAAAAGAAACCTGAAGAAAAAGCTGCCACACCTGAAGGAGCAAAGAAAGTTGTTAAACGAGTAAGAAAGAAACCAACAACAACTACTAAGGGCGTTGCAGACAAGGCAGAAAAGAAGGAATGATTTTTTCATTCCTAATATTTTTTTTATATTGAAATAGTCATTCTTGTTGAAAGGATTTCAGGCATTAACACATTTAAGGGAGTAGCTCTTATAGGAACTTCTTGAAGCTGATTTCCAATTATTAGAGAAGAGTCTTCAAGCATTCTATAGATGTTACCAGAACAATAACAAGGTAATATGGGATTCAGTATTTCACCATTTTTAATTTCATATCCTTCAACAACTGAAACAACAAAATTACCAGTGTAATAGTTAGCATCTTGAGCTCCAACAATTTCTTTGATAAATATACCACTATTCAATTCTTGAGCAAGTGGTTCTGTGAGAGGTTTCTTAGCTTTTAAAACAAAATTTGATGATGAAACTGTTGGAGGGTAAACATAGCTTCTTGTATCATTGCTAAGAAATGCCACTCGATAGCAATTTCCACGATATACTTCTTTTTTATCTAATTCTGGACAAGAGAAATTCATACCTAATAGTCGCTTGCATTTACCACCACTAAGTACATCCCTAGGTTTACTCGGATACCCCTCATCATCGAAACCAAACGTGTTTTGTGCACCTGGATAAGTTGGATCATCAATCATTACGATATTCTTATTGAAACGACAATTTCTAAATGATTCATAATAATGACTGCCACTAGTATAATGAAAAGAAGGAATTAATGCATGAGCGAGAATTTGAGCAGCAGACTCAGGGCTAAAGATAACGCCTCTTGGTCTTCCAATAGTCATCTTTTTGCGGTTTCTTTGATCATAAGCAGTTTTTATTGAAGTATTGAAAAGCTTTTGCCAGTCCTCCTGTAAAACTCTGGAAGTTAAATGCCCAGACCCCATTCCCACAAAATCATCAACTTTAGTAGTAGTAAGTATATCAGCTCTTAATCTTGTACCGACTTCGCGTTTCCATAAACCTTCTGAATTAGCGATTAATCGTTCTTCAGTTTCAATTGCAACAACACCATCTATGTTTTTTACTGGTTTTGATAATTCTATCGATGAAAGAATTTCCGAAACACTATCACAAATATCTTCTAATGATAAATCCCTTAATCGATCATCTCTAATTTGTTGTACAGGAGTGATAAATTTTTTACTCACGAAATTACGCGAAACTTTCTGAGTTGATGTTTTTGCATTTTGGACAGATAATTCCAAGATTTCATTTATCTTATTAGCTGCATTTGATGAAACAAAACTCATTTGATCATCGATTACGGATCGAATAGCAATACCAGATTTCTCTTGCTCAATGGCATGTTTTATTATTCCTTTAGTGATTTCAATTTTCTTTATCTGCTTACTTTGCACAAAAACTTCTGTAGCATCGATTTTCATTTTTTCTGCAAGAGTTAATGCTAGATCAGCTAGTACTTCTGTCATTTATCTCTCACTCACCCTTGTAAAATCGATTTTTCTAATTTGTCTCTGAGAAATGTTAGATATAACTGGAATCCCTACCAATCCAACTTTTGGTGAGATGGCACCAACACTGACCCTTTGACCATTCTTACCACAATAAGCAGGAAAGCTCCCCAAATTTTTCGTCATACCAACAATATCACCAAGAATTGTGTAGAGATTACCGATAATCGAAAAATTGGTAACATAATCACCCAATTCACCTTTTTCGATCTTGCGACCATATTGAGCATCCAATTGGAAATTACCATGAGTAGTGTCTGCATTCCCTCCAAACGAATCACAAACATAAAGCCCATTTTTCAAATTTTGAAGCAATTCCTCAAAGGTGAGATCTCCGGGTTCAAAAAATGTGTTGCTTTGTCTGACTTGAGGATAATGTAAACAATTTTCAGCCCTACCATTGCTTGTAGGAATGGCATTCATTTCAGTCGCGGTTTCCCTGCTTTGTAGAACATCAAATAAAATCCCATCTTCAATAATCATGGTACCAGATGCTTTAACTCCTTCATCATCGAAGAAATACTCTCCATACCCTTTGTAGCTAGCATCATCAATTATTGTTACTTCTTCTGATCCAATTTTACTCCCGATTCGATTAGCTAAAGGAGAATGCCCAGCAAGCAAAAGGTCTGATTCAACTGCATGACTGAATTCATGGCATAAATTCCAACCCATCTCTTCATTCAAAATAACGGGCTGTTCTTTGGGTTTGAGTAATTTTGCTTGGGCAATTTCAGGTAAAGTAACGATGAAATTTGTGAGAAAATCCTCAAACGAAATGCTTTCAAGTATTTCAATGCCACCAACTCCACCAAAACCGACAGATCTTACTCGTTGAAAATTACCAGGACTACTAATTGATGAACCTAAAAATAAGCTAGCACGAATAAGAATTTGTTCAATTTCAGATCCTTCAGAACTAATGAACAATTTCTGAGTATGGTTCTCAATTAATTTCAAATCTAAAACATTTATGACTTTAATTCGAGAGTTAATTCTAGTATTAATCCAGTTTAAAAGATCAATGCGCTCGACTTGTTCTAAGTATTGAGGGTGTTTCTTACACTCATCAGAAACACTGGTTTTCCTTTGAGATACTTCAGCAAGGTTAATTTTCGAATCAGGATTTCTTTTGGCTGCTTTTTTTGCACATACGATTGCATTTTGAACTGCTTTTTTGATGGAAGCATTATCTATTGAAGAGGTTGAGGCAAAACCCCAACAATTCTTGTATAGAACTCTAATACCAATTCTTTCTTCTAAATTAGTATTTACACCGCAAATTGAGTTATTTCGCAATCCAGTATAATTTGAAAATTCATTCTCCACTCTTATATCAACATAATCAGCTTCTGCTTTCAAAGCATAGTCCAGAGCATCTGTTGCTTGAGGAGAGAGAGTCATTTTGTAATATCCTGTAATTCAATACAAATAGGAACCATTTGTATGTATAACAACTCATTATTTAAAAGTAAATAAATAGTATGATTCAAGATGAAGTTATTTTAAGAATTATATGAGTTGTGATGGGCAAATCGAAGAATAGTTAATGCACTTGCTTTTGCTTTTTGAGCATCTGAAATATTGAAATAGTTAGGAGGAGTTCCCTCGGGTTTGTTTTCCAAGTCTCGACTCTTTGTAAAGAAATCGTTGACATGATGACATGCTTTTTTAACATCTTCTGGGATTGTATAGGTTTCTTTCACAATACGTAATAAGGCAATTAAATTGTCACCAAATGTGGATTCATTAGTTAATGACAAAACTGCTTTAAGAGCAGCAGTTGAAGCTTGTTGAGAGGTAAAACACGACCAGGAGAACCTTCCTTTATCCAATAAAAGCTCTGCAATTTCAATTAATTCTTCTGAGTAAATTAACCAATCTTTGTTTCGAGTCATTTGTAAATCAACTTTCAATTTCGAAATTAAATAATAATTGTAGTATAACTGCTTGAGATAAGAAATCTCAAGGTAATAATTATAAAGAAAATAAAGAGTGGAAGAAGTCCACTACTTATTTCTAGCAATAATCTAACGATAGGATTTTTGATAACGAGCTCTCGCTCCCGGTCCGCCGGCTTTCTTTACTTCTTTCCTTCGAGAATCAGCAACCAAGATAGATCTATCATAATGCATGAATTTGCTTTGAAGTTCAGGATCTTGGGTCCATTTTACAAGTGCTCGACCAATAGCTGTTCTAGCAGCATCTGCTTGACCAACAATTCCTCCGCCCATAACCTTAACGAAAATGTCAATTGATTTCATGACTTTATCTCCAGCTATGATGAGTGGTTCTTGGATTTTCATTCGAGCTAATTCAGATGGATAAATCTCGAGAGGAATGGAATTTATGCGGATTCGTCCTTTACCAGCTTTAGTTGTGGCTCGGGCAATTGCAGTTTTTCTCTTTCCGGAAGTTAAAACAATTCTTTTTGAAGACATTGTAGGTTTCACCTATTTTTCATTCCTTATAATTAGGATCTAATTTAGAATCGTAATTCCATCCTAATTGTTTACAAAGCTCGCCAACTGAGATTCTTTTAACGGTTAGTTTTGTAGAATCTGCTTCTGGGATTTTGATTAATTTTGCTTTCTCGAATTCTTTAGGAATAGAAATGTGGCATTTCAAACGATGAAACGCATTTTTTCCTTTTGGTTTCTTATATGGTAGCATTCCACGAATTACTCGTCTCACAAATCTGTCTGGGAGTCGATAGTGGAAGGGACCCCTAAGTGGATTATACTTACTTCTAATATCTAGCTTTGCTTTGTATTCTTTTATTACAGATGCAGGTTTTCCAGAGATGACGATTTTCTCAACATTAACGACATCTACAATTTCTCCAGACAATAATCTTTTAGCAACTTTTGAAGCTAAACGACCAAGGATTGCTCCTTCTGCATCGACTACTGTGTTAGCCATTTTTAGTATCTCCGATTATTTTAAGCAAGAATTCGAACTCTCTTGAGCTCTGTTGCTGGTAATTCCATTAAGTCTCTTAATGTAATTGCTTTTCCGCCAGCTTTTGTTATCTTCTCTTTGGCAACTTCGCTGAAATTTAATGCAGCGACAGTAAAGCTGCCCTTTATCTCTCCTGAAGCTAAGACTTTTCCAGGAACAACAACCAATTCACCTTTCCTAGCATAACGACTGATTTTGCTAAGATTAATGGCAGGTCGTATTCTTCTGGGCTTTCCTAACTTTTTAGAGAGAACATTCCAAAAATTGTGCTTCTTATCAGCAGCACTTTTTTTTCTCAAATCGCGTATTAGCGCGACGGTATTAGGATCAGATGGCCCTGTGGGTTTTGGCAATTTCTCACAATCCTCCGTCTTCAATTAATGAAAACTTTATTGGATTAATCATTTTTTCCGCTTCAGAAAACTTTCCAAAGCGACTTTATATTCGTTCTCGAAATCCTTAGCTTTACTTTTGAGGATTTCGGTTGCTTTCTTAAATGCTACAATTGGAGTCATTACTCCAGTAGTTTCAAGTAAGAAAATGTAATCTCCTTCAACTTGACTCATTTTCAATGAATCATAACTGCATGCATGGGTACAGAGATCACAGAGTAAACATGCTAAAGGATCAGTTAATTTGACCACTTTTTTGTTTACTTGTAAGATGTTTAATGGACAAGCATCAACGCATTCCATACAATTTGTACATTTTGAAGAGTCTTGTTGAACAAGGGGATAATATCGATAACTGCAAGTTACTGCGGGAGACCATTTCGCATGCTGTTTTCCTCTACCCATCATTGCAATTGCTTCCAAAGTTATTTTTTGACCAGCACCGAGTTTAGCAATGGGTATTTTATCAGAAACAGGTTTTATTTTGTCATCATTTGATTCTAAATCTTTAGTTAAAACCATCTTTGTTTCGTTGTCACCGGCTTCTGCTTCAAGTGTTAATGGCACAGAGCAAAACTGACAGCCTTCGCCACCGCAATTATCACACTCACTGGCGACTGTAAATTCATCGGGAGGAGTTGTTAGAGGTACAAGACCAAGTCTATGAGCAACAATTTCATCAAGAACGGGGGAAGTATTCTCAACTAGAATTATATCTTCAATTGCTAATGTAGGTACCTCTGAGATAATGGTTCTGCGAAGAGCATTCACAAAGGTAAAATTGCTTCCTCGTACGATGAAACGAAGCTTGTTATTCTTATTTTCAATTACCTCTATTTCCATGGTAAATCACGGCATAATATATATTGTCCTCTAGATTCATATGAAGAAAAGGACAATTTTGATACGTATCAGTTCTCGAATGTTTGAAATTTACTTATAAAGTTTTTCAACACGATGAACTTTAACAAGTCATTTAATAGTCACGAAACAAATTATTTTAAGGAAGAAAAAATACACATCAATTAGTTAAATACGGATGGTTTGTAATGCGTGGAATGATAGTTGGAAGATTTCAGCCTTTTCATAATGGGCACTTGAATGCAATAAAATATATTTTAGAAGAAGTTGATGACTTAATAGTGATAATTGCTGCTTCTCAACAAAGCCATCAACCAGATAATCCATTCACAGCAGGAGAAAGGTATGATATGATTCATAATACCCTTGTTGATGAACTAAAGGATCTTACTCGAGTGATCATCATACCTGCGAATGATGTGAAGGACAATGGATTGTGGGTTGCACACATTACTCGGTTAGTTCCGAAATTTGATATTGTTTATACTAATAATCCTTTAACCGAACATTTATTCTCACTAACTGAAAAAAAAGTAAGAAGACCACCTCTCTATGAAAGAGATGATTACAATGCAAACCATATTCGTGAGTTAATGAAAAAAGACAAAAAAGAATGGAAGGAACTAGTTCCAAAAGCAGTTGTTAAAGTGATAAAAGAAATAGAAGGAGTAAAAAGAATTCAAACGGTGAATTCCTCAGATAAACTTAGGATGTAAATTTATATCTGTATACTCTTAGATTTATTTTCCCTTTAACTACTTCTACACCTTCATCTTTAAGCATCTTTGCTTTTTCTTTTACAGCTCCTGGAGCTCCCCCTCGGAAGTTCCCAAGTTCCCCATCAGACTTTATCACACGATGACAAGGAATGTAAGGTCCGCAAGGATTATTTCTCATTGTTGTACCAACGGCTCGAGCGGATGGCTTCCATTTAGAATCTCTTCTAGATAATTCATTAGCTAAATCACCGTAAGTAGTAACTTTACCTTGTGGAACTTCAGCTAAAAGCCTTAAAATTGCTTGTTGGTATGGACCTAATTTTACTAATTTCTTTTCATCTTCTGCTGTAATTTTGTACATTTGACTCACTCATTCGTTTAAACTACTTCTTACATTAAATCTAATTGATAAATAATCTTACGAAAACTATCATTATTTTTTTAATAATCAAGAATTATTTGGTTCACAAGAAATAATCCCAGGCCCACCTTCTGACCCTTCTACTTCAAATTCTGCATTTGTTATTTTTTTAGCAATTTCAATATTAGTCAATGTGTGCAAAGTGATCTTACAAGTTTCGATAATCGAAGGATAATCAGATATTGTCATCCAGATAATTAATTGATCAGCTAGATGATAATCGATTGGTTTTCCGTATTTAATTTGCTGAATTAAATTTCGTGCCGCAATGCTTCCTACCTCTTCAGCTGGTATTCCCTTTCTCCCTAATGAATCACCAGCAAGATATGTTTGATGATTTGTTTTAGTCCAAAGTGTTATTCCTGTCCCAGGTCCTGCATGAGGATCATATTTAGGTTTACACCATAAGGATTCTATCTCGCCAATTTTTAGTTTATGTTTCTTCAATTCCTCAGATGCTGATGTAATCATTCTATCAACAATATGCTCCGGTAGTTGAACAGCATGAGCAGCTCCATTGATTTTTTCAATTTCTAAAGGTTGTTCTAGTTTGTATTGAATTGGTTTCAATCGTATTTTTGGTTGAACGTCACATGATAATGTACCACTGCCTTTCGGATAATGACCTCTCCTCCCTAAACAAGTTATAACATCTACACCAATGTTTTTCAGTATTGGTAAGAAAACTGATCGGATGTAATCATAAGGAGGAGCCATTGGAACATCTGTTCCACCCTTCATCAGTAGTTTAACTTCTTCTGGTGCATGAACTGCAATCGGAAGAATTGCTTGGAGAAGTAATGACAAACTTCCAGCAGTTTTAACATCGATTTCAAATTCACCACCGCGAATTACTCCAGGAAAGAATTTGATTGCTTGAGAACCTACACTAACTCCTTCAGTTTTTGCATTACAAAGATCCCCAATCGTTTTTACAGCAAAAGTATGTTGATTTCGTAGACCCGGTTTTGAACGTTTAGCCCGAATATTGTATATCTCAAGTGGTTTCTGAAACAAAGTAGCTAATGCAACGGCATTTCGAACAATTGAACCTCCACCCTCAAGAATACTGCCATCAATTCTAATCGTCTTCGTCAAAGAAAATCCACTCGATTTTGTCTTTAGATTTGGATTTTTCTATCTCTTCCTCAACCAGTTTCTTTTCTTCTCTAACATATAATTTCTTATCAGGGATTTTTTCAATAATTGTTAGAATAATCTTCTCAAGTTGATCGACATTTTTCTCAATTGTGGCTATTCTTTCTAATTTCCCTACGACTTGTTCAGCGTTTTGAAGTTGATCCTTAGAAAGGATGTCTTTCTTATTGATAAATGATTGAATTGGGATTTCTGAAAATTTTTCTTTTATTTCACTGAATAGATTCAATTGTTGATTCATTTTAAGAGGGGATTCATCTGTAGGATCAAACAAGAAGACAATGTAATCAGCAAGGTGTTTTAAAGCTAAAATACTCCTCATCTCAATGTCATTTCTTTCATGTAAAGGTCTATCTAGAAGACCAGGAGTATCAAGTAGTTGGATAGAATCGAATTCGCGTTTACGATGACCATAAACTAATTCTTTTGTTGTAAAAGGATAGGCAGCAATTTCCGGATTTCCGGTGGAAATCAATTTCACAAAACTTGACTTTCCGGCATTTGGGGCTCCAGCAAAAGCAATTGTTTTCTCATAAAGATTGAAATCTGGAACTTTAGACAGCTGTATTTTTGCTGTGATCAATTCATCTAAAGGATCTTTTAATTTCTTAATAGTAGAACCAATTCGTCCAATAGCTTCTTTTCTCACAATCTTTGCTTCATCTGCTGTTTCGCTTTGACCTAGTTTCCTTGAAACTTCTCTTTCTATACTTTTGAGAGATTTCTTGGTGTTGTTTATCCTAGACAAAGAAGTCTTTAATTTTTCAGTTCCATAAAGTACTTCGATTAGGTCTCTGTGAAAAGGATGTAAATCATTGATTAACGGGAAACTTGAAACAATTTTCTCTAATCGTTCCTCTAAATCAGGAAACAAATGCCTAAATTGACGAAAATATAAGGTCTTATAGAATGAATAATCTGATCTCTTTTTCTTAAGTTTTCTCGGTAATTCAACTCTAATTTTTTTCAATTGGGAGAACACAATATCAGCTAGTTTATCCGAAGTGGGAATATGTGGTATTCTCTTAAATTGACTCAAAGCAAATTCACCTTTAATTTGTGTTAAAACGAAGGAAATTAGTTTTACTTATTTCTTTTCAGAGCTTCTTGAGATATATTCTTGAAGTATTTCATCAAGGAGTCTTTTACCTTTAAGACCATATTTGGCTTCATCTTTGTGTTTTTGAACACCAGATAGGACTTGTTGAATGTGAACATTTTCAACTGGTTTAAAAACTATCTCTGCGGATGGAATAATCTTCTTAATTCCATCAGCTATTTCTTGAGCAGTGACCCAAAGTCCATCAACATTAACAATCTCGAAATCGAGATCCTTACTTCTCCATAAATTAATCAGAATTTGTACAGCATCATCAATGAAAACGATTGGAATCTTTGTTTCAGGTAGAACATCCGCGACATAAGGTTTACCTTTTACTGCTTCTTCAACCATTTGCGTAGGATATTGAGTAATGCCTAGAAAAGGATCTCTACCAGGACCAACGACAACAGGAAATCTGACGGCTCTAAAATTGATATCATATTTTTTGGAATAAATAGAACCCATAATTTCAGTGCATAATTTAAAGGAGCTATAGATTGTCCAAGGATCAAGAAGATCTTCTTCGGTAAATGGAGGTGTCCTATCAGGACCGAAAACAGTAGCTGAACTTGGATAAATTATCGTTTCTATATTGTACTTTCTAGCTGCATCCAAGACGTTTAATGTACCCTCAACATTAGTTTTGAAAGCTTTAAATGGCTCCTCCTCTGTTAATGGAGGTAAGATAGCAGCTAAATGAAATATCGTAGTAAATTTATACTTCTCACAGATCGCATCTAGAGCCTTACCTTTGGAAACATCTCCTTTCTCCAGGATTATTCCTTCAGCTTTATCCTTCACTTTATTCACATTAATATCAAAAATTACAACTTCTTTTTCAGCTTCAAGAAGTCTTTCTGCTAAGTTGAAACCAATAAACCCAGCGCCGCCTGTGATAAGAATTGCCATAGCAAATAACCTTCAATTTCTGCTTTAATCAATAGACATGTTAAGCTACTTTTAAAGCTAACTTCTACAAATAGTAATTTAACTCTTTTTAATGTCTTTCTTCAATAAAGGAGCATATAATTCAACACGACGATCCAGGAATGCGTGATTATTAGCTGTAACCATTTTATTTCTAGCTAAAGTTGGATCAATCGTAACAAACTTTACAACCTCTTCGACTTCTGATGCTTGGGCAAGGACAGCCATTTTAGGGCTAGTAATTTGACTTTGTCCGGTAAAGGTTAACTTTGTATTTAGTCGTATGTCCGAACCAACACGATTTGCAGTTATTGTGAAGATTCTGTTTTCAATTGAACGTGCCAACATAGTTTTTTGGGAAAAAGGTAACACAAGATTTGCCGGATGACAAATGATATCAGCACCATGTAAAGCTAATATACGAGCCATTTCAGGAAAATACCAATCAAAACAAACCATAATGCCTATTTTAGCTGGACCTAAATCATATATCTTAAATGGACCAGTTCCAGCTTTGAAGAAATTCTTTTCGTTATTAAACAAGTGTATTTTTCGATACACATCAATAAATCCATCAGGACCAATAAGAACTGCTGAGTTATAAAAATCAGTTTCAGATACTTTTTCACAAATTCCTGCAACGATATATGTGTTTGTTTCCCTTGCAACATCGATCCAAGCTTTGGTTGAAGGACCAGTTGGGACTTTTTCACTCAATTTCTGCAATTCTTTTTTATCAGTGAAAAGATAACCAGAGGTACATAATTCGGGCAAAACAAGTAAATCCGCGTCGGCACCTTCTCTTATCAACTCAATTGAGCGTTCTAAATTTCTCTTTACATCACCAAAAACTGGATTAAATTGGATGAAACCAACTTTCATAATACAACACACCTGGAAAATATTGCAGAAAAATCTTCTAAAGATAATTCATTAAGAGATAATCGAAACTAATTCAATTAAAGTTTTGCTAAAGAAAAGAGAAAGAAAAACTGGGAGAAACCCCAGTAAAAAATACAAAAAACTATTCCGCTGCTACTTTTTTCTTCGTCAACGTTTCCTTAAGTCCAAAGATTAAGAGACCGCCAAAAACTACTGCAGCAACATAACCAGCAATTTCCCATTGAATACTAAATACATCAATGATAAAGATAACGGCTAGAGCGATAAGAGCTAAACCAATGATAACTGACATCATTCCCCAGAACCGATGTGTTCTTGAGATTGGATATTCAGCTCTTAGAACTTTTCCACGTGCTGCATCAACTAAAGCTTCACCTTCCCAATTACCATAGTTATACTTCACTCGGTAGAAGGGGACATGAAGATAAGAGACTTCCTTCATATCGATATCTTGTTTTATACCATCTAATTTAGAAATTTCTCGAAATATTAGTTGATTGTGACGATTTTTAACTTGTGCTTCAGCGATAGCATATGCCTCATTGTAGCCAATTTCAGTGTCATAGATTTGACCGCCTTCTTTGTTCACTGAATTAATATCAAACGCTTCTTTAGATCCAACAGGAATTTTTTCGTCACGTATTTCTCTATGTTGTTCTTTATAACCAAAGATCAAACAAGTTTGATCTAGATCGATAGAACCACGTTCTGGTCTTGTTAGGATGTTTATGTTTCTACTCCAATGGGAACCCTGATTGGGGCTGACATACTTGCCAATGCCTTGATAATCAGTGTGTCCATGGAATTTGAACATCCAGAATGGCATCATTCTTAATTCGAAATCTTTGAAAACAGCTTTATCAGCAAAATCACTTGGTACGCCAACAAATTTTGAAAGATATTGGGGTACTAATTCGGTTAGTTCTGAACCGCTAAAGAAAACATTTAGCATGTGATGATTTTGAAATGTTTTGCCGGTTTGTAATTCATTTGGTGTACCACAGAATTCACATGTTACAACGGAAGCAAAGGGTGGAATATTATTTTCTGCTTGACAATATCCACAAGTTATCTTTTTTGATTGTCGTTCTACTGTCATTTCTTAATCATCTCCCATCCATTCGGTGTCCACATTTTTCACAGAAAGTTTGATTCTGTTCTAAAGGATCACCGCATTTTGGACAAAATCTTGCAACAGGTTGACTGCCAGCTGGTTGTTGAGGTTGTTGTTTTGGTATTGCTGCTCTAGCAGCAGGTGCTAATCGTTCGAAAGCGAATAGACTCAAACCACTTCCACTTGAATGGATTTTATGTGGCTTGTACACTCTAACCAGCAGTATTATACCAACAATTACTCCAGCCAAAGCAACTACACCTAAAGCGATTAACCACCAAATAGCATTTTCACTTCCTATAAGTTCAAAAGCAATATATTGGCTGTAACCTATTTGGGTCAGAATTGGTGCTAATATGAAACCTAAGAGAGCAAAGAACATCATGAGTCCTCTGTTTTTAATAGGTTGTTCCTCGCGTAATAATTGCCCACTACCCCAATGGTATGCTGCACGATACAATCTTCCTTGAATTCTTCGTCGTATAAGTAGCAATGGTTCATGTACCAAAGTTGGTTTAACCAATGGTTTAAAGTTAACTTTAGTATCAAACACTTCATGCATTTGAGATTTGGCATGTGAATAAGCAGCTTCATATACAACTTCACCTGCTTTTTTCGAAGCTTCATCTTGTCCCCACTCAGGACTTAATGCAACAAGAGATTGATCTTTACTAGCTAACCCTTTGATAAACTCTGGACTAAATTGAACTGGTTCTCCACCAATGGTTCTTGCCACTAAGGAGGTTAATTCACCAGCTCCAAACATTGTTACTTCTTGTCTAGCTAAAAATCGAACATTGTGACTGCCTTGGTGTTGTACTCGCCAAGGACGATATTCAACGATTGTTTTTGATTCAGTGTAAGTCTTGCCACCACGTCTAACAGTTTTGGTTTCAGTTCGCTCTCTTCTTTGATATCCTAAAGCATCAACAGTTACGTCTGCTTTTACCTCGAAGAAAGGTACGAGAATTAATTCCATACTACGAACTTGACCAGGTCCTTCTGGTGGTGTCATTGGTAATGGTTTTATTATCGCGTGAGGAGAAATATGACTTTCAGCAACAATTTCACCGCAAAAGTTGCAAATCACTATAAGGGATTCTGCTGAAGGTCTCATCGGTGCTCCACATGTTGGGCACCTCAAGGTTTTTACTATTGTAGAATCTCCTTGATCACTCAATTACCTTCACGCCTAATTTTAATTTATTTTTTTTTTTTCTGAAAGGGTTTGTAACCCTTTCCGATACAGAACTCTAATCGATATAACTAAATTAAGATTACTGTTCTGGACTAAAGAAGAAAAAAAAGGAAATTATGAGTTATTTGGATTGATTTTTGGTTTGAATCGCTTTAATCGCAAGGAATTGGTAACTACGAATACAGAACTAAAAGCCATTGCAGCTGCTGCAATCATTGGAACGAGTAACCCAATTGCAGCGATAGGAATCGCTATGATGTTGAAGAAAAATGCCCATAAGAGATTTTGTTTTATAATTTTTAATGTTTCACCACTAAGTTCTATTGCATCTACAACTTGTGTTAAGTCACTTCTCATTAATGTTACATTTGCAGTTTCTATAGACACGTCAGTTCCTGAAGCAACAGCAAAACCAATTTCAGCTTGAGCTAAGGCAGGAGCATCATTGATCCCGTCACCAACCATTCCTACTTTTCGATTTTCTTGCTGAATTTCTCTGACTAATTTTGCTTTATCTTCCGGTAAAACTTCAGCATACACTCTCTCTATTCCTGCTTGTTTTGCAATGGCATCTGCAGTTCTTTTGTTGTCCCCAGTCACCATAATAACTTCTTTTCCTAAAGATTTCAAAATCTTCACTGCTTCTATTGAGGAATCTTTAATGACATCAGCTACTGCAATTAATCCAAGAATTTCATTGTTTTTAGCTAGTATCATCACAGTTTTTCCGTCTTCTTGTAAGGAACTCATTTTCTCATCTAGATTATCAACTAGACTTATTTTTTGAGTTTCAATAAGTGACTTATTGCCAAGAATAACTTTCGCATCTTTAACAGTGGCAATAATTCCTTTCCCAGGAATAGCGTTAAACTCATCAGGATCATCTAGCGAGATATTTCTCATCGAGGCGGCTCTAACAATTGATTCACCTAATGAATGCTCTGAGCCCTTTTCTGCACTTCCTGAGAAATACAACATATTTTCCTCAGACAATTCTGAGTTTAGTGGAATTATATCAGTGACTTCTGGAACGCCTTTTGTTAATGTTCCAGTTTTATCAAATAGAATGGTATCAATATCTAGGGTTTTCTCAAGCGATTCTGCATTTTTGAATAGAATGCCTAGCTCTGCTCCTTTCCCTGATCCCACCATAATCCCAGTAGGTGTAGCTAAACCTAAAGCACAAGGACATGCAATAACAAGGACAGCTACGGTATTTAGAATTGCATGAGTATACCATTCTTGTGTTATAAGAATCGCTCTTATTGGTGTAAATCCAAAAGCACCTCCAAGAATCAACCATATTGTCAAAGTGGCAATTGCTAAGATTATGACTATTGGAACAAAATAAGCAGAAACTCTATCAGCTAATCTTTGAACAGGAGCTTTACTACCTTGAGCATCTTCAACTGATTTGATTATTTGAGAAAGAACAGTGTCAGATCCCACTTTTTCAGCTCTAAATTTAATGAAGCCGTTTTTATTGATAGTAGCACCAATGACTAAATCACCCTTTTTCTTATCAACAAGTAAACTTTCTCCTGTCAGCATGGATTCATCAATAGCAGTAATACCTTCTAATATAGTGCCATCAACTGGAATTTTCTCACCAGGTCGAACAATAACAATATCACCAACAATAACATCACTAATAGGAATATCAAGTTCCACTTCATCCCTGATTACACGAGCAGTTTTTGGCTGCAATCCAAGTAGATTAGCTATTGAATCAGATGTTCTACCTTTTGCAATTGCTTCTAGATATTTGCCAACCACCAAAGCTGTGAGGATAAATGCTGCGGATTCAAAGTAAAGTGGTCCTCCTATAATTAAAGAAACAACACTGTAAATGTAAGCAGCACTACTACCTAATGAGACTAGGACATCCATATTTGTTGTAAAATGAGTTATTGCTTTGAAAGCACTTTTGAAGAAAGGCCATCCAACATAAAGATATACCAAGGTGGCTAAAACTAGCATAGTATATTTTATCGCTGTTAATTGCATGAAACCATCTATACCCATATCGATGAACATGAACACCATTAGTGGGGTTGTGAAAATCGCACCGAAAATCAATCGATTCCTATAATGAAAACGTTCTTCACGCTCTATTCTTCTTCTTTGACTAAGAGCATCTTCTTCTATAGATTTCTCAACATCATAACCTACATCCTTAATTGCCTTTTCTAAAATTGAAACATTAACTAAACTAGGATTGAATTCAACGGTTGCTTTTCTGGTAGCTAAATTAGCAGTTGCGGAAATAACTCCATCCACTTTCTTCAAGGCGTTCTCAACACTCATAGTACATGATGCACAAGTCATACCTAAGACAACTAACTCTACTTTCTCTAATCTGACATCATACCCGACGCTTTCAATTGCATCAACTAAATCTGATTCATTAACTAGTGTTGGATCAAAAGTAACAACAGCTTCGTTTGTAGCAAGACTAACAACAGCATTCTCAACACCATCTCTTTTGTTTAAGCTTCTTTCAATGGTAGCACTGCATGCTGCACAAGTCATACCACTGACGCCAATTTTTATTTTTTTCTTAGTTGATTCGGTTTCTGATTCAGCCGTTGTTCTCACCAAAATGAACTTTCTCTTATGATTCTCCCTCTACCTTATAGCCAAGATCTTCTATAGTTTCAATTATTTTTTCTTTTTCAATTGCTTTCTCATTATATGCTACATCTGCAATGCCTTTTTGGAAATCAGCCTCGGCATGCTCAATGCCCTCTAATCGGCTAAGAGCTTTACCAATAGATGCTGAACAACCATTGCAGTGCATACCACTTACCTTAAAGGTTACTTTCTTATTTTTACCCATGATATATTCACCTTCATTTCCATATATGGAAATTTAGTTCTAATTAAACAAGTCTTTTAAGAATTAATAAGTTCATCATTCATAAATTAATGAAAATTAGTCTCAGAATATTATTAACTTGCGTTTTTTCCTCTGAATATTAATTTCTTCTATAGTTTTTCACCAAATACATCCGCATAAGAGAAGATAGCAGGACCCCCACCGGAATGTAGAAACAAAACATTTGAATCTGTAGGTATTTTTTCTCGAGAGATTAAATCAATCAATCCAACCATTGCTTTTCCATTATACACAGGATCCAAGAATATACCTTCTAATTGGGCGATTAACTTAACTACATCAATCATATCTTTACTTGGATCACCATAACCTTGACCATAATATCCTTCAAGGACAACAATATCTGTGTCACTTATCGCAAGATCTAGTGACCAGTCTTCTTGAAATTCAGAGGCTATTTTTTGAACTTCAGCGATTATCTCTTCTCTTCCATCACCAACACCAATTCCCATGGCTTCAATTTCAGGATAATATAGTTTTTTACCTAAGACAATTCCAGCTTGTGTTCCAGCACTGCCTGTTGGGAAAATAAGATAATCAAATGTAATCTCCATTTCTTCTGATTGTTCAGCAATTTCTTTCATAAATAAAACATATCCAAGAGCACCCAGTTTGGTTGAACCACCAGTAGGAATAATGTATGGAACTTTCCCTTCATCCTGTAATTCTTCAGCTATTTCTTCCATTCTCTGTTTTCGATCTGAACTAGATTTCACTCTATGAATTTTCACACCCAAAATTTGATCAAGTAAAATATTCCCGGTAATCTGCTCACCAATAACGGAATCAGATAAAACTAATTCACAATCTAATCCTATTCGAGCACAACAAGCAGCAGTTTGAAGGCAATGATTGGAGGTAAGTGCTCCTTCTGTAAGAACAACATGAGATCCTTTTAACAAAGCATCAGCTAAAAGAAATTCTAGTTTTCTATTTTTATTGCCACCAAAAGCCATACCAGTAAGGTCATCCCGTTTAACGAAGATATTTGCTTTTCCTAAGTGCTCTGTTAGTCGTTCCATAGGGATGAGAGGTGTAGGTAACAAACAATGATTAATTCTTGGAATGGACTCGAGATCAAATTTAGACATAAATACAATTACTTCTACCAATTTTTATTATTAACGCTTGAAATTAACGAAAAAATAGTTTATATCAAATAATCTCAAGAGAAACAGTTTTTAATATCTCTTGTCTATGTATGATTCCCTTGTTTAGTTATTTGGATTAAACTTATTACCGCAATAACTATTCATTTTAGCACTTGCCTTATAGATTGTAGAATTATACAGGAGAAGCAATTTGGTTTCAGATAATGTCATCGCGATCTTGCTTGGTATATTAGCCAACTCTTTGTATAACATAGGTTTAGTTTTTAAGAAAAAAGGTGCTTGTACTTTACCAGATATTGAAAAGCAATCTGTGTGGCAAAATATCAAGAATTTTGCTAGATGTAAAGTGTGGGTTTTTGGTTATTTACTTACAATTATCCAATGGTTTCCTTTAATGTATGCAATAAACATTGGAGCATTATCTGTAGTTGCACCTACAATGGGCATCGGATTTATTGTTTTGATTTTATTCTCCTGGTTATATTTGAAAGAGCCAATAAGTTTGGTAGAAATTTTTGGAATTTTTATTGTGATTGGAGCAGTAATTTCAATTAATGTTGTTCAACCTACAGAAACAGGGAATTTGACCATATTTGATATGAACCAATTCTTCCGAGAACCCAATGCAATAGCATTTCTTATAGTATTTGCTATAATTGTAGGAATACTAATCGCAGTCACATGGGGTAGAAAATATCGACAAGCAGGTGGATTACTTGCAATGGCTTCTGGATTATGCTATGCAATTGCAACAATTTTTGCTAAAGGAGCTATTGGTAGTTTTCGATCAGGTCTTTTAAGAGATGCTCTCAGATCATGGGAATTTTATATTTACCTTTTACTGATGTGTATTGGTTATACGGTTGCGTTTTCAGCACAACAAATGGCATTTCAGAAAGGAAAAGCTATAGTTGTATCTCCAACATTGGACATCATGAATTTACTAACTCAAATTACTGCAGGAATTCTGATTTTCAATGAATGGGTAAGTATCTGGGGAACAATGCTACCATGGCAAAAAGCAGTAAAAACACTCACTATTGGTTTAATTGTAGTTGGAGTAGCAATGTTATCCATCTTTACTGCTGATTATGATGAAATTACGGGTGGAGAGAAAATGAAAGAAACTAAGGATGAAGAAGAAGAAACGCAGGAAACTGCAGAATTTAGTGAACCAGATGAACTGGGAGAGGAAGAGAAGAAGAAATTCTCTTTGAAGGAGAAAATCGCAAATAAAAAAATTGATGACACAAAAAGCACAATTGTGGGGCATCACAAATAACAAATATTTAAGCAATTTTTGCCGTTTAACTTAAATAGGTTAAGGCATGTTTTTTTCAAGTATCTGGAGGAAAATTAAATGTTCGAAGGAGAAAATGTGCGTTTAAGATCAATAGAACTCACCGATCTTGATGCTATAATGGAAAATTGGAACAATCTAAAACTCAGACGTTTCCTACATGAACCTAGACCATTCTCTCGAGTTGAAGAGGAAGAATGGATAAGAAGCACTTGGCGACGAAGAAAAGCGGGAACTGATTTTCAATTTGCAATAGAGCATAAGGAAACCAAAGAATTTCTTGGAACAGCAGGACTATTTAGTTTAAATCAAGTTGCTCGATCGATAGAACTTGGGATTGCAATTCATGCTGAGAAGAATTGGGGAAAAGGTTACGGAACTGATACTATGAAAGTTCTCCTCGAATTTGGATTTAATTACTTAAATCTGAATAGTGTTCGACTAAGAGTTAACGATTTCAATGTCAGAGGAATTAAAACTTACAAGAAAGTTGGTTTCACTGAAGTTGGAAAACTCCGACAAGCAAATTTCGTCGAAGGTAAATATAATGATATGATCTTCATGGATATTCTCAGAGAAGAATGGGAGAAAATGAAGCAAAAGTAGAATTACTACAAAATTCTACTTCTAAATACTACTAGTTATAAATTGCTGAATATTCGTGAAATAATTCGGTTCTAGATACGCTTCTACATGACCTCTACCGACAACTTCCCAAAGAGGTTTTATGGCTGTATTATTAAGAGCATCATTGATAGTTGTAGCAACTTCGGGATTAATTTCAATGTCAGCATCACCGTGGATAATGTAAGTTGGGATTGTAATGTTATAAGCCACTTTTGCTGGTGAAATATCAGCAAACGAATACCCATAATGAGTTTCAAGCTTAGCGATTGTTATCTGTCCAAAAATTGCCCAAGGAAAGCCAGATCTAACTGGATAAGCTTGTCGAATCATCTGATCACCATAAGCCCAGGAAGAATCAGCAATAATTGCAGCAACATCATTGTATTGTGCTGTATAGAACAAAATAGTTGCAGCTCCTTGACTTTCAGCAAACAGAATAATTTGAGAGGCGTTAACTTCGGGTTGATGTTGTGTATAATTAACAGCAGCTTTCACATCTTTTACTTCATCAATACCCCAAGTAAGACCGAGAAGAGTATCGGGAGATTCACCACGATTTCGGGAATCAAAGAAGAATAAACGATAATCCAAATTATAAAATCCTTCTCCGTAATGATCTAACATCCAAGCTTTAGAGTGAGTAGCTCCATGTAAGACAATAATCGTTATGTTAGAATTAGTGGCAGAAGAATTCTTGGGTTCAATAAACCAACCTTTTAATTCTAATCCATCACTTGTTGAGAAAGTGACATTTTCATAAGTCATACCATAATCATGAGGATAAACATACATTGCTTCGTGATCGGGATGAAGCATGGTATTTTTACCAATTAATGGGATAATCGAGAAAACTAGTAGTGAGCCAAAAACTAGTGTAACTAGACTGATAGAAATAAGTGTAATCTTTAGCCATTTTTTCATTTTCTTTTAACCTACATTCACTTTGCATTTTGAAATATAAGCTTTTAGTGTCTAGTAAAAGAAATAATGAAAATTATTGAATAATTTCTTCCACGAATTTTGGTAAGACTTCTTCAGATTTTCCAAGAATTACAAAATCAGCTAATTGAGATATTGGTGTTTCATCAACATTAAACTCGATTACTACGACATTATTCATTTTAGCTAAGTAAGGTAAATCTGCTATTGGATACACAACACCACTTGTACCTATAACCAACAAAATATCGCATTCGGTTCTAATTATTTCATCAACCTTCATCAGAACATTTCTGTCTAGTGATTCACCGAACCAAACAACATCAGGGCGAAGCATTTCACCACATTCACACAGTGGTGGTTTTGTTGGTGCTTCGGTAAGCATTGTTTTCTTCCCGCAATTCATGCACTTTGTGCGAAAGATATTCCCGTGAACCTCAAGAAGATTCTTAGAACCAGCTCTAAAATGTAATGAATCAACGTTTTGTGTAATAACCCATTCTAATAATCCTTTTTCTTGTAACTTAATCAATGCATGATGAGCAGGATTAGGATCCTTTGTAAGAATAATTCCGATACGCCAAGAATACCATTCCCAAACAAGTTGAGGATCTCTCCCAAAAGCTTGAGGAGTAGCTAATTCCATGGCATTATAATTCTTCCACAAACCATCTTTTCCTCGAAAAGTAGGTATTCCGGATCCTTTTGAAATTCCTGAACCTGTTAAAGCAACGATTCGTATTTGATCTTTTTTTTCTACTATAAGTTGATTAACTGCAGATATTGCTTTTGCTAATATATTCTCTTCAGTCATAACGCTCATATATAGAATACATTGGTGACTTTTTTATTTTTCTAAAAATAGTGGAGGAGTGGCATTTTGATTATTGCTACTCCGAATTAGGATTTTCTATCTTTATCCCCAATCCATCAGAACGCCTTTCCCAAATGCGACGGCCAATCCATCTTTCTACACTCCTCCAAATATTGAGGTTCAAATAAACAAAAGAGTTTACCAATATAAATAAGTTTGGTTGATATAGGAAAGTGTTTTTGTCGTGGAAAAGTGAAAAAAAACAATCAAGATTGAATAGTGGATTTAATTTTTGCAAAGAAGTCAGTGAGATCAATGTTTCCACCGGAAACCATTATGCCAACACGTTTGTTCTTTACGTTTATTTGCTCTGATAAAACACCAGCTAAGGATACAGCCCCAGAAGGTTCGATAACTAATTTCATTCGTTCCCAAAGGAATTGCATAGCATCAACAATCTCCTCTTCAGAAACAAGGATGATATCATCAACATACTCCCTGACAACTTTGAAAGTATTTGGACCTAACTGTGTGCGCAAACCATCAGCAATAGTATTTGGATTAATTGAGGGAAAAATTTTCCCTTCATTAAAGGACTTGTAGGCATCATCTGCATTTTTGGGTTCCACAGCAATAACCTTTGATTCAGGAAGCAAGCCTTTTGTAGCAATAGCTGAACCACTAAGAAAACCGCCACCACCAACGGGAGCAAAAACAAAGTCAAGCTCACCCACTTCTTTAATTAATTCATAAGCAGAAGTTCCAGCACCTTGGATTATAGTAAGATCATCAGAAGGATGAACCAAAGTATACCCATGTTTCTCAATTAGTGGTTTGACAGCTTCTTCTCTATCACCGGGTTTAGAACCACAGACAACAATTTCAGCACCATATCCTCGAGTAGCATTAACTTTTACTTGAGGAGCATTCTCTGGCATGACAATAACAGCTTTTATGCCAGCGATTTTAGCAGCTAAAGCTAGAGCTTGAGCATGATTACCAGATGAATGAGTGATAACTCCTTTCTTCTTAGCTTCATCGGATAATTGAAGAATTGTATTTAATGCACCCCTAAACTTGAAAGCACCAATTTTCTGGAAATTCTCACATTTGAAATAACACTCACAACCGAGTTTCTCATTCAAAGTTGTAGAAGTCATTACTGGAGTTTTGTTTACATATTGCTTAATACGCTCATATGCAGCTTCAACCTTATCAAACATTACAATCGAGATTTAGAAAAGTATTACTTCAAATAAAACTTTCTTTCTCATTTAGTTAAAGTTTGAAATTTACTAGTGTTTGTGTGCGCCACTCCCAATTTTCGGGTTTATATGACGCATGATAGCATATGTGTTTCGAGTTTCCCATATTTCTACGATTTTACCATTCTCAATTCGATACATCGAAATTCCTGTGTACTCAACAACCTTGCCAGATGGTTTTAACATTAAGAATTTACCTTTTGAAGTACCTCGTGCTGTCCATCGAGCAACAACGATGTCATTCTGTGCAATCATAAAGGATTCAGTAATTGTTAAATCAGGAAATGCTTTCCACTGCTCGTTCAACCAAGTACCTACACCATTGATACCATGGTAACTTGCCTCGCAAGGCATCGCTGTTGGATGAATAAGGATATTGGACGAAGCAATGTCCTCTAGAACATTCAAATCATGTCCAATCAAAACTTCCTCGAAGAAACGTTTTACTTTGGTGCGACTGAGTTCGGTATCGTTAGATGGATTACCATTGTATGGGGGATTTACTGTGTGCTCATGAGAGTAAACTAATGCAAGTGAACCATTTTTTACATGATAAATCTCAGTTTTTCGAGTAGTTGTATCTTCCTCATACTGTGGAGGACTTAATGCTACAACAACATCACCAAAAGCAGTTAGATTATCAAATTTTATATTGTTAACGTTAATGGTCTTCTGGAAAAGCTTGATATTTGCTTTTTCGTTTCTTTTAAGCTTTCGCGATGGAAATGTTGGCACCATACCCATTTGTTGCATTTCTGCCACTGGATCCATTCCAAACCAGCTTTCTGCAATCTTACCATCCTCTAAGCGAACTATGTTTACCATCCCATATTCCAACCATTTACCAGTTGGCTTAACTCCTTTATGGGGTACTCCATCAAATTGACCATAGGTAGGCAAATTCACAGCTAAGTAATCACCTTCAGTGATCATTATCGGGATTGGATGCCATGAATCTGGAAGCGAAGCCTTAAATCCCTTCCATTCTGTAATCAAAGCTTCTGGTCCGGCACTAATAGTACCGCCAAGAGGATGATGTAATACATAATTTGAAACAGTTACTTCACGGACAGCACCCCAATTATCTGTGTTGAAGGCTTCGATGAGACGAGATGCCGCAGCCTTGTTTAACTCAATTTTATCGTTCATAACAATCAATTAAAAAGAACCATTATTTCAAATAAAACTTTCTTCTCAATAGTATACATAGTCACCAAAAAAACAAGAAAAGTCAGACCTATGCAGTTTGCCAGGTCTAACAACTATTTTTCTAAAGAATTTTTTCTTTGAAGATTATATCCATGGTCTCTAATTCATCAAGGATTGGATTGTAGACTTCTGGATCTGTTGGAATAATAATTCCTGAACCTTTGATTTCTCCTTCAAGCATCATGCGAACAGCAATTGCTACTGGAAGAGAAACAGTACGTGCCATTGATGAATCACCGTTTGGAATACCATAATCAAGTAAAGTAGAAGTAATCTTCTCTTCTTTACCATCAGGATATTCAGCAGTGAATTCGTGAAGCATGACGATCATGTCACGTTCTTCCGGCTTAAAGGTTCCAAGTTTAGTTAAGAATAGATCCGCAAGAGCATCTAGATGAGAACCACCTTGAGCGATTTTCTGATCACTGAATAGACCCATCCATTCTAATCTTTTGAGACATTCAGCATCGTCACTCTTTCCAAGTTTCTGAGCGATTTCTTTCTTAATATCGTCACCTTTGTAGTTAAGAATCACTTGCATTAATTGCTTCCAAGTTAAGTCCTCTAGACCTTCTTTAGCATCTTTACTCATCAAATCAAGATCGAATAAAGCTTGAAGAGTTTCACACCAACCAGGATACCTGAAAGTACCTCTAAACATTGTTTTGATACCTTCTAAACCGTACAACTCAACGTATTGCATACTATCTCTATTTGGATAAGCTTCGAGGCCCATTCCCTCAACATTGTAAGGCCAATAATGATTAAAGAGATCGCCACTTTTGATATCAACAATCTTTCCATCCTCAAGGTATTGAGCAGCATTAGTTCCAGCCAAAATAACACCTTTAGGGGACCAAGAGAACTTGTAACCCATAGGATTATCATTAGAGTCCGGAGCAGGAAGACCACCGGTAGTTGATTTGAAACTGGTGATTTTTCCACCTTTCTTCTGAACATCATGAATAATTTTCATGGCACTCATGTGATCAGTTCCAGGGTCAACACCACACTCATTCATAATTAGAATTCCAGCTTTCTTTGCATCCTCATCTAAAGCTTTCATAGCATCTGAAACATAAGAGGTAGTGGCCATGTGTTTCTTGTATTTAATGCATGCTTTAGCTACATCAGGATGAAAAGCATAAGGTAAGAGACTGATAGCTAAATCAGTTTCTTTGATCAAATCATCAAGGGGATCTTTGGTTATATCATATGCAACCGCTTTCCCATTTGGATGATTATCAACAATCGCTTCAGCTTTACTGACAGTTCGTGAAGCAACAGTTACTTCAAAACCCTTGTCAAGTAAATACCGAATTCCAGGTTTTGATACTAAACCTGCACCAAAAACAACGACTTTCTTCATAGTAAATCGAACCATTGATTTTATTTTTTCTTAGCTATGCTTGATACCATGTCTAATTAAATGTTTTTTTCCTTTCTATTTCTAATTACAATGGCAACCAAAGCAACAACTCTACCGATGCATACCAAAATTTGTTTATTTTAGGTATTCATCAATATACTCAAAGTTTGGTGTGAATTTTCCTTTCCAAAGAATTACTGATCTTTTAATTTCTTCAGCTAAACCAGCTTCAGCCAGTGTTCCATCATAATTAGCTTTTGCCATATTTGGGACGAATGGCAGTAATGTATTGCTAAAGTACTCTGAAGCATCTCGAGGAATTTCTGTTGGAAGGTGATCAATCGCAAGAATTGCTGGACCACTACCTTTTACTCCGTCTGTTGCAGTATCTTCTTCAGGATCATAACAGAAGAAAGGACGTTCAATATAAGAGATTCTAACAGTAGCTTCGACTCCGCCTTCTACAT
>JAHLVZ010000109.1 GCA_019058165.1 Candidatus Heimdallarchaeota archaeon
ATTGTTTCTGATTCTCTAACTGCTGTTGGATCTGTAATAATAGACAAGGGATTCATTGTTTCACATGATATTCCAGATAAATTAAGTGCTTGGTGCGACAAAGAACAAGTTGTGAGAATAATTAAGAATCTAGTTCTTAATGCGATTAAGTTCACAGAAAAAGATAGTAAAATTCGAATTGTTGCTAAGAATCTCAAAAAGGATTTCATAGAAATTTCAGTGATTGATAACGGATTTGGAATATACAAAAAAGATTTGAAACGAATTTTTGAACAATATGTAAAAGTAGATCCGAAAAGCCCTGGTTCTGGTTTAGGACTAGCTGTGGTGAAAAGCTTGGTAGAAGCTCACGGGGGTACAGTAGTAGCTGAATCAGAAGGAAAAAACAAAGGTTCAACATTTAGATTTACCTTGCCTAAAAATAAGAAAGTTCATGAGAGAATCATGAAAACGAAATAAATTGATTATAAAACACTCTAAATTTCTTCTCATAATAAAGTGAAGAAAAAAGCAGTAAGTAAACTGCTAATTTCTGTTTTTATCTTTTACCGCATCCATTGCGAGACTTTCATCCCGGACCAACGTTTGATTTCTCCTGCTTTCATAGCTTTGAAATCTGGAATTAGTCTGAGTAAAAGCACAATGACACATCCAAATCCATGAACCATAACACCCCAATCACTCCAATAGTAATTAGGGATTCCATTTGCATGCCCGAAAATAAAGAAGAACATACCTAAAAGAGCAGCAGAGATGGTTGCACTTAATCCTCCAAGATAGCTGTATCTGATAATAATTAGGAAAATTGGAAGACTTAACCACCAAACTAAGATTCCATAGGGATTAAGCACAATTAATGATCCTGAAAAAACAGCGAATCCTTTTCCTCCTTTGAATCCTAACCAGGGCATCCATAAATGTCCAGCAAAAGCTCCTATTCCTGCAAGAGCAGTACAAAAGATAGACATTTCAGCAGTCAAAGCTGTTGCTGCAGGTAATCGAGTTAAATAGAACCGAACTAGAAACGCTGCTAAAAATCCTTTAGTTACATCAAGAGAAGCAGTCAGAATTGCCCAGAAATAACCAGCCGTTCGGACAGTATTTCTTGTGCTAACAGAATGGGACCCTTCTTTACGAACATCTTTTCCTGTAACGAGTTTCACAATTAACCAAGCAAAAGGGATAGAACCCAATAGATATCCAATAATGATTGCCACAAAATATTGGTACAATGTTATCTCCTGTTTAACTTCAATAAACTAATAACATTACAACATAGGAATTTAAAATTTTGTTGCTTAAAAGCAGCATTCTAGAGCAATTTTTAATTCTTGGCAAAAACTAAAAAAGCAATAAATACTAACAAACCTAACAGTAGGTGAAGTGAGAGAAATGTCTACACTAAAAGAAGATGCAAAAGATGTCGGATTAGCATTAGTTTTTGATCTCATGCTTGTAGCTATAATACTCTGTTGGGTTTTAGCTGTTGTTCTAGCACTTCTTGAAGTAACACTCTGGATTGTTTTTGGAGTTTTTCTCCTTGGCTGTGGATTCTTCTATGTAGTGATCTATTTCTCCAGAAAAAGTGAAGAAGAAGAAAAAGAAAAAGAACAAAAGAAAAAAGAAGAGAATGTCAAAGAAGATCAATCAGAAATTTTTGACTAATCACTTTTTTAGCTGTTTTCATAAAATATATTTCATAACAGGAGCAATTTGCCGATACCATCTATATTTTAAAAATACTTTCCAATTAGTTAATTGCTTGAAAAAGTATACTTGCTATTTTAGAAGAATAGGAATAGCAAAGTGAATGTAAAAAACTCAAAGAAACGGAGTAAAAAAAGCAGATGTTGGAAAGAGATCTTGGTGACCTTGAAAGTCAAGAGGTATTAAGAGAAGCTGTGGAAGCGTTCAATAAAATCAAAACAGCAGACCAAGATCGAATTCTAGAACGCACTGTGGTAGTTCCTGACAATGAGATAAAAGATATCGTTAAAGAATTTGAATTACAAGAGGAAATAGCAAAAGCTGTTTTTGTCCTTGAATTTGAATATGATATCCCAAGAAAATTATCAGTAAATTACTTTAAAAACGAGATAAGCCGGTTAAAAGAAGCAAAATATGAATTACCTGACATTTATTCATTTCTAATCCGATTCTCCATGGAAGAAGGGTTTTGGATAAAATACGTTTCCAATGATTTTCCAAAGAAATTATTAAAAAGAGTGACAAAACTCATCACTTTGGATCGATCTCTTTTCGGAGACTTAGCAGGAGAAAAAGAAGATTCTGCTCTCTATATTATAGAAAGAGCATATATAGCAGCAGAAGCAATCAAACCAATGCTGTTCTCCTGGGCGCAAGATCACAAAAGAGCTAATTTCTATGATGCTGCTTTAAACATCATTTGCTATATGCGCCAAAAAGCTCGAGAGAAAGGGGAAGTAATTATTGAAGAGCTATTTAATAGATTTGATGCAAACATAGATTCAATTGAATTCATTCTTTCAGAACTGGAAAGCAAAGGTTGGGCAAATAAAGCAATACAAGAATATGAAACGATTAAAAAACATCTCCAAATTTCTAAAAAAGATAGGACACAAATGAATTGGCGAATTGCTTCTGAATTAATTCTAGAGAACAGACTCATCATGGAATATGAAGCAATGGATTTGAAGATGGGAATCGATTATCCAATGAAATCCTTAAGTAGAGAGAAGAAAGAAGGGAGTCCAGGAGTTGCTACGAAAAAAGAAGGCATAATAGATGACAAAGTTGCACTCACAATAACCAATGTTGAAGGATTATCTATCGATAAGGTACAAACTGTGATCCGTGAACTGGTGAGAGAGAACTTCGACATCGCGACTAAAACACATAAACAGAAACCCTCCTATTTTGCGAAAGAGTTTCTCGAGAAAATATTAAATGAATTTGGAATCACACAAATGAATGTCGCTAAACTAATGAAGAAATTTGATGTCCAATTGATGTATAGATTATCTCCTGTGGGCGCAGAAGAATATCCTGGTCTAAGCGTAGACGAAAAGGTGCTTAGATTATTAGAAGAAACAATTATGGATATATATTCTACTCGAGAGGATTTACGAGTAGAAATAGGAAAAATCATCGAAAAAGATCCTGCTTTGGCTATTAAGGTGGAAAACGCTTTAGCAAAAGAAAATGATTCACAGAAATTATCCGCCAAAGCAACTATGAGCCAAAAACTAAAAGAAGCTTCTGAGAAGGATTTGTGGATAATAGTTCGAGATGAATACTTGAAAGAGTTGTTTGATAATCCAGAGGAACTTGTAGCAGGAACAAAATTGTTAAAGAAATTATCTTTAGAATTAGGTTTGCTTTTAACAGAAAGTGAATCAACCACACTATTAGTCGCAGAATTAGGGAAACTTGGTCTGAAAGCGTCAGATGATAATAAAGAGGATATAGATAAAAACATCTGTAAAATTATCTTTACTCGATTAAAAGATCAAAGAGAATTCCACTAAGAGCACTTTCTAATCTGATTCAAAAATTGAGAACGCTTTGTTTTTTGTTGACTGAGAAAATTCCTTCTTAGTTGGAGCTTTGAGAATGTATTCTTTCTTGTGATCACGTTCAGTATAGGCTCTTTTTAATTTCTCAGCCCAATAGTCCAATTCAACTGGCATGTGTACGCGCTCCTCTGATTATACTACATATAGATATGTCATCTCTTAAAATATAAATATCTGCAATATCGAGATATTAATCCGGTGAAGAAAAACTTCTCCCGACAAAAATCTAAGGATACTTTTTCTATAAACCTTAAAAATAAGAAAAACATAGTATATATTAGAGAAAATTGTAAGAAGCATGTTTTTTTTTTAAAAAAAAAGAAGACGAAAAATGCAGAAAAAGCTAGTTATATAACTAACTCTTGTGAGTATAGCTTGAACAATAGGTCTCCGACAAAAAATACAAACGTTCAAAAGTATTTGAGAACGAAAGTCAAAGAGGAATAGTTGCTGATTACTATCAAAACATCATATAGTGTTGAACAACAATCTTTCCTCGTTAACGAAACCCAACGAAGAGGTGAACAAGAATGTCCAATGAGGAAGAACACATTAAGGAATTAGAAATATCCACTTTCTCTAAGCCCATTTTGAGAGAAATGGGTGTGAAAGCAGTCTTCTTGGTGACATTCGATATAATTCTAGGACCAATTGCTTACATAAACAAATTGACACAAGAAAAAAGTGAATACTTGGAATTCTTGAAAAGCTTAGCACATTTAGGGGAATTCTATACCGGAATATCTCATGCGCAAATTGATAAAGTTACAACCAGAACAGGCGAAGAGCTAATCGTTGGACGAGCAATTAGAAAAGTCAATGAAACAGAATTCATAGATGTAGCAGTGGCACTTGTAGATTGTTTAGAATATCAAGATGAAATAGTAAAGATGCTGAAATTTGCAGTGCGAACTTCCTATGGAAATCCTGTGAACTTTTGTGATCTTATCGATAGGGTGTTGCTAGAATATCAAGATATAGGAAAGAAAAAAGCAGCAATCCGGGGAAACAGAACAACATTCAAAGACCTTGTAGTAGAAAAACAGAGAAATGTCGGAAAACTGTCAGAAAATTGGGAAGGCATTTTATTCATTGATTTTGAAGGAGACAAAGTAAACAGCTCATTTCTACCAGATTGGATAGAAGGAAACAAGATGGATCCGCTGGACATAGCCCTACAAGTTCGAGATATGTACTCGCAAGGAGTTATCATTCCAAGAAAGAAACAAAAATTTACCATGGTGAGCTTGAAAGGAAAACAAGCTATAATAGTCTCAACTTCAAACCTAAGATTTTCATCAATACTTTTCCCAACACAAAAAGGCTTAACAAAAATACCCTCATTAGTACAAGAAATAGATGTGTTAAACGAAGCATTGACAGAAGCAGGACTAAACTTCAATAGCGAAGCAATGAACAAAACACTCGAGATAATAGACCAAAGAATCATCAAAAACGTAAAAGAGCACATGGTAAAAGAAGTAATAGTATTAATGATACAAGCAGAGCAATTAATGCCAAAGAAATTGATAAAACAAGAAGAATATGAATCATTCGAGGGAGAATTACAAAAGAAGTATTTTGATGGATTTGGGAAAGCATACGCCGAGTTTGATGGAACAAAAACAGTCATGGAAATAACTCATAAAGTAAACACAACACTAGATAAAATGGCTAATTTTGTAGTGTTCTGTATGACTCGTGGGATAGTGCAAGTTTTTACCAAAAACAGCCGAAAATAAGTCAGACCTCGAAAAGATATTAATTCTATAGCACCTTTCTTTTTAATATTAATAGTATTGTTAAGGCTCGAGTAAAAATGACAGAAAAATATGTGCTCAAAAGAATGGCAAAAATGCACTGTGCAAGAGGACCAAATAGATGCAAAACGTGCAAGGAATACGCTAAGGAAAAGAAAATAGCACTATTGGATACAGATCCAGATGATCCGGAATTAATAGCTAGACCAATGATAGAACTCGAGTTTGAGGGAGAAATGATTTTTGTCCCATATGATGTTCTAGCGTACTTTGATACCTTCGAAGAAGCGAAAGCATATGCCCTGAAGAAAAATTATACCGTAAGTATAATGACTGAGGAATAATTACAAGTAAAATTGCTGTGAATAAAGTGGGAAAAGAAAAAGTAGAATTAGTTGATTATGATTCTTCTTGGCCAGAGAAATTTCAAAGGGAAAAGCAAAAAATAATGGAAGCAATAGGACAATATGTTGTCACCATAGACCATATAGGAAGTACGGCA
Organism: Candidatus Heimdallarchaeota archaeon; assembly: GCA_019058165.1. Classification (GTDB taxonomy): domain Archaea; phylum Asgardarchaeota; class Heimdallarchaeia; order JABLTI01; family JABLTI01; genus JABLTI01. The sequence continues at coordinate 5,820 of JAHLVZ010000109.1, forward strand.
ATACCGTTTATAGTTGCAAAACCTGTGATAGATATTCAAATAGGAGTCAAAACGTTAAGAGATGCAGTACATTGCATTCCAAAACTTGAGAAACTAGGATATGAATATCTGGCAAGTATAGAGAACCTCGTGCCAAATAGAAGATTATTCAGAAAACCAGTAGAGGGAAAGAAGAAATACCTGCTACATATGTGGGAACATAAAACAGAAGATTGGGAAAACTTTCTACTTTTTAGTGATTACTTACGAGAACACACAGAAACAGCAAAAGAATACGAGTTTGTGAAAAAACACATGGCAAAAAGATTCCCGGAAAACGAAGTAGCCTATAGTATAGGAAAAGAAGGATTCATACAAGTAATCATCCAGAGAGCAAAAAATGAAAAGAAAAAAAATCACCATAAAAAGCTAAGAGAAAAAAAACAAAAGAAGTAAACAATAATTACTAATTGTTACTTCTTCTTCTTCTGATAACAATAAATGAGATTATTGCAATAAGAAATAAAATTGAGATTGTAATAGATAGTGTTAGTATGAGTGGTTCATAATAGTCTGCAATGTTATTTTGATTGTTATCAAAACTATAGATATTTGCACCATATAGGCCATTTGTAGTATATAGTAAATCATTATGGATTATTATTCGTAATATATTACCCTCGTGAGTTTCAGCGATATAATCAAAAGAAGTTAGATTGGTCAGCTGTAGTATAACTGCGTTAGATCCAAAGTATGAGAATATTAATCTATCATTTTGTACTATAACATCTGATACTAATTTTTCAGTTAAATATGTGTTTTTCCAAGAAAATGTATTGTTGTCGAAAATTTCGTAAAAATTAATTCCCGATTCGGATGCGTAAATTAAATGATCGTTCATTATTGTTGCACAAGTAGCTCTCTCATCACTTGAAAGTGATTTTACATAAATTGGTGTTGTTAGATTAGTAATATTGATGATCTCTAAGCCATGTTCTAAAGTAGCAAGGTAAAGTGTATCGTTTCCAATCAAAGTTCTTTGAACATTAATTGTTCCATTTGTATATTCTGATAATGTTTCAGGTGTTTCTGGGTTCGAGATATTGAAAATTGTTATGCCATGTTCTTCTTGTGAAGTAATGCATATATCATCGTTAAGAACAACGTTTGTAACGAATCCTTCTAACTCAATGGTTTTAATTCTAATAGGATTATCAATCTGACTTATATCATAGATATATAATCCATTGTAACCATTCGCCAAGTAAACATATGAATTTTGTATAGCAATATCTGTTGCGAAGCCAGAATTCAGATCTTGCCAAACAAGTTTTGGATTATTTGGTCGTTTAATATTATAAACTTCCAAACCTCCATGTCCACCAGCAAAAAGAGCATAGTCATTTTTGAATTGCACATATGATTTGTAGCTATTTTCGATTGGTTTGTTAATCCGTTTCATATTAGTAATAGAAGTTATGTTTATGATATTAATACCAGAATATTTATTGTAAACATAAAGATAGTTCTCAAAAATTGTAGTAGTATATAGTCGACCAATGTCTAAGTATTCATCTACCTTAGTAATGTTGTTGAGATTTGATATATTATAAACACCAAATCCACCTTCATTTGGGGATCCTATGATGTAAAGAAACTCTTGCTTTACCTCCAAAAGATGCCCCTTTTCCGCGACGAGACTTGTTATCTCAGTAATATTACTAAAATTAGTTATATTGTAAAAGAATACATCACCAGAGGTTCTGCGTGCAATTAGAATTTCATTAGCGACTTCTATATCATAGTAATAAACATCAGGAATTTCAATAGTTTCAATTAGGTGAGGATTTGTCGGATCGCTAAAATTTATGAAGTTAATAATTTCTCCACTAGTTATTATGTAATCTTGTGTTTTTATTAAACGTATTACAGTCGAATTTATGTTGACATGAATATTTTGTAAAAGTGATGCTTCAATGTTGTTAGTATCAACTACAAGGATCTGTTCTTCCATAATTGCAAAAAGATATGAATCAATAACCTCAATGCTGTGAATAGTATGCTCAGGTATATTTGGATCTGTAACTATTTGATTAGCTAATGTTGGTTTACTCGGATTTGTTACATCAAAAATTGCTACTCTAAAGGGCTCTAGACCGCAGACCTAACAAACAAGTTACGTCTAAACCGCAAGTCAATTATGCCAATTTTTACTTTATGCGTAGACGTAACCCTCGGAATAACAAACTTGAAAATAACCATAAAATATATCTGATTCAGTAAAATGGAAATCTGTTATTTTGGAAATAAGTTTGATATCTTGAGGATTTGTTGTGTCATAAATTAACAAACCGTTTCTGCCTGCTGCATGAAAAATTAGATTGTCATGAACATCAAAATTCTTGTTATTAAAGTCATCTTGATGATCGCATATATTGGCTATTTTGAATAAATAATCCCGTTCAAATCCAACATCAAGTTGATTGAACTCTGGGATTATCGCCATTGGAGATACACTCTCCAAAGTGTTATCACTAGATTCAAGCGCAAATGATTGAATAGGGGCAATTGAAAAACAAAGAACAATAATTGTCACCAATGTGAGTACCAGTAGTTTGCGATGTCTAGTGTGCGCTTTATCTTGAAAATTAGATAAAATTCCCTTCATTGTTCCCACCCTGCGATAAATATATCGCAAGTGCAATATATAATGCCCTATTATTATTTTTAAATATTTAGTATATCTTTCTCAAAGAGAATAAAAAAAGAAAAGAAGTTGCCCAAAAACCCTTGCAGATTGAAAGGTATGAGATATAGGAATGAGAAAGAAAGACAACTGAAAAAGCTAGTAAAAAAATAACATAAAAAAACTAATTTTCCAAAACTGTTTTGAAACTATTTATCGTGAATTATTAAATAGTAACGTGAGTATAGTATTCCTACAAGTTAATAGTTGGGAATCATGGTGAAAGAGGAAACAAACAGAATACAACAAGAGGAAAACCAAGGAGTAAACTATAGAAAACCAATTATAATTGGATCAGGAATTTTAGTAGCTTATTTTTTGTTGTTTGGTTATAAAGCACTTGCACTATGGTTTCGTAGTGAAATTCATCGAATGATATTTGGACTTCACATTCCTGATTTTATGAATATTGTAGAAGTAGTTTTGTCAACAATATGCTTAATTCTAGGCTGTTTTGGACTCTCTTTTTTCATCAGTGGATTAAGAAAAATGAGAAAATTAAAGGAGAAAAAAGAAAACAAAAACCTGCTTGTATTCATAATTCTCTACTCGATTATTATGATAGCTGCAAATCTATTGTTTTTGTTCGAAATCATTATCTACATTCTTGTTCTTTCAATAGATATACCCGAAAGCATAGGATGGTACATAATTGGCACAAACTTATTTTCCAGTATGGTAGTGTTCGGATTCGTAATAATAATCATAATCATTCAAAACTACTTTTTAAAGAAGAGTAAAATAATAGATGTAATGATTGTCAAAAGATCTGTAGTTCACTTCTTCTTACTAGGATCACTAATTATTTGGATATTCTTTCTTCAAAATAATTACACAGTGGTAGTATACATTCCTGAATATTTTCATATACCATTCTTTAGCAGCCAAATACTAGCCTCTTTCTTAGCAGCAGGGGTGTATCTTGAGTTAGCTCTCAAGCTGAAAAAACAAGCAAAAAATTAACACCAAAAGCTAAAAGAAAAAATTAAATTCAAAGAAGACAAATAATAAATGTTAGAGAAAGCTTTTAATAGAGCATCCTCGAAACGAAACAAGTCGAAAGGGCAGGGAATCAGAAGAGAAAAAGAACAACTCAGCTGATTCGCTCATACGAGCAAAACTTTAAAAAGAAAACTCTGCTCAGACAAAAACTAGTTTCCGTACTAATCGCTCGGAAAAGGCGACGACCCGACCAAGGGCTTGTGCCCCGGAATGACCGGTCTGTAAAAATCCAACCGAGCAAACAGCGGAGAAAAACTACAATATCAAAAAATAAATAATTAACGATAACATGAGATCCCGAAAATTAACGGTTCGGGGTTGAGGAAAACAAACTCGCGCAAC
>JAHLVZ010000014.1 GCA_019058165.1 Candidatus Heimdallarchaeota archaeon
CTCCTCAGCACTTATCGCTAATCCAGTATTATTAGTGAAACTATTGGCTTTAATCGTCGAATTGATAAAATATTCAATATCCAATCCTATACCATTAAAACCAAAATAATTGTTCATAAATGTAACATTTTGCCCCCTTCCCCCATAACCCGAACGATTATTCCTACTACAATTGTTTCCATAAATAACTGAATTCTCTACCCATGATACGAACATACCTCTCTCGCTGTTATCATTACAGGTGTTGTTTGCAATTACTATAGAATGACTTCTTATGTATCTGCCATCCAAAAGGTAAGTATCTTCATGTATGAAGAAAATGCCATACTCATTATTGTTGCAAGTATTGTTCCTCACAATGAGATTATCACTTAGTCCCCGCAAATACAGTCCATATTCTAAATTGTTACACACATTATGTGAGATAATAGTATCATAACAACCTGTTGTAGCAATTCCTTCGCAATATATTGCTGAGCCAACTATCGTGTTGTTACTGACTATTGATCCTGGGCAATAAATCATTTCAATTCCCGGTGCATTCTGCCCGTAGATCCTATTATTTTCGATTCTTGCCGTCCCATGTGAAGTGTTCACTAATACTATAGGATACTCAGCAGTTATCTGACAATTCCTAATAACAAAATGACTACTTGTTCTACTAATCTTGATTCCGTACAGAGATTTTGGGGAGATGACTAAATTCTCAATTCTGTAAGGATTCTCTTTCGTCCCATTTCCCGGGAAATTATAGTACTCAGTGAAGTCCTCATTTCGATAAATAACGATTCCACCTACGAAATACGGCCGGTTTTTACTATGCCAAGTTAATAACCCAATACTCCCACTTATTGCTCCAATTAATAGCATAATTAGAATTATCACTATAACTCTGCTACTTTTCCTGCTTTCCTCACTCACTCCTTCACACCATCCCCTGTTTTTTTCCTTCTGCTTTTATTGTTGGCATTATTCTTTTTCGTCGCACCAAAAACCAGATTAAGTTCCCAATAAACACTGCACCAAAAAGACAAGATCCTCCAAGAAATATCACTTGAGACCCTATGAATAATCCGTACCCAAGAATAACTCCTGGTATATATGAACTGATTCTACTCACATCATCAAAAATAATGAGCACTGCAAAAATCATAATGAAATAGATCAAATACGCTGCCCCAATAGTCATTAATGAAAATGCCACTCTTAACAATTTATCCACTTTTAACGCTTGCACCTTCTGAGATACAAAGATCAATAGTAAAGCCACTATTGGCGCGAGTACTACTAATCCACAAAGAAACCCAACGAATGTTATATCAATCCAAATAGGCAGCTCAAGAAACCTTATATTAATCGACGCAAGTTCTCCAGTTCCTAACCTAATTCTACACACCTCTCAATTTTACTTGTTTACTCATAAGTTTTTTACTTATTTAATATTTGTAGTAAATAGAAGAACCTCCTCTTGCTGTGTTTTAATTAGCTCTTTCTTCGGTGTTTATTAGTCCTGTCCTCTACTATTTTCTGATTAATTAATTTCGTGTGGTAACCTCTTTGCTTTTCCGCTACCAAGAAGCCTTAACTCAGTGGGATTCTTACTCCCGTCCCAATATTAATGATCTTAACAAGTACTATTTGACTTCCACTCTTATACAATTCATCATTTGGCTCATGCCTAATCCTATTGGTTCCCGTCAACCGTTATTTCCTCCCCTTGTTATTGCTGATAAATTGAAGGAGCTTTGGCCGAATCTCCTCTCCTCCATCAGTTCTCGAAGCATTGCATCTAATTTCTACTCAGGGAAGAAGTATGTTGAGCGAGAGTATTTTTCTCTTGATGGTCGCTTCCTCGGTCACCTCCACTTGTTCAGCACTGGTCTTCTTCGGGCTTATCCTATGCCCCGGAAAGGGGGCTTCAAACTCTACTACGGTTATCCACGCGAACGCTACCAATTAGTTCCTACTAATTATCGTTCTCGTTTCCCACCTCACGATGTCTTCGCTGCTTGGTGTTTTCAGCAACTCACTGAGGGCATTAGTCCCTTCACCCTCCAGAAACTGTCAGACAAACACTTAACGATTCCTCATTGGGATGGTCAGGGTTCTTTTGTGTGCGATGGTTCCTACCGAGTAAACTTGGATGGTGAGTCAACTACTTGGTGGGTTGAGGTTCACACTGGGAGCGAAGGATACGATGAACGAGTATTCATTCGGAGATTACTCACCATGGAGAACCAATCAGACAACAAGAAGCGATTCGTGGTAATTGTTCCTTTCGGACGAGACGTGGACAAAGCGCGAATAGCGATCAAGAAATACAATGATCGAGCAGCAATCAGCGGGGAAAAACCACTCCTCATCCTGCAAAGAAGTGAAATCATACACTACGAAGAAATCACACAACTAAGAGAGAAAATGGGTTTCTACAAGCACAAAACAAAGTAGAGAACAACGACCGAAAAACCAAACGCAAGTATTAATGGTTGTGATTCGAGAAGAATACTGCTCAAAAGCTCACGCTTCGGGGCGTGCCCACGTCGTCGCTGCTCATCACCTACAGTGATTCACAACGCTCCAGCGTGAAGGATTTTTGAGTTCTTATTTCTTCACTTCTCAATCTTTCGACAAACAAAACGATTGTCATCAAGAGAAATTGCAATGGTGTCTCCTTTCCTTATCCCTAAGTGCTCAGCAATCTCGACTGGGATATTCACTTGCAAACTACCATGATTATCAATTACTTTCCGCTTAAATTCCAAAGGCATATTTTTCCACCGTATAATACTATGGAAACCATAATATTTAAATAGTTTCTTTCCATAGTATTTACATAGTAAAACCATAGTATTTGATGCTTATGACTCCTCCTAACAAAATCATCTTCAAAAATCAAAAACACAAAATGGGAATAAAGTATACGATTTATTCTGATTCCACAATCACTTGTCAGACTCATTCAATTTCAAGTAAAGGTGTGATTATTCCCCTTGAAATTGGAAAGTATTTTACTTTGCCTAAAAAAAGTGAAAATCAATTGAAGATATATGTTGACTTTAAATTTGATGCTTCTGTTGGTTTACCAAAATTTGAAAATGTCTTATCTGAAGTTTACTCTCAAAAATTCTCTTATAGAGATAGACAGAAAAGAAAGAAGCAAAGGACAGTTGTTTTTCTTCGACCTATTGATGACATTATCTTTAAGCAGTTAAGGGAATTGCAAAAACAACACAAGAAAATTTGCTATGTAATTATAGGACAACTGAAACCAACAGATTACTTCTTAGAAACTAAAAACATTAGAGATTCAATTCCCTGTGATTTTGATCTCTCAGACTCAGAGCTAATAGTTGCAGGTGGAAGGCAAAACGCACAATTCGAAATCCATCAAAAAACTGACAAGCAATTGCTTATCATAATGAATACAAAAATCGATAAATGGGGTAGGATTACTCTCTCATCAGAATTACGCAACCACTTCTCGAATTTCTTTGATTTAGAACTTTTTGTTTGCAAGAAAGATGATTCCCCTCCTATTGTTGTTCCCGCTATTCTTCGAGAGATTGAAACAAGGAAAGTACTGGAACTAAAATACCCTCGTTATGCTCCCAATAAAGTAGCTACTACCATTATCCTTGCACAACCAGCTTTAACACTTCAACCATCTACAATTGTTGATTTTAGAAAGAAAACTGAATTCAGAGAACTTGGTTATCCGATTAAGTCTTTCACCTCCAATTTTATAGCGGGTCGACATCAAGACAGTAGAATTGAAGAGAAGATGAGAACATTAGTTAACCAAGTATATGCGTCTTCAAAGTTTGAGCAGTTTTCAGAAGTTCAGATCGTTGTTGATTGTCCAACAGAGAATGAATTAGGAAACAAACACGTGTTTGATGAATTAATACTCGATACTGAAGATAACACACTTTTTATTGTTGAATATAAAACCTCTTTTACAAGTAGTAAACATTCGGAAATAGATTCTGCAATTGCTGAAATGGAGCATTTTCGCAGGAAGCTTGGTGACAATATTTTTCTCATATTACTTATCAATGCTGATTTACTCAATGGAGAAGAAGTAATTACTCAAGCTTTCGGAGATAAAAGCAATATCCTCCTTATTGGTAAGGAAGAATTAGAAAAAATGTATCAAACTCCTTCTAAATTGCTTCAAAGAATGTCTGATTTCAAAGAAAAAAACCAGCAAATAACAAAAGAACAACCCCCTAAAAAGAATTCCTTCTTAAATGAATTCCTTGAAAAAATACTTGATACTAATGGTGGTGTTTTTACACAATGTAAGAATCTTCTCCTTGAGAAACTTCCAAAGAATATTCAATTAATCTCTTTACTTGGCATTAATCATGCTGGTTCAGCATTTGAGCAAGAAATCCAGCAGTTAATGGAAGCTAAAGGATATAATGCAATCACAAATGTTCTATTAGGTTATTATGGTCGTAAAATGGAAGTTGATATACTGGGAATAAAAGATGATAGAATAACAATTGTTAGTTGTCGCGATGCTTCTTCCGTAAAATGCTTAATGAGTTTTCGGTTAGACTTGAAACAGAAAGCATGTAAAATTGAATATCGGAGAACCTTACTTAATGCTGATTATGCTTGTTTGTGTGTGAAAGTCATTCCAGAGGTTTTTCAGAAAGTCAAGGAGTATGAAGGAAAATGGGTAGACAATGTAGAAATAATCTTTATAACTACTTAGAGTACTTCTTTTGATTTGTATTTAATTTGCATGAAAAAAACTTTAAATATTCATTGAACTTCAGCAGATTATACCGAGGGCCGTTAGCTCAGCTTGGTAGAGCATCAGGCTCATAACCTGAGTGTCACTGGTTCAAATCCGGTACGGCCCACCAATTCTAATTTTTAATTAACTAAATTCCATTCGATAACTTATTTTAAACTGTTTTAAATAGTACTTTCGATGTTATTAATTGTGGAGTTATTAATTTTGAGACAAATAAAAACATTAGATGATTTGAAATGGTTAATAGAAACAAAAGTGAAAGAAAACCTCTATTTAGAATATAAAAGAGAAATTACAAGTAAAAAATTAACTAAAACAGTTTCTGCATTTGCTAATAGTAATGGTGGACAATTAATAATTGGTATCGATGAAGAAAATGATATTGCTAAGGAAATAATTTGGATTGAAGAAAATAATTATCGTCAAACATTGGATAGTTGGATTATCCAGAAAATGGATCCGTCTATTAGCATTTTTCACATTGAACGAATAAATAATCCAAATAATCAAAGACAATCAGTGTTTGTAATTTCTATCAATAAAAGTAAAAATTCACCTCATATGGCAGAAGATAAAAAATATTACAAAAGAAGTGAAACTCAATCAATAGCTATGATGGATTTTGAAGTTAAAGAAGCAATCTTCAGAAGTGGATTATTAGCTGCTTTTTTTCAAGAATTAAAAGATAACAAAGAGCTATTAGAGCATTTTAAATCCGTAATTGGTGAACTAAAACACAAATATCCTGATACTCCTGCTGATAAAACCTGGGAAATGCATCCTATAATTTATCCTTTCAAAATTGAATCTTGGAGAGCAATTTTGCATTCAGGTTTAATATCTTCATTTGGTGAAGAAACTTCTGAATTAATTGAATTATATAATTTATTATTAAGAGCTAACCATCTTATTGATTACTTGAAATACGGTTTTAGAAGAGTATCTACTTTTGAAAAACCTCAAGGTGGTTATATATTAAGCCATATTGAAGGATTAATTCTCGTTGATATTTATCCCAAAATGAAAAAGATTATTGATTTATATGAAATCTAAATGTGTCTAATTCCAATCTTACATTTTTTTATTCATTTTCTGTTAGATGTATTAACCTAAGGGTTATAATTCACATTTCTTCGAATTCAAATCGCGCTGGGCCCACCATTCTTCTTACTTTTCTTATATTTACTTGATTCGGCAGTTAATTGCTTTTCTAGATCAATCATTTGATTTAATGCTAATGTGACATTGTCAATTAGAACCATACTATTTGTTAATAGTTCTTCTGCACACCATTTACCTGTAATTTTAAGGAGAGGTTTAATAAATTCGATGATTTTCTTAATCTTTTGAATGTAATTATTCATTTGCTTCTTAATTGCATTAAAGATTAACTCTCTACTGTCTTCCCATATCATCAAAGTGACAAATAGAATACCAAGAATAAGTTTCCATTCATTAGGTAATGCAGAAATAAAATCATAGCCCATCTTTAAAATTCTGACAATTTTATCAATTAATATTATTAGGAAAACTAATAATCCACCAATGATTAATGCTCCCAATTCAAATGTTAAAATACCTAATAGGGGTATGCTTGTGGCGAGTACTATAAAAGAAGCTGATCCTTGTTGATAAATACTAACTATTTCACAAGCTTCCTTTGTACTTTTCCATGATTTAACACTGTCAAGACTCAGTATATCCTTATCTGTCGTTATTATTGCATGTTTGCCTAATTTCAAGAAAAGTGCTACATACTCTACATCGTCTTTATCCCTTTTAGCTATCAAAACTTCTGCTTTTTGGTAGGCTAAATCATTTTCTAAATTTTGATATGAAATTTTGGAAAGAAACTTTGAAGCTATAACTTCTATTTCTGTGATATCTTTCTCACAATATTCTGCAATGCTTACAATGTGTTTACTAATTTCATTCTTTAATTTATTAGGTGCTACACCTGAGAAGAATGGTGATTCAAGTAAATCCAATAGAAATGAATGATTATATTTTACATAAGCTCTAATATGCTTGTTCAATATACTTGCATCAATAATGACTTGTAATGATATGTCCTCCTCCATTTCCAAAATATTGTTTTCAAAAAACTCCTTAACTTGTTCCATAATTTCTGGATCTATATGTTGTACTATTTCCTTAATTATACTTTTTCTATTGTCAAACTTCTTTCTTATTCGTTCCCAATCCTTTTCGTTAAACATTTGAATACAAATCCATATTTCCTAATCTCCAATATCAATTTGAACAAAAAAACTTTTCCAGCTTTATTTTTTAGTTCAAAAAACTGCTGGTCACGTGTCCCAATCATGTTGGAACACCAACATTTAATTTCTATCATCAATTAATGATTTTTAACTAAATGATCTAACATATTTTTGATATTCCATCATATAGATAATTTAATTTCTTTATTGATATTTTCAAAGATGATCCCCTATTGTTAAATTTTTCATTTAATGAATCTGGTTCAATAAGCATTAATGCAAATGATAATTCTACCATGTTATTTTTTAGGAAAAATACTAATTTCAAAATTATTGAATATTGGTTTAATTTAATATGGAAATAAATCATATGCTGATACTTATATATATGTTATATTTTGTTGAAAATTAATTATTTTCCCAAAAAACCTGAAATTAGGAAACTCTATTTATTCCATTGATGATGATCAATATAATCTATAGCTTCTCTTGTGTTTAACTTTTTATTGCGATTACCTACTCTAATTATAAAATTGTTATATATGTAGACAGGTTCAGTAGATTTGCATATAGTGATTATACAAACATCCTTACCTAATATATTTTCAAAGTTAATTTCAATGAATTTTTTATATTTTATCCCAATTTTTTCTTCAATAACTCTAATTAATCGAAGTTTAAAACCATCTCTATTTTGTTGATTTTTACCAAATGTTAAATAATCATTTTCAATTCCGATTATTTCTTTTGAATTATTCATTCCTATAAGGATGATACCGCCTTCAGTATTCAAGAAAGCAACAATTGCATTAATCACTTTAAGTTCTGATTCTTTTGATTCCTTTTTTATTTTTGAATTATAACGAAAATAAGTTTTATATTCAAATCTTTGTCCTTCTTCTTTCTTTATTAATTCAAGTATACTTTTCTTCAAATCAAATTGAAATGTTTCTTTCTTTTTTGGTAATCTTTGATAAATGCTCCTGTATTTGGCAAGATTAAGAAAATGCATCATCCCTTTTATTTCCATCTCTTCAAGTATTTTTGCTCCTAATCCATCTCTTTTCTCCTCCAATAACATAAGACCAAGAGCAAATTCAAACATATAATTATCGTTTTTCTTATCTTGGATAGCAAGTATTACATCATTTAGAACCTGCTTAGCGTTCATCTCTCCTAAAGCAAATGCTGCTCCAGAGCGTATTCTACCATCTTCATCATTCAACATTAGATTTTTTAGTGTATGGATTTCTTCTCTTGCTAATATCCAACCAATTACTCTTATAGCCCAATATCTGATTTCATTATCCTTACTATTTTTCAATATAGATACTAATTTAGGTTTTGCTCCTTTAGCTTTATCACCAAAATCTCCTAATGTTTGCATAATAGATCTTTTTACATCTATATTTTCTTCATTTTCTAATACTTGAATCAACTCTGGTATTACTTTTTCATTGTGAATTGAAGCAAGAGATCTAGCACATGTAGAACGCAACATTGGTTCTTCTTTGGGATTTTTTAGTATTTCAATTAAATATGGAACAGCATCATATGCCTTAGGATCACATCTCCCTAAATAGTCTGCAGCTTGACATCGATTTTTACCCCAAAGGAATCTCTGCCACCAACGCTTAGCAGTCAGAGTTTTTATTAATCCCTCTACAGTATATCCTTTTATATGGATGCTATCACCAAGTACAACCCTCATTTGTATCACTTCATTACATACCTATTTCTTATGTTAAGATTTCCAACATATTCATTCATATTAGCTATTATATGTATTTATTTGTTGGTCGCGTGTTCAAATCGCGCCGAGCCCACCAACTATTTTCTGAACCATCTTTTTCTTTTTTGTCGTTTTCTTATAATGATTGGAATAATTACTAATATTATTACAAGTGGTGCTTTAGGTAATGATATAATTGGCGTTGGAAAGGTAATTTGCATATTCTCAGGGGCAACTACAACTAAAGGTAAGTATATTTCCCCATTGTTATTACATTTCCAAATAAATACTTGAAAACCATTGTTTCCGTCATTCACATACCACAATAGGATGAAATTTGACTCCATATCTGAGATTATTCTAGGCTTAAATATAGCAGGTCCATAGAAATAGCCTTCATTTTTTACGAATCGTATAATCAGTTTTGCTTCAGTGTAGTTTTCATTTTGTGTTGGATGATAGTACGAAAAAAATAATTCTGCATCTGCAAATAATTCCCAGTTAATACTTACTGTTGCAGCATGTTTTGTATCCAAAGTATATGATGACCCTTTGAAATAATTAGCATTTAATACTTCGTACTCTCCTAAAGTTCCATCTGTATTTAATGCATATGATTCATAGTAATCTGTACCTGTTGTAAGACTATAGCGGGACCAGTAAAAGAATGTACTATTGCCTATTCTCTGTAATCGGGCATAATGAATTACTTCATCTGATATGTCAAACAGAATATTTCTATTTAGTTCTACAAATGATGATTCTTCAATTGAGTACTTAATACTGTAAAAGTTGTCCTCACCTTCACAGACTACTATTACATCTTCATTATTGTCTACAACTAGATCTTGTACTTCCCCTGTTTCTACAGGCACTTTTATTGAAGCCCTTATGTCTCCTGTTTTATTCAAAAGATAATATGAATTATCTTTAAGTATTAAATGAATTAGATTTTCTTCATCCATTAGTGCTTTTATAATTATTTTTCCTGCACTTGAGCTATTTCCACCATGAGTATATGTGTGAATACTTTTTGGTTCTATGATGGTTTGGAAGCTTGCATTCATCAACATATAATAAATATCTCCTTGCTGAGGGTAATCGTATCCTAACATATACCAAAAAATATGTAAATTATCAGTTGAATCTTTAAGCATCCATGGTTGTGATAATTCGTATTCTTCTTCTGTTAGCATGCTTCCATTAACAACAATTGTTGTGTTTATTATTCGGCTTAGATTGGTGTCATACTTTGCTATTTTTAATAGGCTTTTCTCTTCTCTCCATAAAATACCAATATCACCTTCATTAAAACAAATAGTTGTTGGATCATGTACTTCTCCAGTTTCTCCTGTAATTAAGTAATTATTTGTATTCAGAATGGTCACTTTGTCTGCATGGTCTAATTTGTCGACATCGCTACTATAGAAGTTCTCAGGTGTTTTGACAACTACTCCTTTAGTGTAATAGCTAATCTGGATAAAAAATAATGATAATACAATTAGTACTATACAAAAGCAGTACTTATTTGATTTGAAATGGCCATGCATTCCCTCATACTTCCTCTTATAAATACTCTAAATTTATATAGTACAATTCAAACTTTTATCAATTTCCTATTTTTAGGGAGTAAATATTCTCTTTTATAAAATTGTTCGTGGTTCAAATCGCGCTGGGCCCACCACTTTTCTTTTCTTCCTTTTGCACTATGTAATCTATTGTGATACTTTGGCATTGTTTATCATTGTGAATGTAATCAAAGCTTGTTATTCCTTTGTGAAGTAGTTTTAATCCAGTAAAGAGTTCTTCCGCTTCATCATTGTTATAAAAGGAATGAAAAGTATCTTCAAATCCATATTTACCTGCTTGAGAGATATCTAGCATTTCATTATCGCCAATATCTTTTCCCTCTTTTATGAAAGCTGAATCAGTTGATTGAAAATTAATGTACAGTAAACCTCCTTTCTTTAGCACTCGAAGCATTTCTATGACAGCTTTTTTAGTACCTGCTTTCGTAAGATGCTCAATCGTGTTATAAGAATATGCAAAACTAAATGACTCATCTTCATATGGCAATTCTCGTATATCTGCTTTAATTATTTTATAATCAAGGTTATTTTCTTCTTCATATTTTTGTGCTCTCTCTATCTGAGTATCAGAAATTTCCACTCCGTGTGCTTCATACCCTCGTTCACTAAAAACTGCTATTTTAGGTTCGGATCCTCCAGCACCACAATCCAATATCTTCTTCTCGAATTCACTCTTTTCTGTGAATTCAAAAAATCTCTCAATTTCCTGTGGAATAGTAAAAGTAACCATAGTGTTTCATTTTAATTTCAATGTTTTTAAGTTGTTTTTTACTCTAGAAAATGACATTTGATTTTCTAACATGCTTCATCATAGATATTACCATTATCTATGTGTTCAAATCGCGCTTGGCCCACCACTTTTTCTTCAAATTCAATTTATTAGATTACAAGATATATTTATCAGAAAACTATGAATCTTTAATTAAACATTCTAAAGAATTAGGGTTAGCTAGAACAAAATGAACTAAATCTGCTGCTGCTTTAGCTGCTAATAATTGAAAACTATCATTTTTTTCAAAAGCCCAATCACAAATACCTTTGACAATTATCCACTCAATATCATTTGATTTAGCTGCTTCATAAAATCCCGCTCCTTCCATTTCACCACCAATTGCTTGTTTATATTTATTGATTAATTCTTGGAGAAAATCTGCATCATTAATCACTTTTTCTCCTGAAAGTAATGCACCTATTATGATTTTTGAGTAAATATTTTCTGCGAGTTCAAATTCCCAATTTGTAACATTTTTAAAACGATCAAGTAGTATTGCGCTGCTTTCTGGAATAGCTCCACGTGGAATAGCTACCTTACTTTTCTTCTCTATTTCATATTGAATTATTTTTTCTGACACTAAAACATCCCCCATTTTCTGATCTTTTTCTTTAATACCAAAAGCTATTCCGCACATAATTGCTACCTTTGGTTTCCAGAAATCAAATGCTGCTTTCATTTTAAGAATAGTTTTAATTGAACCCGTTCCAGTCATAATTAATGCTACATTATAAGTTCCATATTTGCCTAAAAAATAAGTTTCAGATTGAATAGAACCTCTTAGAATCTTATTCATTCCTTCAATTGGTCTCATTAATTTTAATACTGAATCCCTTTCTATTTGAGTAGCAGTTAATAAAATGATATTTACTCTATCAACTAATGATTCAAGGATTATTTGATTGCAATCATCAATCTGAGGTAGCAATTTTTCATAATTTGAATCCATTATTTGGTAACTTTCTATCATTAATTTTACTAATTGATTTTTATCGATGTTGATAATATCTTCAATTTTATCTAGATGTATTTTTGGTGAATCTACCATCTTTTTATGATAAAGCTTTAAATAATTATTATCCAAATCAAGTTGTAGAATACCTAATTTCCCTTTATTTTTCTCGTAATCCATTATAAAATCGAGCTCAGGTTTTTTCCAATTCATATTCAGAAAATTTGTGGTGATTAAAACTAAACCAAAATCAAAATTAATAAATGCATTTGAAATTTTTTCAATCAAATCATCATCAATTTCTAAAATTAATACCTCGAAATTTTCGATCAAATCGTCTTTTAATTTACTAATTACATCATAATCATGTTTAGAACATATTAAAATAATCCTCAATGAATTGTCATTTATATTGCTCTCTAAAGTAATCTTCTCTGCTTTTTCAGGTAATATTATCTTCCTTTCTTTATCGATAGTTAAATTATTTCTAAATCCATTTCTCTCTATTTTCGATTCATTTTTTTTAAAAACTTCTTTAATGTTTTTTTTTCTTTTTTTTTCTTTTCTTTCATCAATTGGTGTGACTTTTGGACTAAGATCTCGATTTTCTTCATCTGTTAAATCTGTAAATATGGTTTCTATTTTTTCTTTTAGAGTATTTTTAAATTGTCCATTAATATAAACTGTTATTTCGAATTTATTACTAAATAATTCCTTAGGATCATCTCGAATTAATATATAACAATATGTAATCTTTTTTGGATAAGAAAAGATTCCACCATTTTTTGCTACTTTATCCATTAGAAGATTTAAATCTAAAAACTTAGAAATCCATTTTTCAGGTTTGGAGAAATCTTTCATGTTAATTTTTTTCTTAATTAGTATAACGTCTTTTTTGAAGTCCAAATTATATTCCTTTGAATATTCTAGAGCTTCACTTTGTTTTAGATCATTTTTTAAGAAATCAATTATTATTCTTTGATTTTGATGTTCAATGCAAGTTTTATCCTCAATTAACATATCCATTGCAATTATACTATATTCTATTTCTTCTGATTCTAATTCAGATAAATAATTCTCCCAATCTATCCATCCCTCTTCTGAATTAATTCTTTTCAAAATATTATTCTTTGCTTCAGAGATTTTTCTCATATTTAGATAAACTGAATATGTGGTACCTCTTTTCTTTAACTCGATTCTACCTTGAATTTGTAAGCCTTTTAGTGTATAAACAAGATAATTTCTATCAATCTTTAGATCTGATTGCTTAATTTCATGTAATAATTCTTCTAATGAAATAACCTCCCTGCCTTCATTTTGATAATTTTCAATTAGTAGTAATAGCGAATTTGTTTCCTTTGTATTGATCTGTGTTTTTGGTTTGTAATTATTTAACAATTCCAAAACTTTTTTTTCTACACTTTCGATATTTATTATTTCTTTTAGATCATCACTTTTTTTTGTTTTTATTGGTTCTATTTTTTTGTCGCTATTTTTCTTATTATAATTGTTTAATAAATCTTCAACATCGGATGGGTGATCACCATGTGTCTGAATATATAATATATTATTCTGATAATTATATTCATCAGTAAGCTTTTCGTTAAGTTCAGTTGCAATATCAAAAGTTATAGAATCTCTTTGACTAAATACAATAATAATTAAATCTGAATCTATAATATGAGGTAAATGAGCAGGAATATAACTTTTCTGTCCACCAAAGTCATGAAATATAATCCTCACATTTTTATTTTCTTCTGGGATCCAATCCCAAACATTTTTCATTTTAGTCGATTTTAATGTTTCATCTAGTTTTCCTGTAGTAATTCGGCCACATATAGTTGATTTGCCTGTTGATGTATGTCCTATAACTCCTACTTTATAATAGTTTTCAGTTTGATAAAGGGTAGTATCTGGTTCCATTATTTCTAATTCAAACAATCCATTTCCAGTTATCAGTAGAAGCTGTTTATCCCTCTCTAAAATATATCGACCAAGATTTATTGGATATCTATAGATTCCTGTAGTTTTTATGTCTAGAATTATAACCTCATTTTCTGTTACAGCAAATAACTTTTCTTGATTACTAGAAAATGTTAAATATTTGCCTTGTCCTGACCCTGATAAAAATCTCAATACCATTACCCAATCTTCAATACCATTTTCGATAATTTTATGAAAAATTTGTATTGTTCCAGCTTTTCCTAATGTAGCAAATATTTCACCATTTTTTTCCAAAGCTATTGCTTGAATTGTTTCTCGAATTCCAATGACTTTATTCATTAATGAAAAATTATTACTTTCAAAATTCCATATATTCGTATATCCCCCAAATCCTCCTGATGCTACAATTTTAGATTTTAAAATTGCTAATCCAAATATTGAATCATTACTGTGTTCTCCTATATTAACAATAAAAGGCGTATCATCACTTTTTGATGTGATATTAATGTGTTTTAATTCTCCATATGTAGAACCAATTAACAATTGATTTTCTGTTATCCATAGAGAAGTAAAAATTCTATTTAATTTTGAATGTTGTCCATAAAACTCGTAAACAATTTTTTTATCATCTAAATCAAATAGAACGAAACTTCCTGAATCTTTGGCACCAATAAAAATTAATGAACTATTATCAAATTTCGTAATCGTCCAAATAAAATCATTTAATCTGAGCTTAAAAGTATAATATTCCGTTGGAATTTTTGTCGAGTCATTGTAATTGAAGATTTTTACATTACCATCAGTATATCCAAGGATAAGTTGTTTTTTATCCTCTATAAACAGCCCAGCAGTAATTCTTTTATCCCTAAATAGCTCTCTAATCATAAAATCCCATCATGTAATTCCAATAATAAAATGCCTCAACTAGCTTTTTAATATTTGGTCACTGGTTCAAATCCGGTACGGTCCACCAAATTCTCATTTTACTGCTGGTCGCGTGTTCAATTCGCGCTGGGCCCACCACTTTATCTTTCCTTTTTTTTGTAAATCTTAACCAAAGTTCCAATAATTGAATTCACAAGAAGGAATGAAAAACTTAAACCAAGGATGTTCAAATTCCCAGAAGGTTCCAGATTTTCTAATTGAAACAAATACCAAGAATCTTCAAAATCTACTAATCCAATAATATTGCCTTTTTTAGCTAAATTCATATAGGTTTTTCCTTCTTCATAATATTGCGCTATTTCTTGGGGATTTGATGCTTCTGTTATGTTTATTATTTGTAAACCTCTTGTTCCTGCTAAAAAGAGATAGTTATCCTCAATTAATGGTGAAAAGGCTTCAAATCCTTCCAATTCTCCTAATAACACTGGATCTAATGGGTTGCTATTGTTATAGATTCGTAAACCTTCATTATCAGGTCTTATAATTGTAGCATACATTAGATCATCTTGGAATAAAATATTCCCCGCCATCCAATCAAACACATGCAATTCAGTGATATTTTCAGGGTCACTAACATTTAAGAGAAGATCACCACTTTGACTATAGTCTGCAATATATACCATGTCATCTTGGAAGCACTCGATATGTGACATTATGTTTCCATTTGAATAATTTCCGAGACTAATTGCGGTATAATTATCAAAAAATTCAAACACTTCCAACCCACCTTCAGCCATTGCACAATAAATTTTGTTTTCCCAAAGATCTATCCTGAAATGTTCACCTGATTCACTCTGACAACCACCAATTACTGTTAACTCAGAGGGATTAGAAATATTAACAAATTTGATCCCAGAATGCATAAAATCAACTAATGCAATGTTTTCTTTAATAATGAAATCATGACCACCTTTGACTATAGGATCAACAGTATTACTATAAGCAAGGGTATCAAGTAAGACTGGTTCTTCAGGATTTTCTATATCATAACTCATAAATCCTTTTTCGAAATCAAAAACGAAACAATAATTATCAACAATTTCAATAAAATCTGTTCTTCCTGAGGTGGAAATTTCACACAATTTTTTAAATTGAATATTATCACCATATGTGGCGAAAGATTCAGCGAATTGAATATTGAAAAAACATAAAGAAAATGCTAATAGAAGTGTTAGTGAATCTAATTTTTTAATTCTCATATTTGAATTTCTCCTGATAATATTCCCCTTACAATGAAACGCTCAGGCTCATTTAAATTTATATAATGCTCTTGGAAAAATCGAAATCACTAAAGGAGTGATTGCTTTTTATAAAATTTTTTTTGATGTATTGTTTAAGATAATTACTACTGCTGGTTGCGTGTTCCAATAGCGCTGGGCCCACCACTTCTTTTTTCATCATTTCTTTTGTAGTATGTAATCAATTGTGACACTTTGGCATTTTTCATCGTTGTGTTTATACTCGAAGCTTGATATGCCCTTATGTAATAAAAGAAGATTTTTGAAAAGCTCATCCGGCTCATCATTGTTGTAAAAGGAGTGAAAAGTATCATCAAAACCATGTTTGTCTACTTCAGAGAAATCCAACATTTCATTATCTCCTATATCATTTCCCCATTTCAATCCTGTGGAATCAGTAGATTGAAAATTGATGTATAGCAAACCACCTTTCCTAAGCACTCGTAGCATTTCTTTAATTGCCTTAATGGTTCCCGCTTTGGTAATATGCATAATAGAATGATATGAATATACAAAGCTAAAGGATTCATCTTCAAATGGTAATTTTCGCATATCAGCTTTGACAATTTTGTAATCAAGATTATTTTCTTCTGCATATTTTTGTGCTCTCTCTATCTGAGTATCAGAAATTTCCACTCCGTGTGCTTCATACCCTCGTTCACTAAAAACTGCTATTTTAGGTTTGGATCCACCAGCACCACAATCCAATATCTTCTTCTCGAAATCACTTTTTTCAGTGAATTCAATAAATCTCTCAATTTCCTGTGGAATAGTAAAAGTAACCATAGTATTTCATCTTAGTTTTAATGTTTTTAAGTTGTTTTTTACTCTAGAAAATGACATTTGATTTTCCAAAATAATTCATAGATATTTTCATTGTATATTCCTGAAACTAATCGTGTTGGGTCCCCTACTACTTCTTTTCTTGAGAATACTTTTATTAGGAAACTAATTTGTTTATAACATCTTTCAGAGGAATTTCTTTGTCATCTACTACTCAAAAAAAGCTTCAAAAGATTGAACAACTATTAATTCACGGGGAATTTCAAAAAGCACTTGACGAAATTGCAGAAGGGTTGAAAACAAAGGATAACAAGAATGAAGACAAACTTGCTTTTCTCGTTCACAAAAGTGATATTCGGAATGAATTAGGCAAGCATTTAGAAGCTTTAGAATTGGTAGATGAAGTGCTTAAGGAAAGTAAGAAGTTAGATAACAATTTAATCATAATAGATTCATTCATACAAAAAGTAATTGCTCTCTATTATACTACTGGGGAATTTAATGAAGGTTTAAGCTATATAGAGAAAGGATTGAAGTTATTAAAGAAAACCCCCAACATCCACCCAAAAGAGCTTGCAAAACGAAAAAGCATGTTGCTTCATTGGAATGGGTTAGTTGTTTATCAATTAGGTGATTTTGAAAAGAATAAAGAATTATTACAAGAAAGTCTCCTCTTTGCTGAGAAAAGCGGAAACAAACGAATTATTGCTCGTTGTTTATCATTCCTTGGTTTCTTTTTAAGAGATGACGAAAAACAAAATGAGTACTTTGATAGAGCATACAAAACGGCTGTAGAAATTGGCAATAAGCTAGAATTAGCTGCATATTGCATAACTTATGGGTATATTTTAGGTAAAAGGAGAGAATTTGATAAATCCTTCAAAACATACGAGAAAGGATTTTCTCTTATGGATGAAATAGGTTCAACATTATATTATATTGCGTATAACGATTTAGGACTTATTTATAGAGCAAATTATCAGTTAGATAAAGCATTGGAATGTTTTCAGAAATCGATGGAAGGGTTTGCAATGGGTAAACATATTACCCTAAATCATGTTGCTTATACTTACTTCTTGAAATACGATCTTGAGAAGGCGCAAGAATACTATCTGAAATCATTGAAACTTTGCGAGGAAAAAAATGAAAGAAAAGCATTACCTAATGTACTTTTTAATCTCATTTTGATTTCTATTGAATTAAAGAACCTAAATAAAGCACAACAATATTTAGGACGACTAGAACAAATTAGCATCGAAACTGGTTTTGAGCGAATTAATCGGTTATACCGTTATGCTTCCATCCTTCTATTAAAAACAAGCAGTGATTTTAATGATTGGGGGCAAGCAGAAGATTTATTGGAGGAAATGCTAAAAGAAGATAATTTACCTTCAAAGTGGCGGTTAGATGTCTTATATAATCTAATAGAGATTCGTATAAAAGGGCTCCAACTCTCTCCAAGCGAAGAATCATTGAAAAAAGCACAAAAATGGTTAACTCATTTAGAAACTGAAGCTGAAGCACAACAACATCATTGGCTCCAAGCTAATGTGTATCGGTTACAATCACAACTTGCATTAGTGGAATTAGATATCAATAGAGCAATCGAATTTTTGGATAAAGCTAATGTCATAGCTGACGAAATAGAAGTGAAAATACTGAAGAAAGGGATAAAGGAAGACCGTGAGAAGATTGATCAACAATTTGCAATGCTGAAGAAATACCAGGAACAACAGGCTTCCATAAGTGAAAGAGTAAAAATTGTTTCTTTAGAAAGTACAGTTGATGATATAAAACAAGAAACTGTGCTTGAAGAACGAGACAAAGAAACAGGAGAAGTTATTGAGTATCGGAAACTCTTCGCTTTGAAGATTTAACTGGTGCTGGTCGCGTGTTCAAATCGCGCTGGGCCCACCACTTTTTATTTTGAAACAGCAATTTCCAAATTATTATTGCTTATGTCGTTTGAAGCATAGCTTAATAAAGCATGAAAAACCGCTTTCCTTTGTATACATTTAATGAAACATTGAGATAGGAATGAAGTGGTTTTTGGTAATTAATCTTTTAGTTTGATTTCTTGAAATTTAATCTTTAAACTTATTTTTCCGTTTATTTATGTATAACACATATATTTGGTGAAAAAACAAAATGAGTAGATACGGTAATTATGACAGACCCCCAAGAGAAATGCACAAGGTAACTTGCGCAGATTGCGGAAACGAAGCAGAAGTTCCATTCAAACCAGATGGTACACGACCTGTATACTGTCAAGATTGTTACAAAAAACGAAAACCAAGTAGATATTAGAATAAAAATATCTATGAATCATTCCTAGATGAATTATAACTTCATTTTAAGTTATATTTCATACTAGTTTTTTTTTATCACAAGATTTAATTTAATCCTAAGATCGCATGTTCTAACCGCGCTGGGTCCATCATTTCTATTTTAAATTAGTCTAATGAACGAATTTTTCTTTTACAAGACTTATAGGATTCATTTTTAGATGTTATAATCTAAAGCGATTAGGTTGGGATAGTTTTTGCTTTTAGAAAATATGACATCAAGTGAAGTAAAAGAATATCTAAAGAAAAATACTGTAATAATCATACCAGTCGGTGCTACAGAACAACATGGTCCTGCAAATCCTTTGGGGACTGATTTTTTCACAGCACAATATCTTGCCAGAGAAGCAAGTAAAAAAGCTAAGATAATCTGCGCTCCAACAATTCCTATAGGTATATCTGAGTCTCATAAACAATTTGCTGGTTCCTTGTGGGTAAGACCTGAGGTGTATAAAGAATTAATGAGACAGTATATCCAAAGTGTTCTTCATCATGGTTTTACCAAAATAATAATAATAAATGGTCATGGTGGAAATAGCGCTACTTTGAAACAAATAGCTCATGAAATTTTTTATGATAAAGAGATTCGAGTTGCTACCCCAGATGCTTTAGAATTCTTTGATCTAAAATTAGTTTCCGAACTTTTTCCTGGTTTTATCTTCATGCATGCTGAAGCAATTGAAACATCCATAAATCTCGCTATTAATCCATCTTTAGTAAAAGAAGAAGAATTAACAAATGTTGCTAAACCACCGGAAGTTTGGGGATTACATATTAATAATATTTCATTACCAGCTCATATTACTGAATTTGCTCCAGATGGAATTGTGGGTTCATTAGAGAATATTAGTAAAGAATCAGGTAAGACAATCCTAAAGTCAGCAATTGACAATCTAGTAAAATTCATAGAAGATTTTCGTAACTTTTAATATCAGACTAGAAAAACCTAGCAATCTTATCGTTCAATGATTTCTTTAAATCGTGCTGTATCCACCACTTCTCTAAATTTATAGTGAACGATTTTTAAATTACATTTTACTAAATCAATTTGGAAAACACTTACATCAGATTTTTGGGTTGGTTTTTATAATAAAACAAATAATACAAATCACTTGCAGGAAAAGTTGTGTTATATTTGTCAATTAAGAAAAAAACCATTGTATTTGTGTTCATGATAATAGGAATAATTTTGACTATTAATACAGTTTCTAATAATGGTCAATTATCACAGAAGAATTCATTTAATAAGTATGATACTTTAAAAATAAATGATTTATTTAATGATTATGAGAATTCATTACTTCCTTCCGATATTTCAAATCAAACTGAATTAGCGATTTTTCTTGATGAATACATTTCAGATCAATTAGATCAATACAATATTGTTGGAATGACAATTTCATTTGTTAAAGATAATGAAATATTTTTTGCTAAAGGATATGGAAATAGGACATTAGCACCTGTCGCTAAACCAGTTATCGCTAATCAAACATTGTTTAGAATAGGTTCTATTTCTAAGACTTTTACAGCTGTAGCAGTTCTACAATTAGTGGAAGATGGCATTCTTGATCTTGATACAGATGTCAATAGTTATTTGACTGCCTTTAAAATACCTGATACCTATTCCGACCCAATTACATTGAGACATCTTTTAACGCATACTGCTGGTTTTGAAGAAAAGGCTTATCCTTCAATATTCTCTTCGCCATTAGGTATACCACCTCTGGAAGATTTTGTTATTGAGATACTTCCGGATAGAGTGCATTCTCCAGGTGTTATTACTTCATACTCAAATTATGGATTTACATTAGCAGGATACATCGTTCAAGAAATGTCTGGAAAGTTATTTGAACAGTATATTGAGGATGAAATATTTATTCCTTTAGGACAAAACAGCAGTACATTTAGAGAACCATTGCCTGCTAATTTGAGCTTGAATATGTCAACTGGTTACAATGAATTTGGTCAAGTTGGTTATTTTGAATATTTATCTGTGCCACCTGCTGGTTCATGCAGCTCTACTGCAACAGATATGGCTAAATTTATGATTGCTTTGTTAGATAATGGCTATTATAATGGTACACAGATTTTATTGAATGAAACTGTGCAAATGATGCAAGAAGAGCATTTCACTACTCATCCTAATCTTCCTGGAGCAAATCTAGGGTTATATGAGATGGATACACACAATGAACACATAATTGGACATGGAGGAGATACAGTCTTCTTCCATAGTTTGATGGCATTATTTCCTGATGATAATTTTGGTTTCTTCATATCTTATAATAGTAGAGGAGGGTCTATTGCTCGTGATGAATTCTTCGATGATTTCATGGATCGATTCTATCCCTATATAAATGAGATTAATCCAATGAATGGCTTTGATAAAGGATTAAGGCAATTTAATGGTCTTTATTGTACTACAAGAAGGTTTTACTCGGATAAAACAATTCACCCATTAAATTATAGACCTTATGAAATTATTGAATATGATTATTTAGCTGATGCTTTTAGAATTGTAACCAATAATGGATATCTCGAAATGTTAGGCTTGCAATTTGTTCAAATAGAACCTGATTATTTTGTAGAAACAACTGGTCAATACGATTATAAAATTGCTTTTATAAGAAATGAGAATGGACGTATTACGAACTTTTATTCAACATTCACTATACCCCTCGTTTCCTTTGAACGGCTTCACCCATTATACGTTACTCCTGAAGGATTGAATCTAATTCTATTTCTCGTCATTTTAATATCTTTTATTTTCTCAATTATTTGGGGTATTCTAGCTCTTATCCGAGTAAAAAAGCGTAAAGATAAGATTGCTATATTTCCTACAATTGCTAAATGGCTAAATTTTGGATTGGTAATTTTCTCTATTGTGCCTTTTATCTTCATAATTACAAAAATTTATTCCACAGTTCTACTTGCACAAGATCCCTATGATGGTTTAAACAGCTTAATTATTTTTCCAATCATTGCTTTGATACTAATAGCTGGAATGACAATTTTTAGCATTCTATCTTGGTTTGGAATAGGTAATATTGACAAAAAACCATATTGGAAATTGTGGGAAAGGATTTCGTATTCAGCTTTAACAATACTAAGCTATTCACTCATTGCATTTTTTGTTCTTTGGAATATCTTTGGCTACTAACATTCAGTCTTGTTTTTGTTTTTTAATGCTTAGCTTAAATGGATTACTGTATCAAATCGCGCTGGGCCCACCACTTCTTTTACCGTTTAATTAAGAATCCTTTTAATTTGTAAAGAAGCAAGTTAATCAATATCGTATAGATGGCATTAAACTGATTACCACCTATTTTTAATCATATTATTGAAGATAGTTTACAATTGGAGAATTCTAACTTTGAAGAAGAAAGTAGCTGTTATTGGAGCTGGTATTGCTGGTCTATCTGCCGGAGCTTATTTACAAAAATTAGGTTTCGAAACTGAAATCTTTGAAGCCCACTCCAAAGCAGGAGGTCTTTGTGCTTGGTGGGATCGAAAAGGATTCACAATTGATGGATGCATACATTGGTCACCTGGTTTTAAATCAACAGGTGATATGTACTCTCTTTGGAGAGATGTTATTCCTTTTGATGATTCAGATATTCATTTCTTTAATGAGCTCTATCAAGTTGTTGATCCGGATGGCGAAGCATTTAGAGCTTTTATTGATATTAATAAACTTGAAGAAGAAATGCTTAGAATAGCTCCCGAAGATAGAAAACAGATTCGAAGATTCGTAAAACTAGTTCGAAAATTTGAACGAATTGTTATTCCCTATCTGAAACCTTTCAAACTGATGACTTTTAAAGAAAAATTAGCTTTCATATCTAATCTTCTGACTCGAGGACGACTTATTCTGAAATTATCAAGGATGACATGTGCAGATTATGGTGAAAAATTCCTAAATCCATTATTGAAGAGATTCTTTAACGCTAGTTATCTACCGCTCTTACCATTTATCACAATAGTAGTTAATTCCAATTGGATGGTCAAGGAAGGAGTTGGCTATCCTTTAGGCGGTTCTCGAAAATTAGTAGATTTGATGGTCGAGGAATTTGAGAAAACAGGTGGTAAGATAAATTATAGCTCAACAGTTGAGAAAATTATCATTGAAGGAAAACAAGCTAAGGGATTAAAAACGAAAAATGGGGAGACACATTATTTCGATTATATTGTTTCAGCAAATGATAGTCATGAAACCTTGAAAAAGCTAATTGGAAAAGAACATGTAAATAATAAAATTCGGAAATGGCTTATCAATACTAAAGCAGATACTCTGTCTGGATTTTTCATATCAATTGGTTTCAAAGGGAATGATTTTAATGGTAATGGTCATCGAGTATTCTTCAAAACTGAAGAACCAATTATGATCAGCAAAACCCAGGAATTAACAGAGCTTGAAGTAACAAGTTATGATTTTGATCCTTCAGCTGCTCCAGAAGGACATTCATTATTAACAATATTCTTTTACACAGATGAAGGTCGCTATTGGATCGATTTAAGAGAGCAAGATAAGACTGCTTACAACAAAGAAAAGCAAAGAATACTTGATGAGGTTATTAATAGATTTGAAAAGCAATTCGGTGAAATTAGAGATAAAATTGTCTTCACTGACATTGCTACTCCCGCCACCTTTAAGAGATATACCCGAAATTGGAAAGGTGGAATACATGGTTGGTATATAACCCCAAAAATATTCAAGAAAGTTATACCAAAAACAGTTAGTGGTCTGAAAAACTTTTATATGACAGGGCATTGGACTGAATCTTATGGTGGACTAACTAATTGCCTTAAAGGCGGTCGACATATTGCCCAACTTATAGATCATGATTTTCAAAAATAAAAAACTTGATTTTATCCTCTTCCTTTTCTTTCTTAAATTTTAGGAATAAAAGGTAAGCTATAATACTAGAGCACAAAAACAGACAGTGAGGTTTACAGTTGAGAATTGTTGTATTAAATGGTAGCCCAAGAGAAACTAATAGTTTTACCTATCAATATCTTAGATACATTGAGACTAATTTCCCAGAACATGAATATGTTGTTCATCACATAGGGCGAAAAATCAAGAAAATTGAAAAGGATCAAGTTTACTTTGACTCGATCTTAAAAGACATTCAAGCAGCAGATGGTGTCATTTGGCTTTATCCTGTATACATCCAATTAGTTCCTTCCCAATTGAAGCGATTTATTGAGCTTGTTTTTGAAAACAATAAACAAACTTATTTCAAAGGAAAAAATGCCACAAGTCTCTCAACAAGTGGAAAATTTTACGATCACTTGGCTCATTATTACATTCAAGCTATATCCGAGGATTTTGGCATGAATTATTCTCGAGGTTATTCTGCTGAAATGATGGAGTTAATGAAAAAAGATGAGCGAAAACGTCTTCGCAAATTCTTCTTGCAGTTCGTTATACAATGTGAAAATAAAACAACAACCGCAAATTATTATTCACCTTTAACTTTCAACTATCCAAATTACAAACCCATAAACATCGAAAAACAACAAAAAACGAAGAATTACAAAGTTACCGTTTTAACTGATGCTACCAAATCTGATGTTAGCTTGAATAATATGATTGATACTTTTGTTAAA
This sequence comes from Candidatus Heimdallarchaeota archaeon, assembly GCA_019058165.1. GTDB lineage: Archaea > Asgardarchaeota > Heimdallarchaeia > JABLTI01 > JABLTI01 > JABLTI01. Next base: position 24,904 of record JAHLVZ010000014.1, read on the forward strand.
TTGATGCCTTGTGAAGTGTCAGTAGTAAATATTAACGAAGCTGATATTAAGGGTGGTTGTTTGGGCTGCTTGAATTGTGCTGCAGAAAACATCTGCTTTTATTCAGATGAATATATGGACATTTTCAAGCAACAAATAATAGCTGCAGATGCACTTGTTTATGCCTTTAAAACCAAGGATAGGTATTTCTCTTCTAAAATGAAAATATATCTTGATCGTGCATTCTTTAACGGTCATAGACCAGTTTTCATGGGTCAACAACAAGCGTATTTCGTTTCTGGTCCTCTTCGACAGATGCCTATTTTGAGGGAAGCACTTGAAGGAATGTCAGAAGTCGGTCGTGCTAACTTCGTAGGTATTGTAACAGATGAGTATGAGGATTCTAAGAAGATCACCAAATTAATTCAAAATGCCATTGATGGTATGCTCTGGTGTATCGAAAATGAAAAGTATGTTAGTCCTAAAACTTTCTTAGGTGTTGGTGGACACAAAATCTTCAGAGATTTAATTCATACCTATCAAATAGTCTTTCCACAAGATTATAGATATTATAAAAAGGAGAAACTGTTTGATTGGCCAAAGGTCTTTTTTGGGCAGTTTAGCATTTTCTTGAAACCACTTATGAGGATTCCTTCTTTTAGGAGACGTTTCTTCGCTATGTCTGGAAAGTATCAAACTCGATTATTTGATAGAGTGATTAAAAAAGAGGTAACTGAGAAAACTAAGAAATAGAGACATAACGGATTTGAGTCTCTATCAAACCAGTTACATTAGTTTTATTGAGAATTATATAATTCATCTATAGTAGTTGCTATTTCCTCTGCTACTAACTCTGCAAGTTTCAAACCATCTTCATCGAGTTCTTCTTTGGATTTTGGTTTTAAGTGAGGATATTTTTTCATAATATCTTGAACATAGATTGTTGCAGCAGCAGGTGCACTGTATCTCTCAACAGCAATCTTAGCACAATCTTCTTCACAGCCTTCAACAGTAATTGTTTTGTGAATCTTAGCAAATTCCCTCTCTTTTCCTCCCCCTTTATGTTTTATATCTCCTGCCATGAAGAGTGGTTGGCAAAGAATGGTTGTTATCTGTGGTCGTAGTTTTTCTACTACAATTCTTGTTGCAACTCGAGTTATTGTTCCTTCTATGAGTTTTTCACCACTACAAGCAATTAGACCAATTTTTGGTTTAGTTGTTAAAATTAGTTTATTCTTCTCCATCTAGTAATTCACCTACTTTCTCTGCTATTTCTTTTGCAAAAATTTCCATTATTTCCTTTGCATTTTCACCTAGGGGGTATATAGTTGGTTCAGGTTTTAACTCACGATTTTCCTTTATTACTGAAGTTGACAAGAAATGGGCATCTGGTTCGTCAATGACTTTTGCTACGTCATAATAAGCACACATCGCTGTGCACCCATCAAGTGTTATTACTTTGTTCTTTTTGAGCTCATCCACTAGCTCCTTTTTCCCTTTAACAATTAATGGTAGGCATTCAATCTCTGTTTTTCCGTGTCTAAGATTATTTACTACTCTATAAGCTGCTTGTCGACAAATACTTCCATAGACTTTTCCCATTCCGCTACAAGGAATTATGTACACTTTTTTGCTCATTTCTCTTTCATCCATTTACAGTTCTTCTTCTATTTTCTTCTTCATATACTCGAAATATGTTTTTCCATCCATTAACAGCTCTTTATCCTCATCAAAGTCTGCTAAGGTTATTTCGATTGTCCACCCTTGCTCATATGGATCATCATTTAACAGATTTGGATCTTCCTCTAATTTACCATTAATGGCTCTTACAACTCCTGATACTGGAGCTATTAACGAAAGCATTGCTTTTACTGATTCAAAATTAACTATTTCATCAAATTGCTCTACTTGTGTTTCTATTTCTGGCAAGTCAACAAACAATACATCACTTGACTTATTTTGAAGATAATCTGTTATCCCTAGGAGTGCTTTTTCACCTTCTTGTTTTACCCAGCAATCATTTTCGCTGAAGTAATATCCTTCCTTTGGCACTCGAAAATGATATTTGTCATAAGTAACTTCAAAATAATCTATTTCTCCAAAATCACGTTCTACTATTGGTTCCTTAATCTCTTTGGCTTCTTTTTTCAAATCTCCTAGGATTTGTTTAGCTATTTTTTCTGCGAATTTCTTTCCTTCATCTGATAATCTCAAAGTTTTCTCGAGACGAAATTCATATTTCTTACTTTCTTCTGGAATGAAAATTCTTCTTACTTTTTTATACTGCTCTTTTTCAAGAAGCTTTGTTGCACAACGAGTAGCACACCCATCAATAATAACAACATGTGATTCTTGGATCAATTCTTGGAATCGTTTTTGATCTGCACTTAAGTTAGCAGGTGATATTAACTCAATCGAGCGATCTAGTTCCTTGAGCTTCAAACCTATCTCTGTTGTCACTAATCCTTGGGTTTTATTGATCCCACAACACGGTAAAACTGCAATTTTTTTAGCCATCGCCTTCACTTCGTATATTTTTAATCAATGCTGTTATTTCTTTCTTATCTGGGAAGATCAAAGCATCTGGCTCACATAATTTCATACAGGCTCTACAAAAAACGACACAGTTATATGGATTTGTTACTACTAATTTCTTTTCTTTATCTTCTTGTTTCTCAAAAACTTTGTGGGGACAAAACTTATCACAGTCCATACAAAAATTGCATTTCGCATAATCAATGGTTGGCCACCAAGGAATCTCTTTTCTGACTACTCCCATAAAAGTAGCAGTATTAGAATCATATTTTTCTGTTATTTTTCATTCCGCCCCTAATTCTTTCAGTGTTTTTTCTACCAATTGAAAAGCATCTTCTGTTGTCATGTCCCTGATATCTAGTGGTAATAGATCCTTCTTGACGTCTAATCCTCTTTCTTTAAATGCATCTCTAAATAACTTATACTGCATAGTTGGAGCACAACCGGCTATCATGTATTTCCGACCCTCTTTTAAGTAATCATCAAAAAATCTGTCACCATCTTCTTCGCATAATTGGGGATGAATAAATGCGTATTCAACAGGAAGTTCAATTCTCACTCTATTTATGAAATCCCACATATCCATTTTCTCAAATCCTGGGCATTTCCCCGTGCAAACACATAATGCAAATCCAATTTTTTTTGTTTCTGTCATCATGAAAACTCTCAGAACATAACAATTGTTGTATATTGGCATGAACAATATAATAATATTTAAATATTGTTATATTTAGCTCTTTCTTATGAATTTGGTAATACAAAAAGAAAAATCAATTAAGACAAAGTTCTTCAAAGCATTAGCTGATCCAATTAGACTTGAGATTATAGATTTCCTTGCTATTGGTGAGAAATGTGTTTGTGAAATTGTAGAACAACTAGCTATAATTCAACCCTTAGTTTCAAGACACCTTAGAATTCTTAGAGAAAGTGGTATTGTAACTGATCGACGTGATGGCACCAAAAAAATGTATAAACTATCGAGCATAAAAATTAAAGAACTCATAGATTTGCTTGATCATAATTTACTTGAAGAACTTTCACAAAAAATACTTCAAGAAGCGTTTTAACAATTTCAGTTATGGGGAATAAACTGATTTTTTATTATAAATGATCGGTGTCAAAAGTTTAATTCGTTTTTGGAGCACTAATTTTTCTTCTACGTTTAGAATAGATAATAATTCTAACACCCAATAAAGGCAGAATTAGAAACGTAAAGTACAAATTTAGTCCTGCTGTGTTAGTGTTTTGTGTTTGGCTTAATTCTAATAATATGAAACCATTATCTTGATCAGCCAAATAGATGTAGTTCTCATTAAATTCAATATCATGAGGTGTTGCTACATAACTTGCGATCTCTGGTAGAGTGTATGAATCTGTATAGTTTAAAACTTCCACTCCTTCTTGCAGGTCTCCTAGAAAAATATATGAGTCGTTTCCGCATACTCCGTAAACTTCTCCTCCATCATTGAATTGTTTAATAACCACTGGATTTGTCGGATTTGATATATCTAATACTCTGAGTCCTGCTCCATGGCATCCGAGATATAGTAGTTCATTATTTCTATATAGATCCCAGGCTCCGAGCGTATTACTAACTGTTGTAATCTTCTCTGGATTTGTGTGATCTGTCACATTAATTACTTCTAATCCTTCATCTGGATCAGCATAATAGGCAATTTCTCCATAGATTACAATATCATTTCCTCTGCCTGAATCAAAATATTGTCCAACTCTTAATGGATTACTTAGACTAGTTATATCGTAAATATCAATATCTCCTGAAGATATTGTAAAAACTAGAGTATTATTTAATCTCACATTATATGCCCATTGACCAGTATCTGATGTTCCTATTACTTCAAGAGCATCCGCATTTGTAGCATTAACCACTACTAATCCATTTGCGTCCACTGTAAACATGATATTATCTTTTATGTCAAATCCCATTGCTCCCTCATCATAAGTGCCAATTAACGTGGGCGCAGTTGGATCTTGAATATCAATTATCTCCACACCATTATTAGATGAAACATATGCTCTATCGTTTTCTAATCTTATTTTATATCCAACACCAATATCTACTTCCCCTAAGTAATTCACATATAAAGTGCCTTCATTTGTAGTAGCAGTAGCGAAATAATCTTCATTAGTAATGAATATCCCTAAACTGCAAAATGCAAGATAATAGATAATAAATCCAATAATTATTAGGTTCTTAGTTTTCTGTTTCATGATTATTCCCACATTGTTACCTTTTATCGTTTTTCAAATCAATTTGATCCTAGTATTTGCTTCTCTTTCTAGGATATTTTAGAATACAAATTGAAGTCAGGACAATTAATCCAAAGATTAATGGTGCTGAGGGTGCCCCATTGGTATTGCCACCAGAACTACTTCCTATAATTATTAATCCATCATATTCGGCTGTAGTGTAAATAACCTCATTTGCTACAAATACTGAGTTCATAACAAGTCCTGATTCTGAATACTGTCCAACTTCAGCGAAAACGTTAATGTCAGTAATATTATGTATTACTAAATTCTCATCTGATTCCGACATATAGAGTAAATTATCTGAAATATCTATACTCCTTACTGGGTCACCACCTGAATCCACTCCAAGCTCTAGAAGATTTGTAAGATCACTAATATCGAGAGCTTTTAATCCAATATTGCTTGCCATAAAAATAATCTCATTGTGAATTTCAATATCCCGATACATTATACTTGATGTTAGCCAAGAATTGATTTCCACAGGTGCAGCTGGATCACTTATGTTAAGTATTATTAGTCCTTGAAAGAGCTCTAAACAAAAAAGAATGTCATCTTTAATGATCAGATCAATTGTTGGCAAGTCATCATCTCGATAAATTTCTGTTGGAAGAGCAATATCACTGATATTAAGTATCGATAAGTGCGGATCTCCTATACAAGCTATGTCATTTTCTTTATCGACAACACTGATTGCGTTTCCGTTTACAAAGCTACCAATTTGTTGTGGATTAGAGGGATTAGAGACATTAAAAATTATTAATCCATTATTATAATCCGTCACAAAAGCAATATCATTTTCAACATAGACGCAATGTTCAACACCGGTTAATAATTTATGAGATAATACTGTGGGATTGGCGGAATTACTCACATTTAGAATCCAGAAACCATTACCAGCATCAGCTATGTAAGCTATATCATTTTCTACTTGCACATCATAAGCAAAATAACACTCATCAAATTGCCCTATTTTTGTTAAACTTAATTCTTCACCCATTACTGAATTATTGTTTGATAAAACAAATAAACTACTCATTAAAATAATGAAACTAAGAAATAATGCTTCTTTTATTTTCATCTTAAATAGCCTCTAGCTTTTGATTAAGCAATAATTTCAAATCAACGATATTTACTGAATCATTTTATCTAATTATTTAAGATATTATAAATATTGGCAGGACTCCAGAATTGATTCTCAAAATTTTGAGAATCATATTTCAACATTTGTTATTTTAAGACTAATGTGAATTTTATATAGTAATGTAATATTGAATATATTAATCATTTAATCGGGGGATTTTTTTGGCGAAAGTAAAAGTTACTGTAATTAAGAAGTTTAATTCCAAAGATGTTTTTGGTGAGGATTATATAAATCCTAAAGGCGAAATCATACCTGAATGTCCTGTTTTTGAGGAAGGACAAGTGTTGATTTCAAAAGATGGTGAAAAACCAGAAGGTTTCTGTGGTTTTGGTTGGAGAGCAATTCAACCCGAAGCTATGGTTCTTGCTTTTGGTGGAAATTTCTGGGAAAGCTGGACTGAACCAGGAACTATGTATGTTGCTTGTCCTGACGGTATTCGTCCTGTTTGTTTCAAACTTGAACGAATCGAAGAAGAAAAAGAAGAATGACAGTAGGAGCTGTGAATTAAACTGAAAGTTAAGATAACTGTTGTGAAGAGATTTGAACCGAAAGACGTAATTGGTCACGATTTCTATTTGCCATCTGGTAAAAAGATTGTAAAATGTGATTTGGAGGATGGAGAATCATTCCTAAGTATTGATGGAAACATCCCTGAAAACTTCTGCAATGCTGCATGGGCTGTGATTTACCCAACTATTAAGATGTTCAGATTTGGAGGTAATTATCCTGCTTTTGAACCTGGCACTGCATACACAACTTGTCCGGATGGCATTCGTCCTGTTTCTTTTAAGCTAGAAAAAATAGAGGATTAGATTATACATTTCTTGAGGTAAAAATATGATAGATATAAAACAGATAGGGAATTTTGAGAAATTAAAGCCAATTCTAGAAGTTTTTTGTCAGGAAAACCAACTAACAAAAGAACAAACTGTTGAAAGAATCCAAGTATACGAAAAGCAATTTAATAATGTTGATTTCTTATTTTTCCTTGCTAAAGTTAATGATGAATCAAAAGGATTTATGTCATGTGAAATAACTGGAGAAATCATTAGAACTCATATATTATTTGTAGCAAAAAGTGAAAAATATGATGATTTAGTTTTTGAAATAATCACACAAGTATCAAAGAAATTAGAAAAACTCCAAAGAAAATATTTTCAGGTATTTTTCGTGAATAGTCTTCAATTAGAGCAAAAATTTGTAGATATTGATTTCTCTGTCTATCACAGAGTAAGAATGGTTAATGATTTAAAAGAAGATATGAAATCTAAACTAAGTTTAGATTCTAAATATCAGCCAGGTAATTTCATACTTGAAAAACTGGATGAAGAATTACTGGTAATTGTTGATGCTAACAAAAATACTTTAGATGGAGAGATTTTTCAGCAATTCTCAAGCCTTGATGTTTTGAAGGACTTCTTCCATAGGAGCAACATAGCTGAAGAAAGACTAAGAGCAGATAGTCCAATAATAATTCACAAAAACAAGATTGTGGGTGTAAACATTGTTACAAATATTTCTGAAACAGCTTCTTATATTTGGATAGTTGCGTTAATTGCCGAGTATCGTGGAAAAGGTTTGGGCAAATATCTCATGTTAAAAGCTCATGAAAATTGTAAAAATACCAATGTTGATCAGATGATTTTAGATGTTACAATTGATAATGTTGCCGCTTACAATCTCTATAAGAATCTTGGATACAAGGAGACAAATCGATACATAACAGTAGTAAAGAATTATCATGCTAATAATTTCTGAGAATTAGTATTAGGTTTATTTGCTACTCTTAATAGCATATTTTTTTGATATTTTCATCAATAATCTCATCAATAATTAAGACTACTTTCTAAAGGTAAAAAGCTTTAACTTGATTATTTACATACTAGAAATTGATTGTTTATTATAACTTGAAAAGTTGATAAAAATGAATAATCGCAGTAGAATTCAAATTTGTTCAAAAGCTTCTCCTGAAGAAATAATTAATGATTTGAATCTTTTTGTTGATTTTCAAGATGAAGGACTATCACTTGAAACTCTAAATGAAATGATCGAAAAGCGTTTAGTTCCACATTTAATGAGGTATGATCAACCTGGTTTTCAATCCATGTTTAACACCTTTCCAGAAGAAGGAGCAAAATTTGGCTCAGAAATTGCACTTACATACAATCAGGGAGTGACAAATTGGCAGGTTTCACCAGGCGGAGTTATGCTTGAAGAACTCTGTTGTAAAGCTTTATGCAAACTCTTTGGTTTCTCTCCAAATGCTGATGCTACGTTCATGGCTTCTGGAACTTATGGAAATCAAGAAGCACTATATCTAGCACTACACAAGCAAGCAGAAAAGGAAGGATTTAATCTTGCAGAAAAAGGTTTGAAGGGTTTTAAAGATCTTAATCGATTAGTTGTCTTAACTTCAATTGATGCTCATTTCTCTGTAAAGCATGCTGCTCGTATGTTAGGATTAGGAGAAGAAAGTCTTAGATTCTTACCTGTTGATAAAAATCGAAGAATTGATGTTAATCAAATAAAGGAAACAGTAAAAGAAATACGAGAATTCAAGGATGTTTTCTGTGTTTTCATCACTGCTGGTACTACATCTACTGGTTCAGTAGACCCAGCTTTACCAATTGCGAAAATTTGCAAGGATATTAGTGCTTGGTTACATATAGATGGAGCTTATGGTTTTGCGTATAGTTTGGTTCCTGAGTGGAAGCACTTCTTCGAAGGCGCTGAACTAGCAGATTCATTGTGTTGGAATCCACATAAACAATTAGGTGTTCCTATACCAAATTCATTGCTTTTTGTTCAACGCTGGGAGGATTTCGGAAGGATGTCTGTTTATAGCGAATATTTTAATCGTAAGGAAGATCCAGAACCAAATCCGGGATTAAAATCTCCTCCCTCAACTCGACCATTCTCTGCCTTATCACTTGTTACTTCTCTAAGACATCAAGGAATGACTAAAGTTATAGAAAGACTTCGAGCACCACTTGTAGCGATAAAGAAATTCTATGAGAAATTAAAGAAAGAAGATGATATAGAATTAAATCACCAACCGGATACTGGTATCCTTTGTTTCAGGATTATTCCAAAAGACTTTCCGGAGAAAGAGTTAGATAACCTGCAACGATATGTGTATGATAGAATTATGGCAGAACGAGAACGAACAATTTCGCTAACAAAACTGGATGATAAAGTAGTTTTACGAGTTGTTGCAATTTCCCCTGTCGTAACAACTGAAGCTTTAATGGAAACTATCTCGAGAGTAAGAGCTCTCGCTAAGGAGTATGAAAAATGAAAATATTAATTATTAATCCAAATAGTGATTTGGAGATGACAAAAGCAATTCAGAAAACAGCAGATAATTTTGCTAAAGGTGAATACGAAGTCGTATGTCAATCCAATCCAGATGCACCAAGATTCATTGAAACTTATGAGGATGAAGTTAAAACAGCATCAGGAATGATTCAATTAGTGAGGGAAAATGAAGAGAAATTTGATGCCTTCATCAATGCTTGTCATTGCGACCCTAATCTGGATGCGTTAAAAGAAATCACCAAGAAACTTGTAGTCGGTATTGGCGAAGCATCAATGAAAATGGCTTCAATGCTTGGTCACAAATTTTCTGTGGTTTCAGGGGCAAAGCACTCGATTCCCAACAAAGAAGCAGTGATTAGAAAATATCATCTCCAAGACGCAATGGCTTCTGTAAGAGCTCCGGAAGGTGATGTAAGCAAGCTAAGTGGTGAAGAAAAATACCTGCAAGCAGCCAAATTAGCAATTGAAGAGGATAAGGCTGAGGTTATTGTGCTTGGATGTGCAGGAATGACCGGACTGGATAAGAAAATGCAGAAAAAACTCGGAGTCCCGGTTTTAGACGGGGTTGTTTGCGCTTTGATTATTGCAACTGGTTTAGTAAAATACGGTGTTTCCACAAGTAAAATTAGGAGATACAATCCGAATTTGGAGTAATATAATCACCATAACCCTTCTTCACTAGAAACTTGCCGTTATCATAAACGAGTTTACCTCTTACTATTGTCTTCTCTATTTTCCCTTGTATGTTCATTCCATCAAAAGCTGTAATTTTAGATTTTGTGTACATATCTTTGTTTCTCAAAGTATACTCTTTCTGCATGTCAATAATAACAAGATCAGCATCAGCACCAATTTGGATTTCTCCTTTTCGTGGATATAAACAAAATCTCTTTGCAGGTCTAGTAGCAATTGCATCAACAAGTCTGCTAAGTGTCAATCTTTTCTTATTAACAGCATCCAACATAACGGGAAGCATGGTTTCCAGTGTTGGAGTTCCAGACCCAGATTCAAAGAAATTATTGTCCTTTGCTTCTACATCCTTTTCCTCATGACTATAAGGTGAATGATCACTGGCAATAAAATCAATTGTTCCATCATTGAGCGCTTTCCAAGCAGCATCATTATGTTCCTTTGATCTTATTGGCGGATTGACTTTCAACCAGGAACCAATTTTCTCTGCTTCTTCTGTGGTAAATAATAGGTGATGAGGTGTAATCTCACAAGTGACATCCCAACCAATTGCTTTCGCTCTTCTAATGCGATCAAATGCAGTTCTTGAACTCATGTGAACAAGATTTAACTTCACATTTGCATGATTAGCTAACATCATTGCTTGCAAACAAGCTAAATCCTCAGCAATAGCCGGTCTGGAATCGGTGTGTGCTTGAAAATCTCTTTTCCCTGTCTCAAGTTGCTTTTTTATTTCGTGTGCAATTATTCCGTCATTCTCTGCATGAACACAGCTAACTAATCCTGTTTTTGCGATTTCAGAAAAAATCTTCAATAAGAAATAATCATTCTTTGCAGCTAGATCTTTGAGTTCTGCTTCTTCCTTGGGAGCGTTAATCATAAATGTCTTGAATCCAACAACTCCTTTCTTAGCTAGTTCTTGAATGGAGTCAATTGTATTATGTCCTGCAGCTCCAATTAATCCATAATCCACAAGACATTTTTTTCGCATTTCTTCTAATTGCATCTCTAAGGATTCTAATACAGTTTTCCCTTCAATCCCTAAGGGCATTTCTAGTACAGTCGTTATTCCTCCGGAAGCTGCCCCTTGAGTTCCTGTATAAAAATCATCTCTATAAGAATAAATCAAATCCAGGATATGAGTATGGACATCTATTCCTCCAGGAATTATTATTTTATTAGTAGCATCAATGGTTTCTTTTGCATTTGAAAGTGAGTTGTTATTCTTTATTTCTATAATCTTCCCTTTTTCTATACTCACATTTGCATCTACAAGTTTATTTTCAAAAAAAACTTTCCCATTTTCTATGTACAAATCAACCATACTATAACTTCCGAATCAAACTGATTTGATTATTAATTTAAGTTTTCTTCAGAAAAGATTCCAAAAATCACGTTAAGCATAGCTTTAAATAGCATGAGTAGAAGTTTTTCTTCGTATACATTTATCAAACATAAAGATAGGAATGAAGTGGTTTTTAGTAATTAACTATAAAGTTGGATTTCTCAAAAATATAATCTTTAAACTTATTTTCTGTTGAGTATGTATAACACAAATATTTGGTGAAAATATAAAATGAGTAGATACGGTAACTACGACAGACCACCTAGAGAAATGCACAAGGTCACTTGCGCAGATTGCGGTCAAGAAACTGAAGTACCCTTCAAACCAGATGGCGAAAGACCAGTTTACTGTCAAGAATGTTACAGAAAACGAAAACCAAGAAGATATTAGTCAAACTAATGTCTTAAAATCATTCCTAGTTGAATTGTAACTTCTTGTAAGTTATAATTCACATTGGATCTTTTTTATTTTACTTCTAATTTTTCTTTACTTTCATTGCAATTTTTTACTTGTAATATGCTTTGTATCTCTGAGAGAAAATCATCAACACTAATCGGTTTCAACCTTAATTTTACAGTTTCTTCTGGAAAGCATTCCATATCTAAATTCGGATAACCAGTAATTATGAGGATATTTTTGTGGGAATATTGTTTAAGTAATTCTTGAGTAACTTCTAGACCACTCTTTTTTGGCATCAAGTGATCAAGAATAATAAGTTCTGGTTTTTCTTCTAACTTCTTGTAAAGTCGAAGAGCCTCCTCTCCGTTAGTAGCTTCAATAACTCCATATCCATTTGCAATGAGAATTTTTCTAAATAAAGTTCTAATATTTACATCATCTTCAACGAGCAAGATTTTTTTCATGTATGAATTACACCTGCTGCAATTTTTTCTATCTGAATAATTGTTTTTAGCGTTTAATTGAAAGATAAAAAGAGAAGCATGTCCTTTTTTCATGCTCCTCAGGCAAATCGATTTTACCCTCTCTATTCATTGTAATTTACCCACATATTTTTTTCAGTATTAACCGCCACCATCATCTTCTGGTGGATCTGGAGCTAAAACTGGATCCCCGTGTCCTACCTGGACGGATAAGCTTCCTGCAATTAATAAACTTAGTAGCACAGCTACTAGCCCAATTACTTTTGGATTGATTTTTTTCATTTTTAGACGCACCTTTGTTTTTCATCTAATTTTATGCTAAACATTACACTAACTGACCTATCATATATCATTTAGTTTTATCCAGCATTTTGTGGGATGTGAGTTATTACACCTTGAGATATCATTTGTAAAACTACAAAAATAGTATTGGGGTTGAAATCTAGCCCAATTTTAAACTCAAAAAATCTATTTTTCCCTTCTAAGAATTGAAAAAACTAGTCTTTCTAATAAGTGTAAAAACCCTTGCATTTTTTCGCTAGGAATTAGGAAGATATTTTAGACATTTATTTAAGTAAAAAAGGTTAAAAATTGTTGAATTTATTAAATATTTAAAAAGCAAATAATAAAATGCAATACAAGTTGATTACTCAATGAAACTTTCTTTTAGAGAAGAAATATTTGAAAAATTCGAATCTTTAAACAAGATTTCTGAAATGAAAAAGATTGAAGTAATTGAATTATTTAATATTTTATTAGAAGATATTACATCTATTTTATCTAAGTTTCTAAAAAACAAACCAATAATTCAAAAAAGAAGTTTTGTTTTTGGAACTGTAAAACAAGATCTTGGAATAAATTTTGGTTTAAAACGATCACGAGATAAAATAGTTGTCGCAAATTGGATTCTTGATTTACAATCTAAAACAAGAAGCTATCTAATATCTTATTTCATAATTAAGGAATGTTTCTTACACTTTTATAAAAATGACATAAGTGAAATAGATGAAGTAATCATCAATATAATTGCAATTCAATTCTTAATGGAAATATTTGGAATAACAACTATAGATAATCCTATGCTAAATATAATACGAACAAGAATTTTCTCAGAAGAAATAGCTAAATTGGATCCATATTATTGGGATAATTTAGTACTTCTAATAATGAGAAATAAAATCCCTTTTTCTGAAATACTAGATAAATATGAAGAGATTACCAAAAGAAATCTAGTTACATCAGCTGAAACGATAAAATTGTTTTCAGATTGGACTTTTTCAAAAACATTAAAAGAAGGAGATTCAATTTTACCAATTTTTACAAATTTAAAACTCATTGAGCTGATTGAAACATTAAATGATTTAGGGCACGAGATGGGTACAACCTCCCATATAGCAAGAAGATTAAAGCTTTCACAAAAAACAATTACTAAGCGCTTCAAAGCATTAAATGAAAATTATTCCACTTATTGGCGTATTGATTTAAATTATGAGAAGATAAATCTACATAATTATTTGTTTAAAATTGTAGTAAATAATGAAGAAAATACTGTTAATCTTATGCAATTGCTTCTGAATATTCCCTATCTAAAATCTTTATTTCTTGGCACTGATTCTAAATCGGATATTCTCTATTCACCAACTCTTGTTTGTCCGCACATTATTAGTGATCAATTAAATGCAAGATTAAGCAAGATGAGAAATAGTGGAGTAATCAAAGAATACTTTTTGCAATTAGTAAGAGAAAGATCAAGAAGTTTTGCAATAACAAATTATCCTTTTGATTCATCGATTAAAACTTTCAAGAAATTGATTACCCAAAATGATCCCTTACTTAGACAACATATTTTTTATCATTATAAAAGGAGTTCTTCTCTTCCATATGAAGAGAAACCTTTGAGCTTGGATTATAATTTGCTTAATTATCTTTCAATTATAAAAACTAAGCTTCTTTTAAAGTCTAGATATGGAGTATCTATTAATGAATTTAAGAAATTCTATCTACAGAATAACATACCACTTACGGATATAAAAGCTCAAACAGATTTATTATATCAAAATGAATTGCGAGCTAAAAAGAGGAATTTATTTTCATTTTCTTTGTATTTGAGGAATCTTATGAAACGTAGTCCTAATGTTCTTATTTTTGAGATACCAGCAACGAATGGAGTTTCAGATAAGGAGTTTAAAGCAATAATTAAAAATTTGCAGGTTTTTTCATTATTGGGTCAAAATACTCTCTACGATCGACATTTGTTTAATTTGCCCGGCGTCGCTCATACACATCCAATTAAGGATGTCATACAAGAATATTTAGAAAAAGAAGGTTTAACACCAATTTTTTACACTATAAAATTTCACAAGTCAAATTTTGTTCCATTACAAGATTTATACGATTACGAGAATCAGAAGTGGAATATAAGAGACTTCAAATAATATTATTTCATTTTTAATTCTTGACAAAAGCTATTAAAATAAAAATAGCGAACATTCATTCCCTTTCACCATATGTGAAAATTTAGGACTAAAATCTTGGTGTAATATATGAGAATTGGCTTTGGCTTAGAACCAATCAAAGGATTAGGTTTAGATCTTATCGTTCGTTTATTAAGAAAAATTCTCCTAGAACACTTTGAATTTAACTGGCGAGTCATTCCCAAAGTAGAAGATGTGCTTAAGAGTCTTGGTAGTGCAACTACTGTTTTCCATTTACCAATCTTTAATCGAGATTGTTTTGATTTCTCTTCACAAACTGACACATACGAAATTCAAATGCAAGAGGTTGTCTCTTTTATCAATCAACGAAGCAGTGATCTGAATATACTATTCGTTCTTGCTCATATGCCTGAAGATCCCAATGCTTCTTACGAGTTAATGTTTGAACGATTAGAACAAATCGAAGTTCCCTTGGTCTTAGAGAACGTTGTAGGTTATACTGATGAGCAATTTCTTGACTTTTATCATCAAGCAAAAGACTCCTTAGGGAAGAAAGTTGCGGGTCACGCCTTAGACATTTCTCATAGATATGTGAACGATTGGCAAACCTGGCTGGATATTCCAGAGGAATTGGTGAAAGATATTGCTTATGTGCATATTTCTGATTGCACTAAAACAGAAGATCTGCACTTACCACTTGGTTTAGGGGAAATGCCTTTCAATGATTTCTTTGCATACCTCAAAGATATCAGGTATGATGGTGTTATAAATCAAGAATTAAAACCTAATGGAAATCAAGCTGATAAGATTATGTCTTCTAGTCTACATTGCATTAGACCTTTTTCAAAAACTAAATACCTAAGAATGAAGTCTCGGTGTGCTTTCTTGAAACCTCTCTTGTGGCTTCAAAAAAGAAAATTCAAAGATGTTAAAGACTTAACAGCTGAAGAAATCGGTTATGATTATGTATAGTAACTCTGAAAGCAACACAAGCAATCGTATTTCGACAATAATATCACTTTAAAAGGTTTTCTGGAATTTTCCAGACAAACGTCTCATATCGATGAGAAATCTTTTATATTCTCTTGGAATAATCTTATCAAACAACATCCCAAATGTACATACAATTTTTTCTGTAACTAAATTGGGATAAAACTAAACCCTATTGGGGATTTATGAAAATGACAACTAAAGAAGAGTTAGCGAGAGTAGAAGAAGCAGTCAACTACTACATAAAAGGAACTATCGAAAGAGACTTTGAGTTCTTAGCAAAAGGTTGGCATGACGAAGCAAAGATGTTTGGCATAGATAAGGAGAAGAAACTAGTTATCTATGACAAAAACTTCTGGAAAGAGAGTCTCGGAAAACCACTTGATGATCCAAAGTACAAACGAACTTCAGAGATTCTTTCAGTTGATATAGTAGGAACTATTGCTTCTGCTAAAGTTAAGACCGTTGTGGAACACTCGAAGGGTTCTGTTATCTTTATGGATTTACTGAATCTTTTGAAAATCAATGATTCGTGGCAAATAGTCAACAAGATCTATGATGCTATCTATGAATAAAAAAAACAAAAAAGAATGGAAGTAATTTTATGGCGAAGATAAAAATAACTGTACTAAAGCGATTTAAGCCTGAAGACGTTTTTGGAGAGATAGGTTATGCTACTCCAAACGGTAAGAAAGTAACAGCATGCACAGCATTCGAAGATGGACAAGAGTTTATTGTTGAAAATCTCAATAAACCCGATGGTTTCTGTGGTTGGGCATGGAGAGACATTTACAAAGATACTGCAGTTCTGAACTTCGATGGAAACTTCAAGAATTGGGCAAAAGAAGGAACCCAACATACTTGCTGCACTGATGGTGTTCGACCAGTTGTTTTCAAATTAGAAAGGATTGAAGATTAAACTTCCATCTTTCTTTTTTTCTATGGAGTGAGAAATATGTCAAAAATAAAAATTACAGTAGTCAAGAATTTTAGTCCTGAAGAAGTATTTGGAGAAACGTTTCACAGACCCAGTGGTAAAGAAATCACTAAATGTGGATTTAAGGAAGGTGAAACTTACATCAGTGATAATGGAAACATGCCTGAAGACTTCTGTCATCATGCGTGGTTTGGAATGTATCCGAAGATTACATTCATTAGATATGGTGGTAAATTTGAGGACTGGGCTGGAGACGGCATAGACTATGTAGCTTGTCCTGATGGTATTAGACCAGTTGTCTTCAAATTGGAAAGATTATCTGAGGAATAATCTGAAAATTCTATAATTGCAATCTAGGAGTTATTTGAATTGACAAAAATTAAGATCACAGTACTCAAAGTATTCACTCCTGAAGATGTCTTCGGGGAAAATTCGTAAGAACCGATGGAACAGTTGTAGAACCTTGTCATCTAAAGGAAGGACGAGAGTTTCTTACTGATGGTTTTACAAAACCTGAGGGTTTTTGTAGTTGGGCTTTTGCTGATTTCAGAAAAGATTTCTATTTACTTGCTTTTGGTGGAGAAATTCCAGGTTATCCTACAGGTGTTGTATATACAGTATGTTCAGATGGTAAAAGACCTGTGTGCTTTAAACTAGAAAGATTGGAAGAATAAACTGATTTTACAATTGAGTGGTTCGGATGAATACCAAAAAGAAAGATATAATTGGGTTGGACTTTTGGTCAGCTTTTGGGAAAAAGCTAGTTCAATACCTTGAAATGAAATCTGGTTTGAGAGTATTAGATGTTGGCACAGGTGGAGGTGCTTGCTTAATTCCTGCTGCAAAAATTATTGGTTCTTCTGGTCACGCCATTGGTATTGATCGATGGGAAAATTGTATAACTGAAACTCTTGAAAATTTAAAGAGTAATTTGTTGTATAATGCTAAAGCTGAGATTATGGATGCAAGAGAACTTACATTTGATGACAATTCATTTGACTATGTTACATGTGGTTTCATTGGATTTAGTGATGTGTTTGATTTTCAAAACCATAAATATCGAAAAGAAAACGATAAAATGAATCATATTCTCCGTGTCTTAAAAACTGACGGAAAAGCGGGTTTCAGTACATGGCAATCGCAAGGAGAATTAGATTATTTACGAAAATTACTACAAGATTATTTGGGAAAATATACCTCAAAAACGAAAGAAGAGATATCAAAAGTTCCAACAAGTTATAGCAAGGAAACTACTAAGGGTTTTGAGAAAATCTTACAAGATGTAGGTTTCAAGAATATCAATGTTTTTTCTGAAGATTTCATTATAAGATACGTAAACCTCGATGAATGGTTTAATGTGATGAAGCGTTCAGGATGGATTCTACGGGAATACTTAGGTAGCGATGAAAAGAGATATGCCGATTTCAAAGAAAAAATGCTTCCACATAATCTTGAAACATTCAAACAAAAAGATGGAAGTTATCATTTCGTAAAAGCTGTAATTTTCGCTTTTGGTACAAAATAAGAAAAAAAGAAGAAAAGTGAGATCCTATTAGATCTCTTTTTCAAAAATCAAAACCTTTCCTTTGACTTCAAATCCAACAGATTTGAAGAAGTCTTTCTGATTTAGATTTGGACCGCCTAAATACATTTGGAATCTCTTTGCACCTTTGTCTTTAGCGATTTTAGTAATCATGCTGAAGTAAGAATCAAAGTTTTTCTCTGGGTCAGGGATTAATGGTCTAAATATAGCGTTTTCTTGATTTGGTTCTGCTTGAATATAAAGGAGTCCTCGAGAG
>JAHLVZ010000110.1 GCA_019058165.1 Candidatus Heimdallarchaeota archaeon
GTATTGTTGTTGAATGATATAAAACTAAAACTTCAGCTTCAAATTCCCTGGCTACTTTGAATTGTGCATCTTTTCCTAATAGTACCATTCCTTTTCTAATAGCGGATCTTTGGATTCTTCTCAAAGCAAAAGTAGCTGTTTGGCCTGCAACCACACGTTTTACCTGTAATCTTTTGTTTTGAATACTCTTTATTTTAACTTCTTGAAAGTTTCCAAATTCATCTGGTCCAAGTAATAACTCATCATCAATTGCAACAATACCACTCATTAGTGTTCCAGCAACAACAGTACCCACACCTGTGACTGAAAAAGTCTCATCGATTTGAAATTCAACAGGTTCATCAATAAATTCATCCCACATCTTATGAGCAGGTACTAAATTCAAGAATTTTCTCAGATTATCTAAATTTTCACCCGTGACATTAGAAACTAAGAAAACAGGAGCAATACGCCCTGAAATTAGGTTTTTAGCACTGACCACAACATCATCATCATTTCTGATAACGATTGGTATTTTGTTTGAACCAGGCATTTTGAGAAGTTTTCCTAAATTTTCAAGAGTTTGTTTTAGAATATGTTCCGGACAAATGTCAATTTTGGTAACCACAATAATTATAGGAACCTTCAAAGCTAGAGCAATACCAAGATGCTCTTTTGTCATGCCAACTATGCCCATATTTGCTCCTATAACAAGCAAGACATAGTCAGGTTTATGTCCTGTCAATCCGAATAGCGTGGTTTTCAAATATTTCTCGTGTCCACCTAGATCAATAAAAGTAATTACTTTTGAGCTGCCTTCTATGATTTTAGTCCATGAATGTTCATTCAGCGACTCATAATTTACTATTCTTCCTTTACTATCATAACCCATTATTTGCTGACTAATACTTGATGTTCTACCAGTTTCAATTTCATGTTTATGACGGAAAACATTAACTCGAGCAAGTCCACGTCCATTGTCTAATCTACCTTGTGTCAAAACGCCAACAAGTGTGCTTTTCCCACTATCAACATTTCCTGCAACAGCTATCCTAATTTCTAGAAAATCCTCTTCAGCGAGTTTTCGTACCAAAACTTCTGCAACTTTCCCAATTTCCCCTTCACGTTCTCTAAGAATAGTAATGTCTGCGTTTAATTCTTGTGCCATTTTCTTTAATGTTTCAAGAGAAAGTTTCAATTCCTTCTCAGACAAACCTTTAGGATAACCATTGTCTTCAATACCAATTTCGTAAATTGCTTCCCCTAATCCTTCTTGTAATCTGAATTTCATCTGAGTAACTAAATGTTCAAATCTTGTGGCAGTAGGATCGATTAACTTTAGCTTATATTCGATATTACCTTCATCGGATTCTTTATCCAGTTTTTCAGCTTTTTTATTCTTTTTTGAAGACATACTCTCAAACTCAAATCTAATACAATCTACTTGGTAATATTCTGAACGAATTTATAATATATTAACGCTCAGTAATATTTGTATAAAAAAAAGTAATATTTGTTTATTCTTTTATGTTTATCTTGACATCTTGTTTTGTTAATTTTCTGATATTTCTTTGTGTATTTGCAGCTAAACTGGCAATATTTTCATTCAACTCTTCGAGATTATCTTTAAGACTATTTATCCTACGTCTTTGGATATCCTTGTTCTTCTTAAGATTCTCTTGTTTATTTTTTAATGCCATAATTTGGTCTTTTAGTCCTGATTCCTCAACCTTTACTTCAATATCATTTCTTTTCTTAGAGTGTTGAAGAAGATCTATATGTAGTTCTTTAATAGCGCCGTTCATAATTTCTTGTGACAAAGAGATTGTTTTGTTTCGCATTGCTGGTTTCAATTTTAATTTCTCTTTTTCAGCAGCCTCTTTTAAAATTTCTAATAAATCATTAAGATCCTTATGACCTGCAGGCATGTCTTCAAATGCTTTTAGTGGATTTTCACTTAATTGAGTTATAAGATCTATTAAAAATGGTGGAACCATTACTTTTCCATCTTGATGTCGAGAAGTTAATTTTCTTAATGGTTTATCAAGACCACTTAAATGTAGTTTTATTTTGTTAACGATAATGTGTAATTCATTGTTAATTACATCAAGTTCCTTAAGAATTGTACCAGTTTCTAAATCAGATGTACTCTCATTTAAATCAGTTATTTGTTTCTCAAGTTTATTAAGTTGATTAGATTCTGATTTGATTTCTTCTCTTAATTTCTCTCGCTCTTTTACTTTTTCAAGAAGTAATGTAATATTTTCAGAAGTACTATCTACGTCTTTAAGTAGAATAGTTCTGTCTTCCAAAAACTCTTTAAAATCTTGATAATTTTTCTGAATACGTGTTAAAGCTCTATTCAAGACAAAAATCCGTGTTTTATATTTCTTCTTAAGATTAGGAATGAATCGTTGACCAAGTTTCAATACTCTTTGTAGGAATTTTTCTAAGTCCTTTAAAAACTCCTCAGCAGTTTTATATGTGATGTTTTTAGGGAATTCAAATTCCTCAACCATTTCAGTCATTTTTTCATAGATATTTTGTGAAGATCTTGTCTCCGAATCTATAGTATCACTCATTTCGAAATCTTGAGCTGCGATTTTAAGCTCTTTGAAATTTTCTGCGATATAATCCATTCTTTTTTTGATTTCTGAGCGAACTTTTTTTACTCTATTTTCTGATTCGTTCTCAAACCATGCTTTCATTTTACTAAGTGAAATCACTTTTAACATCCCATAAGTCTTGATTAAATCCTAATTGCTTTAACGAAATTTCCACGTATTTTCTTTCATTCCTAGGTTTTATTTATCTTTCTTAACATCTTAACTTTGTTCATTATTAAATAGCTTAACTCTATTTTTAAATATTCCAAAACGTTTCAAAACAAAATGAAGCTTTGAGGAAAACTATATAAGGAATATTTTCTGTGCCTTCTAAGCTAGCATTACATTTAATTATTAAGAATGATTATAGTATTTTGGTACAATTAACGTTATTGAGATGATTTATGGTGCCTTCAAAGCAAGTTAATAAAACAAATCTAAAAGAGTCTGTAGATGCAATAAAAAAGAAATTTGGGATTATTGGGAGAACTGATGAACTAATGAAAGCTCTTGCTGCTAAAGCTGCAGGAAGACATATTCTATTAGAAGGTCCGGTTGGAGTGGGTAAAACTGAAATTGCTCATGCATTAGCTGCATATTTGAATACTGAGTTTGTCAGATTTGATGGAGATGAGCGATATCATCCCGATAAATTAGTTGGTCATTTCGATCCTCCAGTAGTCTTGGAGAAAGGGTATTCCTTTGATTCTTTTGTCTCAGGTCCTTTGATTCGTGCTATGAAAGAGGGGGCCATTCTTTTTGCTAATGAAATTAATCGTTGTCCTGAATCAACTCAAAACGTTTTACTATCTGCAATGGATGAAGGACACATTGTTATTCCAAAATTAGGAGAAGTGAATGCAAAACCTGGGTTCTTTATAATAGCAACACAGAATCCGGTGGAGTTCATAGCAACTACCCCCCTAGGAGAAGCAATTAAAGATCGATTTGTTTGGATACGACTTGATTACCAATCAGAAGCTGATGAAAAACAAATAGTGGCTGCAAAGGTAAAAGATGCTCCCGAAGAAGTTACCGATTATTCTGTTCTAATAGTACGAGAAACAAGGCTTTCAACTGACCTCAGAAGAGGTGCGAGTATAAGAGGAGCTATTGATTTGGCTGCGATTATAAATGAATTTGAAGAGCGCTCCATAGGAACATGGATAGACATCAGCATTATGGCTTTAGCAACTAAGATAGAATTGGAAGATGGGATAGAAGATAAAATAGAAACCATAATAGAAAAAATTGTAAGGAAGGTTATTGGGAAGTTTTTTCGGTCCCAGTGAAGTAGAAATGCCCGTTTCTTCTGGACATAGGCCACCTCAAATCGGTCGGATGACTCCGGAAAAATTGGTACAAGCTGAGATTGTTTCTGGTACTAGGTCTTCGAAAGATTTTAACCAGATGACCCAAAACATGAAATATCCGACATTAAAGAAAATGTCCGAGTTAGCAATTGAATATGATAATATTCCCGCTTTAAGAGGAATAGCTAAAAGTAATCAGTATGCAGTAGCTGAAGCCATGCAATCAAAGGAGGGCGTGAGGATGATTGAACGCAGAGCTGCAAGAGGGGAAGGTAGTGCTCCGGAACTTTTCTTCATGTTGAGAAGTAATTTTGATCCTCAATATAAGAAAATCTACAGACGATTAGCAAGAATTTCAGTTCTCAAATCATCCTATAGAGTTGTAGGCAGAGGATTGAAAGGAGAAATACAAATAAGATCAGAATATGAACCCGGAATGAGCGATTTTGATATGGATTTGCTTATCGAAAAATATCTGCTGAATCGCTACATACAGTATTCTGATATTGTTGCAATAGAAAGAAGAAGTAGAGAAAATATCGGAGTATTAATGTTTGATACTTCGGGATCACTTTATGGTGAAAAATTCAGGAATGCTGCCATGGCTGTTGCGATTTTGGCTTACCATTTAGCTAGAGAAAAATATGCAGTTATTTTATTTAATACGAAAGCAACGGTCATAAAGCATATGGATGAAAAGGTAAAAATTGATACTTTGATTGATAGAGTACTTGAAAGTGAATCCGCAGGATATACGAATATTTCTGCTGCTTTGAAGACTGGCTTACAAGAATTAAATAAAGAAAAGAGAACAGAGAAATTTGGGGTACTTATTAGTGATGGGTGCTTTAATAGAGGGGAAGATCCACGACCCTTCGCAAAAAACTTCTTCAATTTGCATATTCTTAGTTTACCAACAGAGAAAGTTTGGGGAGAAGCTGTTTGTAGAGATCTAGCTCGTTTAGGTAAAGGAAGATATATGGCTGTCAAAAGTGTGAACCAAATACCTAGGATTTTGATGAGACTATTACGTAAGAAAAGCTAATCTCAAAATGCTTTCTTACATAGAAATATAATAAAACAAGAAATTTATTGAATAAGAATCAGAGATTAAACATTTTAGAGAAATCTTCTTCCTCGTCTTCTTCTTTAGGTTTTTTTTTGCGAGCATAAGCTGCAATCAATTCCGGATGACTTTCTTGTACATGTGCACGCCAATCTTTAATCATACGTCCACAATAACCGCAAATACTCAAAGTTTCTTTTTCTTCTCTCTTTTGTAAGTATTCAGCATATTTAGGATGCTTTCTGTTCATATGTTCTTCGACATCGTCAACTAAGCACTGACAAATTTTACAGAACTTAAGACCCTGACGCTTGTTTTGTATGATAGACGATTTTGCACACAAATTGAAATCCTCGGCAGATATTTTGAATGAGTTAAAGACCTCTGAGAGAAGTAAAACTACTACAACTCAGTATACAGACTTTATTCTGCTGTTATGTCTTAAAAACCTTGCTCATGTGTTACTAATCATAATTGGGGGTTGAAACTTTGCATTATTTTTTGACTAAAAATTGACATTATGTTAAGAAAATTCGAAGTGTAATATCTAATTATTACCTTTTTGTCTCAAATTGTGTCATTAATTTAGACTTTTCTCAGGATTTTTTTCTTTTATTTTTGTCAACATCAATGCTTCAGTTAATTTATAAATAAACAATCTATTTGTTTTATTGAATATTTTAACATTTCACTTTCACCACTCTAAAAAGTGGCAAATTAGGCATTTAACAAGTAGAGGGAAAAAATTAAATTGAGAACAAAGAGAATTAAGATTGTCTAGTTAGGAGAAAAAAGAAACACGATGACTATAAGAATTGCCTGGGGGATAACAGGCGCTGGATGTTGGTTATTAGAAAGCTTTGAGATATTGGGACGATTTCTGAAGGATTCAAATGTAAAAGTAGATCTTTTTTTCAGTGGGGCTGGAAGAGAAGTAGCACAAAATTATGGTATATTTGAATCTCCAGTACCTTTGAAAACTTCATTTATTGATAAAGTAAGAGAAATTCCTAATTTCAATCAGGATGTATTTCGCATTGGTTTTAGAGAGAAATACAACTGGTTAGGAATCAATGAATCTCGAGAAATTAATAACTTCTTACAGGATATTAAAAATGCTGAATCAGAAGAAGATTTTGATTACGAAGAAGTTCTAAATGATGTAATTTTCGAGATTGATGAAGGATCAAGCTTTCCTTCTGGTGCAAGTGCTGCCAATAATCGGTATGATTTTATAGTGATAAGTCCTGCAACCGGAAACACTGTAGCAAAAGTAGCTAATGGAATAGCTGATAACTTGATTACAAATTTAGCTATTATGGGAAATAAAAGTGAAAACTCCAAAATAATTTTTGTACCAACCGATTTGAAACAAGGAGAAGTTAAGAGTTATCTACCAATTATGCTTCATCAAGATACTTGTAAAAAATGTCAAGAGTGTTCTGCATTGTGGGCTTGCAAACCTGGAGCTATTAGGAGAAAAAGAGGTAAAATTAGAGTGAATCGATTGAAATGTATTGGTTGTTTAGATTGTGTCAAGTTTTGCAGACATGGTGTTATAACATTTTTAGAAGAAACGAAAGTAATAGTTAGAAACAGAGAAGTAATTGCAGCAGATCTTCTTAGTAAACAAGAAGGCTTTATTGTTTTAGAGACCCCAGAGAAAGCATATGATTACTTGGTAAAAGAAATGAAGAAATAACACAAAATTTAGCTTTTGTTTAGCAATCTCTAAAAAATCATATTTACTTATTTATGATAGAGGTATTTTCTTTGAAAAAAAAACCAAAGGATACTACACCACCAAAAATCCTAATTCTAACTGGCAGAGCAGCCGAACCCATTGTTAGGAAATACATTCCTGAAAATGCGGATATATTAGTGCTTCCAGTTGATGTTGCAGCTTTTATCACAAATAAGATGATTTTAGAGAATTTGGATAAAAAAACAGCACAAAATTATGATCTAATTATTACTCCAGGCTTAGTTCTAGATGATTTAACTCCGTTGGAAGATAAACTTGGTATTCCAGTAGTAAAAGGTCCTCGATATGCAAGTGACATCAAAATGGCTATTATTGATGCAGATCCCTTTACTTTATCCCCTGTTGTAGCAGCTGATAAATATCTCAAAAAACAAAAAGCCATTTTATCTCGAGATATTATTGAACAAGGATTCAAAGCTCCTCTAAAGGAAAATGAATATGATATTGGTTTTAAGAAGAAACTGCCTGTTGGTTTAGATAGACCCCCCATTGTAATGGCTGAAATCGTTGATGCACCAAAACTTTCAATGGAACAAATAACTGAAAGAGCTCTTTATTATCTAAGCAATGGTGCTGATATTCTGGATATTGGAGCTATTGCAAATAAACCTGAACCTGAAAGAATTTCAAAAATTGTTAAGAAATTAAAAACACTACAAGAACAATACGAATTCGTAATTAGTGTTGATACATTGAATGTTGATGAAATATTAGCAGCTATAAAAGCTGGTGTCGAGCTCATTTTAAGTATTGATCACGGAAATGTTGATTATTTAATCAATAAAATACCTAAAGATGTGGGAGTTGTTTTTGTTCCAACAAATGTTGAGAAAGGCATTTTACCAAAAACCACACAGGAGCGAATTAATTCCTTAATACAACTAAGAGACAAATTGAAAGAAGCAGATTTAACAAAAATTGCTGCTGATCCAATAATTGAAATGCCAATTTATCCTGGTTTCACCAACTCACTTTCACATTATATTGAATACAGGAAAGTTGATCCTCAAACACCTATGATGATTTGTGTAGGTAATGTAACAGAGTTTATTGCAGCAGATCCAATTGGGATTAATGCACTGTTTAGTTGTATTTCAGTTGAACTAGGGATTCAGCTGTTATTAGTAACAGATGTTAGTGTAAAGTGCCGTGGTGGAATAAAAGAAGTTGTAAAATCCAGAGATCTAGCATACGTAGCAAAACAAAAAAATGCTCCGCCAAAAGGACATGGGATAGAGATTCTAATGGCAAAAAGTCGTACCGCTAATGATTTAGAAATTGTCGGATTCAAAAATATTGAGTCATTAGAAATCCCATCGAAAGATGCTGATCAACTTTATAGCTTGGATTATGAACCAGATCCAAAAGGAAGTTTCACAATCTGGATTGATTATCATAAGCAAAAAATCTTTGTCACTCATCTTGTAGCCGGAACAAATAAACCAGACTTACTATTAACCTCGAGTAAAGCAAGACCGATTTATGAAGAAATTCTAAAGAGAAATCTCTTAACAAAAATTGATCATGCTTTTTATATGGGAAGAGAATTAGAACGAGCTGAAATCTGTTTGTATTTAGGAAAAACATACATTCAAAATAAGCAAACCTTCAGATTTGAAAGACTAGATTAGAGTAGAAGATAAAACCTATTTTTGCACTCTGCATTTTTATGATTTGAAATAGGAAATAAAGTTTTAAAAGAGAACATATATTCACAATATGAATAAGTTCTTTTTACCAAAACTAAAAAAGAACATCGGTTAACGATAAAGAAAATTAGAAATGAAAGAGGTTGACCAAATGAAACTTGATGAGAATGCCAAATATACGAAAACTCATGAGTGGGCAAGAATAGAAGACGATGTTATAGTTATTGGAATTTCTGATTTTGCTCAAGGTTTGTTAAAAGATATTGTTTATGTTGAGTTGCCTTCAGAAGGCACTACTTTCCAAAAAGGAGATAAAACTGCTGATATTGAATCCGTTAAAGCCGTTGAAGAACTAAAAACACCAGTTGCAGGTGAAATCGTAGCTGTGAATAGTGTTCTCGAAGATTCTGCAGAATCTATAAACGAAGATCCCTTCGGCGAAGGATGGTTCATAAAAATAAAGCCAAGTAATCCAGAAGAATTAGATGAATTAATGTCTCCTAAAGAATACGAAAAGTATGTGGAAACTCTCGATCATTAAATTACCTGGAGTACTGATCTTTTCATGAAAACAGAAAATGAAGGATCAGCAAACGACATTCAGAAGGAAATGGAGAAATTCCTTGGAATAGAAAATGTAGATGAATTATTCAAGGATATTCCAGATTCTGTTCGTTTAAAAAATCCTCTCAAACTTCTTGGACCAATGTCCGAAAGAGATTTATCAATATATATTGATAAAATTCTCTCTTTGAATAAACCAGTTGTTTCTTTTCTGGGTGGTGGAGCACAAGACCACTATATCCCAGCAATAGTACAAGAAGTTATCACAAAACCAGAATTACTCAATGCTTATACTCCATATCAACCTGAAGTGGCTCAAGGCATGTTACAAGGAATGTTTGAATTCCAAAGTTTAGTCAGTGAATTAACTGGTCTAAACGTAACTAATTCTTCAATGTATGATTGGGCTACAGCTATTGGAGAAGCTCTTTTGATGTCTGTTAGAATCATGAAGAAACGACAAAAGGTTCTGATTTCAAAAAGCATTCATCCTGATAGATTATCAGTTATAAAGAATTATTTAGCAGGACCACAGATTGAGTATGAAATGGTGAATTTCAATTCAGAAACAGGGGAAGTCGATTTAGCTGATCTGAAGAAAAAATTGACAGAAGATATTGCTGCTTTCTATTTCGAAAATCCAAACAGCTTTGGTGTAATTGAAAGTAAAGCAGAAGAAATCTGCGCTCAAACACATGAAGTAGAAGCGAAAGCAGTTGTTGGTGTAGATCCTATCTCATTAGGAATAATGAAACCAC
>JAHLVZ010000111.1 GCA_019058165.1 Candidatus Heimdallarchaeota archaeon
CATCAACATCTTGCAATTCTGTAACTAGAACTGTTATAAAGACACTAATAATTATCCAAAGTGTTATCACTGAACTGTAGATGACTACTCGATAAAAGAATCTTTTTTGGAAGTGTTTTAGTTTCTTTTCACCAAACGTGAATCTAGATATCATTAGTTGTATCCATAGATATGCCTTTTTGATCCATCGAAAGATTACTCTTGGAAATGTAAAAATTGCTTTGAAGAATGCCTTTATTTTCTGGATGATTTTACCAGAAAATTCAACTTCACTGAAAATTACTGCAAGTATGATAATGACAATGCCTAGAACTACTAGCACAGTGAGTGGAATCCAAAATCTTCCGCCAGTAAATAACCAAACTATTCCTTCTCCAATCCATACTGCAGGTTTTACTATAATTTCTTCCCAAATGCCTTTCACAAATATTAGTTCAAGAACATATCTAATATCACTCCAGAACGTACTCCAATCGAAATTAATGAAGAAGTTTCTGATTGCAGTCCAAACTGGATCCATGAAATCGAATACTAGGAATACTGCTAGAACTCCACCTAGTGTTCCTGCAATAAAGTAGAACATTGGGAGAGATCTTAGGAAACTTTTCTCATCCAGATAGCCTTTCGGAATCTCGTCCTTATTTTCTTCAGAAATTAAATCGCTATCTAATTCCTCCGGATCATTTCTACCCAAGAACTTGAATGTATCTCTTATTTTCCAAAAGGCGTAAACAAATGGAATGTAAAGAATTTTGAAAAACCAAAGAAAGAATAACCAAATCCCTCGGAGAATGCTTAAAATATGCCATTTCTTTCTGTTCTTTCGTCTCTCTTCACGAGCAGCTCTTCTATCCGCTCGTTTTTCTTGTCTTCGGGCTCTCTTTTGTGAATTTGTTAATTTCTCTTCCTGATCGCCTGCTTCTTTTTTCTGCTTTTTTTGCTCTGATTCTTCTGACTCGACCAAGTCTAAGAGCTCCTTTATAGCTTGAATTGTTAAGCAATTTCTTTTGTTCAGCTTAACATTTCTATAATCGAAAGAGCGTTCAAAAAGGTTGCGTGGAAAAAATTCTTTGATTACAAGATAAATTTTCTTTTCTAGTTTCTAATTTTAGCTATAAGAAATCATCATAATAAAAACTTATAATCTACTGATATTATTTATCATTGGTTTATATCCAGTGATTAAATTTGGCGAAAGCAGAACAGAGTACTACCGACTTAACATCTAATACCTCAATTGATGAGAAAGAACAGCAAAGCCAACCAATTAGAACAGGTGTTCTAGTTACTTCTATAGGCATTGGAATATTTATGAGTGCCTTAGATGAATCAATTATAACTGTAGGCATTCCCAAAATTACGACATTTTTTGGAACAGACAAGCTTCATGTGCAATGGACTGTTTTAGTTTATTTACTTGTAATTGTTGCTTTAACAGCTGGTGCTGGTCATTTAGGTGATAGATTTAGCACTAAAACAGTTTTTCAAGTAGGCATGGTAATTTTTGCTGTTGGATCCTTACTCTGCGCATTGACAGGTTATTCTGATCATCTATATTTGCTAATTCTGGCAAGAGCTGTTCAAGGGGTTGGAGCAGCAGGGCTTTTAGCAAATGGTACTGCAATTGTCACGCGTTTCACAGATGATGAGAAGCGAGGTTTAGCTATTGGATTAACTGCTTTAATCGCAGCATTAGGTGTCGTTGTGGGTCCTGCTTTAGGTGGTGTGATGATTCAGTATCTTGGTTGGTCAAGTGTTTTCTGGATTAATGTTCCGATTGGAGTCATTGGTTTTCTTTATGTTCATTTCGCTATTCCCCCAACTCCTTCCTTAGAAAAAGGACAGCAGAAAGGAGATCCTTTTGGGTCAATCGTATTTGCAGCTTTCATGACTGCTTTCATTACAAGTATCACATTGTTAGCTGAAACAACAATAAATCGTCCAATAATGTGGTCTGGAATCAGTTTTGGTATCAGCATTCTTTTATTAGTTGGATTCATTCTTTGGGAGCGGCGTATAGAATTTCCGTTCATTGATCTTAAGTTATTTAAGAATCGGAAATTCACTATTGGTACCTTGTGTGCGTTAGCAACGTATGTTGCTCTGAATTCGGTTGCGTTTCAACTTCCTTTCTATATGAATGATATTCTTAACTATTCCACACTACAAATAGGTGTAGTTATAATGGCAGTGCCCATTGGATTAGGTATTACTGCACCCATCTTTGGCAAAATATCTAGTAGAGTTGACTCGAGGATTTTATCCTCTATAGGTTTAGGAGCGATATTTCTTGCATTGCTTATAGGTTCACTCCTAATCAAATTTGAATCTCCTTTGTGGTTTTATGTAATAATAGCTGCAATAATTGGTCTAGCTATTGGAACTTTTACATCTCCGAACAGCAATTCTGTGATGTCGAGTGTACCAAAAGATGAATTGGGTGTTGTGAGTGGTTTCCTACAATTGGCAAGAAATATTGGTTATACAATCGGCACAGCACTATCCACGACTATTTTCTACTTAATTCTCAATTTGGTTATGCAAAATACTGGTAATTCGGATGAATTAGCGGTTGTGAATTATGTTCCAACTGTCAAAATTTTATTTGGTATTCTCGGTGTTTTCATGATTATAGCAATAATTCTCTCAGCATTTCGTGGTCCAGAAACTTGGCATAATAACAACTCAAATTCAAAGGTTGTAGAGGACACAGAACCAGCAAAATAATAATTTCTGATTTTCTGCTAAATCTTTAAATAATCTCGGATATAAACTACTTAACAAATTACCATCTATTAGAATGTATTAAACTATCATAACTATCTGTACCGGTGCACAACTATGTGTGATCATTGCTTGAAGCATGGTACCGCAGGAAAGTGGTATCTCAATGCAAAAAATTATTCTAATGAAATCGTGGAAGAATATAATCTTCAAGAATTCTTACTGGAACAATACAAGAATTTTGAGCAAATTGCTGTCCGAAAAATTGCTGGTTTTAATGGCGTTGGTCTTGGATACAAGTTACAAATGCCAATTATTGGTCGTATTGTCAAGCATTTAGCTGAACAAATGCTTCATAGCACTAAACCTCCGACAAACCCGTTTAAAGCTGAAGGACACATTGGTCAAGTTGTTCCCTTGGATGATGCGATCGCTATTTTAGAACATTGCGCAGTTGAACCTATTATCCAGAAGTACTGTATGTGTCGTTATATGCATCGTGGAGAAAAAGATGCTTGCTGCATTAACTTTGGAGTAATGTCTGAAATTATTGAAAAATTGCCGCGCTTTATTCCAGTTGATGAAAAATTCCAATTAACTCGAGAAGAAGCAATAGAGCGATTCAAAGAACATAACAAGAAAGGATATATTGGGACTATTTGGTATGGACCATATCCGTACATCAATAATTTGTGTTCTTGTGCGAATCCAGAATGTGCTGGGATACGACCTCGTCTAGATTTTGGTATAAATTCGATTTACAAAGCTGAATATGTAGTTGGCATCGAATCTGATCAATGCACTGGATGTAAATCTTGTATATCAAAATGTCAATTTAATGCAATAGAATTTGATTCAATTAAAAAACAGTCCACTGTAGATTTAACAAAATGCTATGGATGTGGTGTTTGTTTATATGCATGCAAATATGATGCCATGAGAATTCACCCTCGAAAGGATTTTCCTGAGTTGAAAGGTATCTATTAGGATGTGTTTTTTTGGGTAAAAAAACCAAGATTACAATTGATTATTCAAAATGTGGGGATGGTAATGAAATTGATCCTCGAGATTGTGTGAAATGCCTCAAAGTCTGTGAACCTGCATTATTCCTCCTCCATGAATCATTTGGAGTTGAAGAAGAAGACCCCTATGATCCTCAGATTTGGCGAATTACTCCTCTCTATCCATCTCTTTGTACGAGATGTATGAAATGTGTAGAATCCTGTCCAGGAAAAGCAATCCAAGTAACTTGGTAAGAGAAAACAAAAACAGGAGAAATAATAAATGGCAACTAATAGTAAACAAATGAATGATTTTGAAAGATGTCTCGTCATAGGCGGCTCAGGCATGCTGGGTTACGAAATCGTTAAGCAATTGCAAAATGAAGGAAAATTTGTTCGAGTACTAGATATTCAACCTCTTCAAGAAGAAAATGACAAAGTAGATTTTGTTTTGGGAGACATTTGTGATAAAGAAATCGTACGTAAATCATGTGAAAACATAGACATTGTTTTTCAAACTGCTGCTGCAGTATGGGATCCTCAGCTCCCAGCAAAGATTTATGATGATGTCAACATCATTGGCAACAAAAATGTAATCGAAGTCTGTAAGGAACTCGGTATTTCTAAATTGGTTTATTCAAGTACTTTAGATGTTGTGGTTGATGGTAAGAAATCTATCGTATACGGTAATGAATCCTTACCATATCCGAAAAAATTGCCAAAAGATCATTATTCTAGAACAAAAATAATTGCTGAACAAATGGTTATTGCTGCAAACTCCCCTGAATTACTAACTTGTTCCCTTAGACCAGTTGGGATGTATGGTCCACGAGATATGTATCACATTGCAAA
This sequence comes from Candidatus Heimdallarchaeota archaeon, assembly GCA_019058165.1. Classification (GTDB taxonomy): domain Archaea; phylum Asgardarchaeota; class Heimdallarchaeia; order JABLTI01; family JABLTI01; genus JABLTI01. Next base: position 4,578 of record JAHLVZ010000111.1, read on the forward strand.
TATCATTAAGGTTGCTAAGAGTAAAAATAATATTAAACTGGGAGATGGTTCAGCAAAGTTCAGTCATGTTTATTCAGAAAATGCTGCACATGCTCATGTTCTTGCAGCCAAGAACCTTAAACCTGGTTCACCAGTATGTGGGCAAAATTATTTTGTTTGTGATCATCAACCAGCTGACAATCTCTTTACTTTTATGGAACCATTTTTGGAAGGACTAGGATTACCACTACCAAAGCGAGCTATTCCATATCGTCTTGCTTATTTTCTTGCTACAATAGCTGAGATTTTTAGTCCTAAATCAAATTTCAATCGTTTCTCTGTAATCCAAACATGCATAGACCACACATTCGTTCATGATAAAGCAACTCAAGATTTTGGGTATGAACCAATCGTCTCTAAAGAGGAAGCTTTTGAAAGGACTCTTGCTTGGTTCAAAAAGCAAGAAAACAAGAAAATCGAATAAAGATGATATATGATTTAACTGTAAAAGGGGAAAAATTTCATAGAAGATGAAGAACATATAGATATGAAGAAGGTCATTAAATGGACCCTGCTATTGTTAGTGGGCTTGTATTTTTAGCTCTAGGCTCTTATCTTTATGGCTCAATCTGCTGGGCTATTGTTATTAATTGGTTAAAAGAAAGAGAAGATATAAGACAACTTGGTGATAGCAATCCGGGTGCCTTCAATACAGGACGAAATCTTGGGGCGAAATTTGGTATCCTCGTTATGCTCTTGGATACTACAAAAGGTCTTTTTCCTGCTATTATTGCTACCAATGTGAATTTTAAAGAACAGCAAGGTTGGGCTGTAGGTTTAGCTGCAACCTTTGCTTTACTTGGTCATTGTTATCCTATCTTCTTTAAATTCAAAGGAGGCAATGGTTACTCGACCATTTTTGGTTTCATGTTTATTTATAATCCTTGGATGGTCTTAGAGTGGGGAATATTTGTTTTTCTTCTTACATTAATTTTCAAATATATTAGACCAATGCAACTGATAGCAATTACCGCAACCGGTGCCTTTGGGTTAATTATAAAATGGCCTTTCTATTGGAGAAATTTCGGCCCATTATTAACAAGTGAGATTGCGAAGGTTACAATTCCTGTAATGGTTCTTACTGTTGTATTAATACAATTACCTAGATTTGCCCCGTATTTCTTTGGTATCTACAAAGGAACCGAAGAGAAGATGTTCCTTTTTTCACCTCTTTTTAAGAGAAGAGAATCTGCTTCTGAAAAAGAGTGATTTTTTTCTACCTCTGATTTTCTTAACAGAAAATAGTTATGTACGAGTTTAGCTTACTATCCAATCACTTCACTCTATCATAGAATCCCAAGTTGAATTACGATGCCCTATAAATCACAAATTCCCTTATCAGAAAAACAAATACGCAAGATCATCCAAGATCATTTTCCAAATGAAAAATCAATAAGAATAAGTGAAATTGAGAAATCCTTTGTTAATCCAGTTTATGAATTTAAACTATCTAATAATGAATCCTATATTCTTAAAGTAAACAACCCAGAATGGCCTTTGAAGCAAACTCGAGAGCTAAAAGCAATGACCATAGCAGAGAAAAACACCACCATACCTCTGCCTCTAGTTATTGCTGATCAGTTAACAACCGATACCCATCCATTTTCCTATTTGATTTTTGAAAAACTTCCTGGAAAGGATTTGAGAGATATAGTTGAACAAAATCTCATAACTAAAAAAGAATTTCTTTCAATTGTAAGAAAAGTTGGTTTTCATCTTGGTGAGTTGCATTCTATAACCTTTGATTATTTTGGAGATTTTTGCGTGAAGCAAGAAAACAATTCTAAGAAATCCTCTAATTATTTCTGGGGAAAACAATTCACAAACTGGGCTGCTTGTTTCAAAGCTTTTTGTTATGATATGCTTAATTGGGTTGATCGAACAAGTTTTCCGAATTATCGAAAACCCTTGGAATGGAAAATTAATGAATTATCAGAAAAAATAGAAGAACCTAACGAAAATGGTTGTTTTGTCCATTCGGATATACAACCAACAAATATACTCATAAAAAATGGAAGAATTACCGGAATCATTGATTTTGAATGGTCTTATGCTGGTTCCCCGAGCTTTGATTTTCATTTAACAAAAGCTGGCTTCTATTTCAGTGCTTTTCCCTCTCTTGATGAGAGTATAATAATTACCCAACTTGATATGAATCAAGAAGAAATTCATAAAGAATTATTAGCCGGATATCAGACTTCTTATAAAAAACAATTAGCTAATATATCAGATGAATTGTTTGATTTTGTTTGGTTACTATATATGATTGGTTCTTGGAATTGGTCTGTCTATTCTAGTACGCTTGAAGAAAGCAAAGCGTATGAAAAAGGCATTCATGAGTTATTTTCTAAAGTTATTTTATAGTTTACTCATTTGAGATTATCATAAGTAATTTTAAATTGATAATAATTAATGACTTATATGTATGATAAAAAATCATCATGAATGAGGTAATAAGTGGATGCGAACTAATAAAATACGAATACTATTACTCATTTCATTACTAGTTTTCATACCTTTTCTTGGAGCAATTTCAGATAATCTGAATTTTAGTCAAAGTATAAATCCTGGTTTCAAAACTTATATTTTCAATCCTAATGCTGATGAAGAACTTGTCATTTATACTCATGATAGCTTCATAGCTTGGGGTCTTGACCCATTAGCAGCACGTGACAAAGCTTTTCAGGCGTTTGGTATCGCCCAAGGTGTCACTGTTAGAGTTCAAGAATTCAGCGGGATGATTGATGCTCTTAACACACTTATCAATCAAAAATCCAATCCTCAAGCTGATGTTGTAATTGGTTTAGATTCAATTATGATTAATCGAGCAAAGGATGAAGGGATTTTGATGCCTATAACATCAGGTGTCAATATTACTAGTATTCCAACATCACTTATTTCCGCTTTAGATCCTGAAAAATATCTCTTACCTATGGATTATGGTTTAATAGCACTTATCTTTGATACCGAGTTTATTACAACAACAAGTTATCCTGAAATCCTTGATCTATCATTTGATGATCTTATTGAAACGTTCGGAGAGGATTTCGCTTTACAGGATCCAACTTTAAGTGCTACTGGCATTAATTTTCTCTTGTATCAAATTATCTTTTATGAACAAGTACTTGGTCTAGATTGGAGAGATTGGTGGAAATCTGCTCAAGGAGTGGTTTCTATTGACAAAAGCTGGTCGGATACTTGGGCAAGAGTTTTTGACGCAAAAGAAGATCATATGATGGTTTCCTACGGAACTGATCCTGCTTATAATGCTTATTTTAATTATAGTTTTGAGCAAAATGCTGCTATCATATCACATAACTCGCAAGAATATAGTTGGATGCAAATAGAAGGAATCGGTATAGTTGAGGGGACATCGAATGAGACTTTAGCTAAAAGCTATGTGGATTATGCATTGAGTAGTGATGTTCAAGAATTGCTTGCAACAAACAATTGGATGTTTCCAGCAAATTCAGATGTAGAGTTGCCACCTTGCTATGACTATGCTATAACTGCAGAGAATGTAACAATACTCAATGATTTAGTGACTTCCCAATATATTGGGGAAAACTACCAAGATTGGCTCAATACTTGGGAAAGACTCATCTTCGGTACTGGTTTTTGGTGGGCTTGGGTTCTGTCTTCTACATTATTAATCATTGTTGTTGTCATTGTAGTAATTATGGTCTATAAATCAAAAACAAAACTTGACATCGAATAGAAAACAAACTACAGAAAATTTCTGCATTCAATTTTTCTAATATGATACAAGATCAAATGCTAAATCTTGAGCATGCAATCCATGACCACTTTTTCTTAATTCTTTGAAAGAGGTATTTACTGCTAGATTTATTATAGGTTTAGTGAGTCCATAGAGGATTTTCAGTTTCCTATATCTATTCAATGAAAACGGTTTCACGTTTACCAAAAATGAATCTAGGAGAGAACTTAATTGGTCTACAGTTGGAATTACTTCTTGGAGAAAAATTCCCCGAAATCTTATATTTTTCAAGTAAGAGAAGAATTCATTATATGGCAATTCTCCTAATCCAAGAGGTAAATGTAAATCAGCATATTTGGTACAATCTGAGATGTGCACATACTCAATTTCCTTTTGGATTTCCTCCGGAATGTCTAACCAGGTTTGCCAATCGTTGACATATCTATGAGAAATGTCCAAAGCATGTCCAGCTAATTTTCCTCCTAAGCGATCTTTAGCTTGAAAATAGAACTCGATAAAATTCTCATCAGATTGCCCCAAGATATTCTCAATTAAAATTGGTACATTTATTTGTTCAAGTCTTTCAATAATTGAAAGATTGGTTGAGCTTGGATCTTCTGGGGGGTGTGTTAAAACATATTTTAGATTTAATCTTTCTTTATTACAATTCAAGAAATCAATTAATTGCTCTATTCTCTCTTGATAATTTGGGTTTTGAGAGCCAATATCATAAAAGAATCTACTGTATATTGGGAGATGAAATGTCGTTGTTTTTTTGTGTATACTCTTTACAAATTCATCTATTTTCGGCACCATAGTCATATTAATCTCAAAATGATCTAGTTCAAGCAATCTCAAAAGAGGAACTACTTGTTTAACAGACATTCCTCTAAACGGTTCTAAAGTCATTCCTAATTTCATGACAATTCTTTACTAAGCAATTTTAATTTATATAGTTACAAATTTTCATCAAGACTTTGCTGCTGCTCTTATTTTCTTCTTAATGATTGGTTTCATAATCGCATATTTAACTTTTAATTTTAGAAAACGTGGTTTATCAACAACCTTCAAGACATTCAAACAAGAAGTCATTATACTCACAATATCAAGTCCTTTTGGCTTGATTTCTTGATTAATCACACCTTTGTATCCTATTCGTTTTAAGAATCGCAAGAAATCTTGATAGGGCATTTCTCCTTGTCCTAAGGGAAGATGATCATCGTTTTCTTTACCTGTATCTTGTAAATGCACGTAAACAATCTCTTTTGCTAATTCTTTAGGTACATCCAACCAATTTTCAGTATCAGTCAAAAATCGATGCGGTCCATCTATAGCG
>JAHLVZ010000112.1 GCA_019058165.1 Candidatus Heimdallarchaeota archaeon
TTAGAACCCAATTAGATGTATTCAAACAGAAAACAACAATACTGCAAGACAAGCAAATCGAAGATGTTTATGAGTTCAAAAATTCCTTCACACGTTCTTTGGGTGAGGATCTAATTAATAGACTTGATACTTTGAAGTCTTCTAATGAAGAGCTAAGTCAATCTAATAGTAACACTGCTTCGGAGCTTAGAGAAGTATTAGACGTTGAGATTAGTAAAAGCGTTCAAGAATTGGAAACTAAAACCTCCGGAATTGAAGGGGCAATCTACAATACTATTGGAAATATCACTGCTGAAACAGCACGTAGAACAGAAGGTCTGATGGTTATTGGAGAACAAGCTGTTTTAGGCATAGAGGAACGTTACACTGAAAGCTTGGAGCAAATTCGTCAAAAACTTACAGACGAAGTCATTAGCCGTATAGAAAAAGAAGCGAAAAGAATTGATGGATACAAAGACGGTTTACGAAATATCGGAAGGGATCACCGCACAGTCTACGGAAAAGCAGTTACTGACTTACACACTGTTCTAAAAACTGATTTGAGTGATGCCGAAGAAGCTGCCATGAGGACAATTGGTAGTTGTGAAAGCATATCTTGTCGATTCTTAAAAGAATTAGATGTTGAGATAAATGCAATGGGCGACAGAGTTGGACTGAGTACAGAACGTTTAACAAAAGAATTGCTAACAGACTTTGATCGAGTATTACAGAAAGTAAAAAGAGAAGTAGCATTATTCGCTCGGAAACAATTCGAGTTATCAAACAAGAGTAATTATGAAATTGCTGAAGCATTCCTGAAATCTGTAGACGACTTAGAAGAAGTTATGCTGAGACAAATCGAGAGCTTTACTAAGAGAACAAATATGTCTGTGGATAGAACGAAAGAGCTTTCAACAGTAATTAATGATAACATAAAAGATATCTCTGGTACTTTCAAAGAATTAGCTAATGATTAACGATACGAAGAGGAATTTATTTAACAAAGATGTTGTTCTTTGTTTTTAGATTGCTTTGAAGGATACTAACCAAACTACTGAGACTACAAAAGATTCTGAGGTAGTCGAAGATTCATCTTCTAAGAAAGAAAAACGGGGTATTCCTAGGCATGTTTACATTCTTGTAGCAGTCGCAGTGGTTATGACTTCTTTTGCGTCTATACTTATTCGCTTAGCAGGACAAGGGATTGATAGAATAAGTGGTTCTCTTACACCTGCTAATCCATTTGTTATTGCTTTTTGGCGTTTATTATTCGCTACTTTCGGAATGTTTCTTGGAGCAGTAGCTTCGAGAAATCTGAAGGAATTTAAGAAAATAAAAGTGAAACGTGATATTCCTTTACTTGTTTTATCAGGCCTCATGCTTGCCATTCATTTTGCCACTTGGAATCTATCTCTACAAGTAACCGAGATCGCAAGTTCTATGACCATTGTTTACCTTATGCCCTTTTTCGCTTTGATTCTTTCAATGATTTTCTTAAAAGAAAGAATTTCGTGGATTCAATTTGGGGCGATAATGTTAGCGATGGTGGGAGCATTTGTTGTGGGGCTTTCAGATTTACTCTTTACAAAAAATCTTTTGGGTGTATCAGTTGCTCTTGCTGGAGGAGTTTCAGCAGCTGCTTATTTCGTCATAGGTAGAAAGATGAGAGAAAGGTTAGATGTTTTTTCTTACGCAACAATTGTTTATGGTATCTGTACGATTTTCTTATTAGTTATTGTTTTTGCTTTTCCTGATTCCAGGCATGTTCTCATTGCTGGTTTGAAGTGGCAGCATTTCTTGCTTTTCGGATTATTAGCTCTTGGTCCTTCATGTCTAGGGCATACATTATACAATTACAGCTTAGGATATGTTAAAGCTCCAGTTATCACCGTTACTGCATTATTCGAAATGTTTGGTGCGACTATTTTAGCGTATGCAATTTTCGATCAAGTTCCAACCTATTTAGTATTTATAGGAATGGCACTGGTCGCTGTAGGCATTATTATTACAGTAGTTTATGAGAATAAAGCAATGAAAAAACAAATGGAATCACCAGTTATGCCAGCAGAGGAAATATCTGAAGGATAGCTTAGTGGAAAAAATAAGAAAGACTCTTTTTACTAGCACATTACTGCTCCTCCAAAATTTGTTTAGCAAGGTCAAATTTAGATTCTTTTTTCTCTTGGTGTTTTTCTATAAATTTCCTTGCTCGAGAGAATAAATCTTGTTTGCATTCCCCGCAGAGAATTTTTCCAGACTTACAATCCTGCAATCTCTTTTCTAGAACTTCATCATCTTCCATAAAGAAGAATCTGTAAAGATCAAACACTCGGCAAATTTCAGGCTGTCCACCAAGATTGATTTGTTCTTGTTTGGTGTCTCTTCCACATGTAATGATTGCGGGAATTTTCTTCTTTAGCGTCTTCTCTGTCTCAGATAAGGTTATCATAAATGTACTTCCAGCACTTTTAGACATCTTATCTCCACCATCTAACGAACCGAGTATTTGATGGAACGTAAACGAGGGCATTTTGAAACCGTATAAGTCTCTGAAATATTGCTTTCTTGCTAAGTCTCGAGTTAATCTTGCATGAGGTGCTTGTTCTAATCCAACAGGTGTCACAGTGAGTAATGGTCCTTCGTAATCTTCAAGCTGTGGTAGTAAGATATCACCAACTTGGATCAAAGCACTCTGGTACGCACCAAATGCTTGTTCACCATAGATTCCTTTCAACATATTGTATGTAACATTCCTTGAAAAAATGGAAGCGAGTCTGAGAACTTCTTTTTCCTCTGATTGTTTGTAAATATATGAATCTTCAAGATCCAAACCTAAAGCTAAGATGTCTGCAATGTTATCTATAGCAGTCTCATGTCCTTCTTTCAATGGAGTTTTACTATGCAGATAGGCTTCCATGTCTGCAATACAGAAGTAGACTTTTCCACCCATTTTTTGGAAATATAGAACTTCGTTGCACGTTATTAAGGATCCAATATGATATTGTCCCGTGGGTTTGATCCCGGTCATTACAGCGAATTCTTGTTTTTTCTTAATGGCTACAAATATTTTCTCAATATCTGTGTGCCCAAACATTAACCCTCTACGCATGTAAGGATGAAGTAAATCCTTCTCGAGAGTGTCTACTACCTTAGACATGTCCTGTATACCGAATTCGGTCATCGCTTTCTCATAATCTGAAATTTTGCCATCAAAGGCATCTATTATCATCTCTTTAGTAATTTGAAAAACCTCCTAGAATACTAAAACAAGTTGCTTGTATTACCTAACATCATCTAGGAGGATTTAGAACCAATCACGCCAAGTGACTTCTAGATGAATAGTTAAGGTAAACATAATTGCAACCTTACTTTTCACAAGATGTGATCTTATAAAAAAATTATTGTAAAATACAGCATTAAATTCCATAAAACAAAGAATAAAAGAAAATAAATACTCTTACGCGTATAATTGCAGTTGATTATTATGAAAGCGCTAATTGTTTATTATACAATGGCTGGACGAACAAAGAAAACAGCACATGCAATAGCTAGTGCGTTAACGAACTATGAGGTTACCTTTGTTCCCATTGAATTACCTGGGAATTTCTTTCAAAAAATTCAGGTTTTTGATGACTTTGAGAAAGGGAAATTCTCATTGATCGAAGACGAATTAAACAGTCTTGATGCTGCTAATTTTGATTTGGTTTTCTTTGGCATGCCTACTTATGGAAACAAACCACCTGGTACTTTTCATGAAATTATGAAGAGAATGAAAAATTTCAGTGGAAAAAAAGTGATTATCTTCACAACTGCACGTTTTACTGGGAAAGGAACACTTGAGTATATGAAAGAAAAAATTGAAGCAGAAGGAGCAGTAGTGATTAATCAATATAATTTCAGGAGATTCTTCTGGATAGGCAAGAAAAGAGCAATAGAATTTGGGAAGGAAATCAATTAGCAATAAGTAGTGCTGAAATTTAAGCACTACAAAATATCTTTTATTTATTCAAGCTCGAATTCTTTCAGTTCTCCACCTACAGTATGGTAATGAACAACAATACGCTTTTCTTCAGAAACGTTTTGAGCATTCATTTCTTTAGTGAATTTCTCTTGTAATCGATATAATTTCCCATACATTTCTGCTATTGTTTTAAGAATCTCAAACAGTTGTCGAGGTTTGGAAATTTTCAAATCAATCATACTAATAGATATACTACCAATAGGATATTCCATGTCTTTTGGTTTAGCACCACTCTTAACAGCTTTTTCTATTCGATCCAAATTATTTATCATAAAATTCTCAAGTATGTGATTGTAGGCTAATCTCTTTCTATCCTTTTGAGCAGTGTCCCCTATATCTGGATTTTTAGCCATGAGATCAAAGTAAAATTTTGTTATTTCTTCATCTGTTTTATCAGATATTGCTTCATATAATTTAGTAAAGACTTCTTCCATTTTCTCTATTGGTGGTTCACTGAAATGTTCTAGTGCTAAATCTGTTAATCTATAAAAAATACCTTTTCGAGAATGTGTGACCTCTTCATCTAATCGTAGTAATTCCGGTTTCTTGGTTAATTCCTTTATGTGATAGTAAATAGTGGCTTCGTTCTTATTCAGAATTTTAGCTAATTTTTTGATGTTAGAAGAACCAAACGCATTAATAGCCATAATGATTGCGTGGCGTGTTTCAATCTTATAGACACCAGCTATGCGTTCTAAAATCTCTTTATCTTCCTTTTTATCCTTGTATTTGACATCTAAATCTTTGATCTTCTTTTCCAAATTCTATCCCTCGATTTTTTTCTGTTAACTTTTACTAAAACAGCTATATAAATTTAATCATCAAATTAATTGGATTATCCAATCATTTATATAGGAGAGTGTTTAAGATTTAATCATCAAATCGTTTTAATCATCAAATAAAACGAACCTCGGAAGAGAAAAAAATGACTGAAACAAACATGGATAAGAAACATCCAATAGAAAAAAATGAGAGTGAAGAATTTACTTTACGTCCTTTAGATCTCAAACAAGATTTTGAGGAATTGATTCCTTTTTATGATCAAATTTTTGAAAAGGAATTATCAGCAAAAGGAGCATCTGTTAGAGCAATGCTCTCTGAAATGAAAGCATTCATGCCTTTCTTTAGATTCTTGGGTATTTTTTCAAAGAACTATAAACATGCCCTTGATGGTTTTGTGTATGAAAATAACGATGGAAAAATTGTCTCAACGGTTAATATAGGGTATAGTGGTAATTTTTGGGAAATCGCTATGGTAGCGACTCATCCTGATTATCGTAGACGAGGATTGGCTAAGAAACTGATCTTTGAATCATTGGATCATGCAAAGAAACATAACGCTGAAATGTGTGTTTTGGAGGTTTTAGAGGAAAACGAACCAGCATACAAATTATATCGAAACCTTGGATTCCAACACTTTGATACTCAAGCAAAATTGAAGCTAGATAGTAGTAAATTATCTTCTATTTCTCAGCAAGACTTACCAACAGGTTATTCTATAAAAAACCGAAAGCGAGATAAACAAACAGGCATTGACATGTTTGAGCTAGAAGAACGTGGAACACCACAATCAGTTTTGGATTATTCGTCTATTAACAAAATAAAATATCAGAAACCGTTTCTCGTGAGATTACTAAGACCGCTTGTTAAACTTTTTATTCGAATGAAAAGTTTCAGCTGGACAATTCATTATGAAGATAAATTAGTAGGTATGTTATTTACTAAAATTGGAAAATCTAAAGATAGCTGTCATGATATGGAAGTAATAGTTGATCCAGAACATAGCAAAGAACTCACTCAACCACTAATTAACTATGCTTTGAATCACATTAAGGATAACACTGCTTTTGATCTAAACACTATTACACTAATAAGAAAAACTGATGAAAATCTATTAGATACTTTGAAAAACGTTGGTTTTGAAACATTCGAGACGGATCATATACTTGGCTTGAAATTCAACAAAAATAGCTAAAGTAAAACTGATACTGGGGACGACTTACCAAGGAAGCTCTTTGCCTTCTTGGGTTAGAAATTTACCAGTGTCAGCAATTTCCTTTGTTTCCACAAGTTCAATGATTTTTGAAATAGGCTCAGCTGGTTTTAATGGAGCATTTACTCCACCCATATCTGTTTGTATCCAACCAGGTTGTATAGCTAATACTGTTATTTCTTTCTCACGAAGATCATTAGAGAGTATCTTTGTTATCATATTGAGTGCAGCTTTACTGGTGCAGTAACTATACTTTCCACCCTGAGTTCTTTGAGTAATACTCCCGTTTTGGGAAGTCATATTAATGATTTTTGCATTGGTCACTTTCTCGAGTAAAGGCAAGAATTTCTCGCTCATTAAAAGTGGTGCGAGAGAATTAATTTCTAATACTTTCATGAAATCTTCTTTGTGAACATCGCCCAAATTGTAAAGATTCTTTCCATCTCCGGAAATTATTCCTGCATTGTTGATGAGTATATCAATTGAATCAAATACTTCATTGATTTCATCAAATGCTCTATCTCGTTCCTTTTCCTTTGTCACATCTAATTGGATAAGAGATAAAGTGTCAGAATATTGCATTTTCAAGTCATGTAGTGCTTTTGCTTTCTCTGGTGTCCGACAACTGGCTATTACAAGATAGCCTTTTTCCAAGTATTGTTTAGTAAATTCTAAACCTAAACCTCTACTACTTCCAGTAATAAAAACAGTCTTCATAATAGATAATTCGGGAAATCAGTAAAAAAGAATAGTACAGCTTAGATAAAATTGAGCAATAAGGAAATCGTTCGGAGCACGATTTAAATACACAAGAATCAAATCTTCAAGGCAAATAATTTGCGGTACTCGATGCTTTCCCCAGATTTCTCAGCTCTTATTTCAATTGAAGTTTCCTTGGTAATTTGTTTAAGATTATCCTCAAGAGGAACTTGTTTTAGAGTTTCAACTAAAGGAGCGTTTTCTTTCTTTAATTTCTCCCACATACTTACTTGACTGTTTAGTTTCTCTTGTTCCTTCAAGATTTGAGGGATTAGACGCTTCAAATTCCTTTCAGTAGCAAGATTATAAGCATTCGATAGCAAAGTTATTGCTTCTTCAGCGTTTAGTTCAATTAGTGCCAGCTGTGATTGAAGACGATAAGTATTAACCAATACTTGATAGAGCTGTTTTTCTTCAGCTTCATTTTGCAAATTAATTAATTCATTTTTTACTTCCTCTAAAACAGCAGGATCAGCAGTGAGCTGTAACTCCTTAAAGCGTATTTCAACAAGAAAGAACATTGTAACATATCTAAACCAGGGTGATAGAGTTTTCAAAGCCAATAATTCTTCTATCGATTCCATTGCTTTTATCCAATCAGTCATTTTCGTACTTGCCTTTAAAATCAGGATAGAAGTATAAAGAAACCACATATTTGCGTCTTCTAAATTAGTTTCTCTTCTAATTTTTCCTAATCGTTCTAAATATTTCTGAGCTAATTCTAAATTATTCATTTCAACGAATAGCTCTACAATAGAACCAAGAGCATAAGTAAGCGCTCCCACATTTTTTTCTTCTTCAGCTAATTCTAAAGCTCTCATATAATTTTCAAGTGCTTTATCAAGCTCATTTTTCAATGAGTAAACATATCCAATGGAAGTATAAGTTGCTGGTATACGGAGATCATTTTTTATTTGTAATTCTAAATTTAGTTGATGATAATCCAAAGCTATATCGAGTTCACCTAAATTCATGTTAACTCTACCTAGGTGTGAATATGCATGAAGCCAGTAAGTACTGCCAATTTCCTTGTTTAATCTAATACAGTTTTCATAAGAATCTATAGCTTTTTTCAACTCGCGATTTCTGAAATTTAATATACCATACATGAAGTGAATTAGAGCTAATTCTAATTTGTTTCCAATTGAATTAGCTAGGTTTTCTGCTTCATCTAATAGTTTCCTAGCTTTCTTCTTGTCAATATCTGCTTCTTCATAATAAACACCTAAATATATTAAACTCCGAGTTATTAGCTGTTTGTTTCCGCTTTTTTTGGCAAATTCTAAACCTTGCTCATGCAGTTTAATGCCTTTAGCATAATCTCTTAATCTTTCAGCAGACAATTGTGCTTCTCTTTGAAGTAATTTTGCTTCTCTTTCAGCGATAACAGTCTCAGGTATGTTTTTGATGGATGACATTATTTTCTTTGCGCTTTCCAATACTGATATGATCTTATCAACAACATGATCACTCATATCATATGCTTCTGCTTTTATGAGTAAAGCATCTAATTGAATTAATGGAAAATCGAGTCCCTTGCTTTCCTTTAATACCTCCTCAACAATCTGTAATGCTTCTTGATGTCGACCAAGTTTATGTATTGTATCACTTTTCATGGTTTTGCTAATGAGTTCTTCTTCCTTTGTAATTTCCTTATTTTTTTTTATTTTTCTAAGGAAGCTTAGTGCTTCTTGAAACTCTCCATGAATTATGAGTTGCTTAATTTTTTGGAGTTGCTTTTCAACGGTGGAAACCAAGGAATTTCCCTCTAAATAATACAGTTAAACTGTTCAATTTTCCAATTTAAGTATTCTCAACAAAAAGAACTGGTGCGGGGGGCACGATTGGAGCACATATTGAGGTGTAAAATAATAGTTTTCTCATATTAGAGAGAAGACATTCTTAATAAATGGTATTAAGTCTTATGATATTGGGTAAACCAATTGAGAACATATCTAAAAAATGATTAGAAAAAAGTGAGGGAAAAGAATGAAAATAGAATCATGCAGATTTTTTAATGCAGAAGTAAAAAGTAAAATTAATCTTATTGAATTTCTGAAAAGTAATTTAGAGCAAACTGAAATAGTAATTAAATACTTCAAGAAACTAAAAGCAAACAAATTAGGAAAATACTTACAAGTTTTTCAAAAAAGATTAAATGATCAGATAAAAGATTTTCAATGCGGTATTGAGCTGTTTAATATCAAAACAATAAAGCAAAATCTTACAATATTGAAAAAATATCCTGAACTTGAAAAAACAATTTGTAATTTTATATGTAAGTTACTTGAACTCCCTAAAGGTCTAAATAATACCGAGGAAGAAATTAAAATTCGCTATTTTAATGTCAGGAAAGCATCAAGTCATCTCTCATATTATAGAGTCAAAGCAATTGAAGATGTATTTGGAAAGGAAGACGCTACCAAATTATACAAAGAAATTGTCAAATATTTGATTAAAGAACGGAAAGAACAAAATCCCCCAGAAATCCCAGAAGATCCCAGAAAAGTAACGAGAATTAATTCAAGAGAACGTATTATGAAGCAATATAGAGAGTTAGGAGTAGGAGACTTTACAATTGTCATTTATGATGATTACAAAGAATTCTACAAATTTGATAGATGTGTCGTTCATGAAGTTCTCAAAGATCTTAATGATCCTGACATCGCTTATCTCAGCTCTTGTTATAGTAGAGACCATCCAAGTAATAATGAGGGATATACAATTCAT
>JAHLVZ010000113.1 GCA_019058165.1 Candidatus Heimdallarchaeota archaeon
TCATACTCATAGCGAGCTTTTGCACCTTGCTCTTCTTTTCTCTCTTTGATTATTTGCCTATAAACACGTGTTTTTCGAGTTTCACTACGCAACATTTTATACATGAAGAAGTTTCGATAAACCATATCACCTATAACCACCAAGAAAAATATAGCAATGCCTGGTAGAGCGATAAAAGCCATGGGATTGTATTTCTCAGGAAATCCTACATAATGATCAACTAAGAGTATAGTACCAGTGTAAATAAATGCGGGAAGAAACATGAGAATAATTCTTAACCATTTAGGCATACGAATAAGTGGTTCGAGTTTTCGCTTTTTATCCTCTTCCTCATTTGTTTCTTCTTGAGTAACATCAGATATTTCTTCTTCGTTTTCTTGGGCATTCAATGAAATCACCGTAAATACTAAAGAAATAAAGGGGATTTTATCTAAAAGCGTTATCAAATATTTGCTAATACATTGACTATTTGAAATGTGAACAATTATGTTGATAAAATAATCTTTATCAACTAAAACAAAATAATCCATAACTTGTTCTACACTTATAGTTATTATACATTTTAAAGGAGCATAGATTTCGTGCCAACAATAGGATTCGTAGGGATAGATAATGCTGGAAAAACAACCATTATTGATGTCTTTACAAAGCAAAAGATGACAAAAACGATTCCAACTGTAGGTGTAAATCTAGAACAAGTAACTTTTTCTGAAATTGATTTTGATCTAAATATTTTGGATTTGGGTGGTCAAAAAAGCTTCAGATTATTATGGGTTGATTATCTTAACACTGTTGATATTGTTTTATATGTTATTGATTCGGGTGATCATGAACGATTAGATGAATCCCTCAAGGAATTTCAGAATATGCTTATTTTGACTGAAGCGAATGATATCCCAATTCTGGTTTTGATTAATAAAATTGATTTACCCAATACTCTCAGTGCTTTAGAAATAGGTCAAAAGCTCTCCAAGATTCCTGAGCTACATGATCGTGATTGGAACATTATCGAAACAAGTGCGGTTACCACTAAAGGTATCATTGAGATGTTTAAATGGACGTATTCCAAGATAACTAATAATATTCTCGTTCTAGAAGTTGATTATACTCAGATTGCTGATAAGAAATACTACACTCCATGCCCATTACTATTGAATCTTTCAGATGGAGATTATTGTATTAATCATGACAATTTTACTCCAATTAAAATTGTTCCGTTATTAAGCATGTTTACAAAAGATATGAGTGATCCAGAACAAGTAATAAAAGAAACCATAGAGGAATTTGAAATCATAGATAGAATGGTTTGTTTCAATAGTATATTTGTTTCTGATGAGGATATTAACATTCATTGTGCTACTGATGCTACTGTTGTTGAGGTTGAAAGAGTTACTGCTAGTAGAGATGAATATATAGACTCTTACAATATGATGCATTTAACTGGTGGAAAAATGTGTTCTGAATGTCTTTACAAGATTTTGTTCTCCGCTATAAAGCGAAAAATAAAGGTCGGTATGGAACCCAGTGTGGAAGAAATTGAGAATGTTAAAATCGCAGAGGTCAGAAGACCTACTGATCTTAGTAAATGCTGAGATCATTTTATGTGAAAAATTAATTTTTAATTATTCTTTCAACAGCTTCATCATAAGATGTTCTGTATTGTTTGATAATATTTTGCCAACTATATAATTCCGAGATTTCCCGAGCAGTGATTCTAGCATTTGTTACTTCTTCGCTTGAAAGCTGAGAGTGTTTTATAATTATCTTTGCCAAATCTACAGCTGCTTCTTCATTTGTTCGACCTTTTCTATTTAGAACAAAAATTCCATTGTTCTCTTCACTGAGCTGCTCATTTACTAATAACCCAAAACCAGACAAATCTGTTGTTACAGCTGGCACGCCAAGAGCTAGAGCTTCTAGTGGGGTTAAACCATATGGCTCATAGGTTGATGGATAAATTCCCATATCACATCCAGCTACAGCTTCATAATAATCTAATTCTAATAATTGATCGTTTTTTGAGAGATAAACGGGATAAAAAATAACTTTAACTGAACTTTCAGGTTTATTCATCAAGTCTAGTTTTTTCAAAGTTTGATAAATAGTATCTCTTTCATTTAAATTAAAAGGACAAACTGGAGGATAAGTAATTTCACGTTTACTTTCTTTTGTTTTCTTAACAAGCTCACTAATTCGCTTCACTTCAGTTTTAGAGAAGAAATCATTCAAGGTTCGAGATTTCAGATGATCGTCATAACCAGGTTGAATTTTCGTCAACCAGTCTTCAATTTTTATCATAGGCGACTGTATTATTTGCTGTAACTCTCGAGCAAGCTCAAATGCTTCTAAAACATCTGCTTTTATTCCAGAAACAGGAGCTGGAACCCAGATAAAAGCCAAAATTTCTTTTCGATTTTTGCCTTTTTTGAATTCTTCATTTACTAGCTTTAAGGACTCTAGAAAAACATCTATACCTTTGTTATGGAATTCATATCTGCCGGAAATATGGATAATTAAGATGTTTTCTAAATCTACGCTGTAGTAGGGATTGAAATAAGCTTCAATAAACTGACCAAGTTTAAGACGAGCATCATTGTGTTTAGTGGCTAAATCATCTTTCTTGGAAAGACCGTCAAGATTTATTCCGTTAGGAATAACAAAATCAGCTCTATGACCCAGAATGCCTTCCGTTTCTCGAGCAACAGCTTCTGAAACAGTAATCAAAACATCAGCTTCTTCTGCACAGATAACCTCTATTTGATGGGTTCCTTCCACATGATACTGGTAAGCTTTCTGAGGAGGAATTGTTTCTCCTTTAACTAATAAGTTATCAAGAATTATGTTGATATCCTCTTCACCCATAGCAATATTTCTACCAAGTTGTGTTGCATGGGTCATAAAAACTGTAGCAACATTGATGTTGTTTCGTTTGAGATACAATAAACCTGGACCGGAAATCCATTCATGAAAGTGAGTAACAATGCGTTTATTTTTGAAACGCGGGGATTCAACCAATTTGGAAATTAAAACACCTGCAGACCAACCAAAAGCTACCATAGGATCGAAAACTTCTGGCATCCACAAGGAATCGATGTTAAACCAATTCCAGAGAACTCCTTTGATTTGGTCTATTTTGCGATCAGATTTCCCAGTTACTAATGGTACATCTAACAGGTAAGAGGGATCAACAAGAATTGTTTCGACAGCTCCACCTCCTATCCATCGACCATATTTCACTTCAATGCCTTCAGCTCGAACAGCATTGAAAGCTTCCTCAAGATCCTTGGGTGGATCTAGTTCTTCAAAATCATTTCTAGCTTTGAAAGCATTATATAAACCAATTGTAAGATAATTACCAGGACCCATTAGGCGTTGCATTTCAGGAGCTTTAGAAGCTATGACAGTATAAATTCCACCTATTTTGTTTGCAATTTCATTTGAGACCTCAAAAACAATCTGGCAATCAAGAGGTTCATCTTTGGGTTCAGTCATTACAACTCACAATTGAGATTCTATTATAACTACAATAATTAGTTCGTTACTAATCGGTTAATCAAATGTGATATAAAAAGAATTGCAAGTGTAAAATAAAGAACAGTAATTTGAATTTTTGAGATAACTTTTTTTAAGGGAATGTCTAAGAATTTTCACACTCAATAAAAATAACAAAAATAATTGTTCAGAGGGTAAAGGTAATTGAAAGGTAAAGAAATTGTCCAAACAATCCGTCAAAAAATGAAAGATCATCACAGTCTCTTTGAGAGAGCTATTCCCTTAATAGCTTCAGAGAATATCACAAGCAAAGAAGTGCGAGAAGCAACCTTATGTGATTTCTCTCATCGATATGCAGAGGGATGGCCAGGTGAAAGAGTTTATGCTGGTTGTCAATACATAGATGATGTGGAATTCATCTGTATGGATCTTGCGAAAGAAATCTTTAAAGCAGATTTTGCAGACGTAAGACCAACCTCAGGAGTAGTAGCAAATCTAGTGCTCTATTCAGCATTCTCTAAACCAGGCGACATTAGTATGTCCATTAGTATTCCAAATGGGGGACATATATCCACAGGACCATTAATGACCTCTAAAGGAGCATTCATGGGAGGAACTGCAGGAGCAGTAAGAGGATTAAATGTAAAATATATCCCATCGGATAGAAAGAGACTAATGATCGATGTAGAAAAAGCAGAGGAAGCAATTAAAGAATTAAAACCAAAACTATTGCATTTTGGAGCTTCAGTATTCTTATTCCCACATCCAATCAAGGAATTGGCTCCCGTTGCGAAAGATCTAGGAGCAACTGTAACATATGATGCAGCTCATGTCTCAGGATTGATAGCTTGTGGGTATTTCCAAGATCCACTAAATGAAGGAGCAGAAGCTATGGCATTTTCGACTCACAAAACAATGTTTGGACCACAACATGGCTGTGTAGTTGCAACCTCAGATAAAGAAGAATTTTACGATAAAATAAAACGGGCAACATTTCCAGGAATGACAAGTAATCATCACTTACACAACGTAGCAGCACTTGCTATTGCACTAGCAGAAATAAAGGAATTCGGAAAGGATTATGGAGGACAAATAATCAAGAATTCATATGCATTAGCAAAAGCATTGGAAGAAGAAGGATTCACTGTATGCGGAAAAGAAAATGGATACACAAAATCACATACACTGCTAGTAGATATAAGCTCACTACAAGAAAAAGCAGGATTAGGAAAGGATATTGAAGAAGACCTAGAAAAAGCAGACATAATCCTAAACAGAAATCTGTTGCCATGGGATATGTTCGAGGGCAGGAATTATCTTAATCCTGGTGGCATTCGTATGGGTGTTTCTGAAGTCACTCGTCTTGGTATGAAGGAAGGCGAAATGAAAGAAATTGCTAATCTTATTCGTTGTGTTGTCATTGATCGCGAAGATATTAAGAAAGTCGTGAAAGACGTCAATAATTTCCGAAAGGACTACCAGCAACTCCATTATTGCTTCAGCTCTAATGAAGATGCTTACAAATACATCGAGATAGTAAAATAACAAAATTATGCTCTAAATTAGAGCTAAAAACAGTTGGAAAAGATTATTCTAACATATAGTACTTTTCCTTTATAGTTTTTTTTATTCGATAAGTGTTTGAACATAGATTTCACATACTAACTAATTTTTCAGATATAACGTTCTTTTAGCTAATTCCTATCTGAAATGAAGAAATAAAGTTAAAAATAAATTCAGTAATGAAAATATAATAGCAATCACAATAGCCCATTTAGCTATTTTTTTAGATTCTTCACCTAAAGAGATTTCTTTATCCTGCTTCTCAAGACCATCCGTTTCTCTTTTTATTTTTCTAATTTCTTTGAAATTAGCTATATGATAATCCAAGAATTTCTTTTTTACGTTTTTCAGAATCAGGAGGTCGATGATATATTTTCAATTCATTTAATTTAAGTCTTAAATCGACTACTATTGGTTCATATGTATCAATTAAATCAATTTTTGAAGTATCTAATTTCATATTTTCTAGAGCTTTATGAATTGATTCAATCCAAATAAGAAAATCATATGGTTGTGTACCTGTAACATTTAAACTCTCTATGATTCCAAGAGCTTTTGTAATTTGTCTTTTTTCTTGTTCATAAGTCATTAAACATCATCAACTCATTTAATATTCAACAAAGTTTCTTCATACAAACAAATTAAATATCTTTCGTATAAGCTATAAAGATTTTTATCATTTTCTGCAAAATATTTGAATTGATAATCTGTTGGAACGCTATCAGGATATTTCTTTTGAATGTTAAAAGCTCCGATGTGAATCATTGCTTCCCTCTTTTTTCTAAGTAGTTTTCTGGATTCAGATATAAACTCTTTCAAACGTTTTTGTAGATTATTAGATATACCAACATAGATTGCTTGATTGTCTTTGTAGATACAATAAACGCCGCCTTGTTCTTCTAATTCTTCTACTTCATTAAAAGAATGAAATTTTGCGGTTTTGAAATGATTATCAACTTTTTCTAGTTTCTCAATAGGATTATTTGTCATTTTTCTTTGATTTCTCCTTTCTTTTCTTTTAGCCGTAGCTAAAAAATAAATGGTGAGAGATTATTTCTCTCTTTTTTTAATTATTGTAATTAATCCAATAATCATTAGTGGTGGTATAATCAATAAGATATTCAAACCAGATTCACATGTTGATTCTGCTTCTATAAACCAAATGTTTGTAGATTGTGTTGCTGATAATTCCCATATATAACCAGAATCATTAAAGATTGTAACTTCAAGTGTAAGGGAGTAATCCGCCCCAATAAGATACGAATCAATTCCATCAAAAACAAAATCCATATCTGTGATAGTTAATACACCATCTCCATCAGTATATTTACTACCAGATTCATTTTCATAGATTCCCATCATACTAAACCAATCATAAGTGTAATAATATTCTGTGTTTTCATTCATTTCTTCTGTTATTGATATTCCCGAAAATGTTATTTCAGTTGTTGTATTACAGAACCCTTGTCCAGGGTATGGTGAAGTAATTTCAACAGTATGTGGATAGTCTGGAACTGGTCCAGGTATAGGATTTGCAATAGAGTTATTCATAGACAAGCTCATAAGTGGGATAATAATCATAATTACTAATCCCACAAACCCAATTAATTTATTTTTTTTCATTTTCATTCATAACTTCTTTTTTGTTTGTTTTTATCATTTCTTTTTCAACAAAACCATCTATTAAATCAATAACTCGTTCAAGAAGTTTTGATTGTCCTTCTGTGGTTGTTTTCTGAGAAGTAAGATGCTCTCTTATTCCATTAAGTCGTTCAATGAAATCATTTTCCCCAAGTAAATCAATGTGTTCTACTAATTTAATGATTTGGTCTTTGGGGGGAGTAGTATCAATTATTGTTGGCTCGATAAAAAGTGGAATAGGTTTTTTCATAAATGCTATTACAAAATCATAGATACCAAAACCACATCCGCCTAAGCCAATTAAAGTACCAACAGCACCAAAAACAGCTCCTAATATTGCAGTAACTACTAATGGATCCGCAATGATTACTCACAAGTAAAAAATAGATAAATATGATTATTAAGTGATTTTGATTTGAAAAATGGATAAAGAGCATTAAGCTTTTTCTGCTGATTTGAGTAATTCCTCAACTGTTTAAATCACGATGTTCTATATATTTCATAATTAAATAAATGTGATTTCTTTTTGTGTTTTCATTTTTGATTTCACTTTCCAAAAAGGCAACTAATTTTTCATTTTTTGTTTAGGGATTTTTAGGTTTTGTATTTTTTATCACCGACAAATTGTTTATAGTTCTAATATAAAAAATGTACTTTGTTAATGTTTTTATTATCGCATTCAAGTATATTGAAATCATTTAGTTGGTTTCCTTTCTCTGAGGGGTTTCCCCCTCATCTTGTTTCTTTTCTTTCAGCGATCCTTACTTAAAATTTCAAATACAAGTTAGAATTATTCTTTTTCATATCTGATATCTTTAGAGCCGTTTGAATTTAAGCTCACATAAGAGATTTTATTGTTCTTTCGATGGAAAATTAATTGTAAAAATCCATTTACGAAGGTGTCTTGGATTATTGGTTTAACTATTTGCTTTCCACCTTCGAGGTTAAAAGAAAGTTTATCTTTATTCGTTGTGATTTGTATCTCTTTCTTAAATTTCTTATTCGTATATTTTCCAATGTATTCACCTAGTTGCTTTGCTTCAAGTTTCAATGGCACAATTTTCGGAATATCAGCTGTAAAGTACTCTGTTTCTATATTAATAGCCTGTTCTTTCATTCGAACAAGCATTAAGCTTGTATGTTCAATAGCAGTAAAAGTATCCTTTGATACAGCTCTCAGTTCTGATTTCACCCAGTCATTTTCTAAAATAAGTTTCTTATCTTTTCTGTGAATTGTAAACAGAGTATTTCCTTCAGGATTATAATAGGTTCCCAAGAGTGCATTAATTTTACTAATAACTATTTCTTCAAATTTGTTCCTTGTGAATGGGGATTGATTCTTGAATTCATTAGCAAGTAGAATATCAGCTGTTCTAAATGCAAGAGTAGTTGGATTAATATTACCACAATTAGTCAAAACTATAATTGTAAGCTCTTTGTCTGGGAAACGAAGCATTTCAGAGGTATAACCTGCGAAATCACCACCATGACGAATGATTCTAGATTCTCGATAGTAATCAGTTAATAACCCAAATGCATATCCTTGATTTTGTCCTTTAACATCCCACCTGTTTTTACTAAGACCATCTATTTTCTCTCTTGATGGTTTTTCTAATAACATAACAAATTCATCTCCACCAACCATTTTTGTATAAAAATTCTGATCCCACAAAAACAGATCCCCGACTGATGTAAAAACTCCTCTTGGACCCAGTATTTCAGTTTTAGAGATATTTTCTATGTAACCATCATCTCGAGGTGAGTAGCCAATTGCTTTGTTGGTGTTCTTTATTTCTGAAAATTTCTCATGAAAAGAGGTTTTATTCATACCTAGTGGTGAAAATAATTCTCGCTCTGCAAATTTCGCCAATGATGTTCCAGTTACTTTTTCAACTATTTGACCTAGAAGGAAATAATTAGTGTTGGAATAATTGTGTTGATTGCCTGGTGGGAAATCGAGTTGAGGGAGTTTAGTAATATACTCAAAAAGCTGTTCGCTAGCAAAAGATTGAATGTCATCCCACTTATAATTAAGTGAAATTAGACTATATTGGAAATCTTTGATCCCGCTTTCATGATAAATTAGATGCTTTATCTTTATTTTCGAATCTAATTTTACTTCGGGCAAATAATCAGTAAATGAGTCATCTAATGATAACTTATCCTTTAGGATTAGCAAAGCTATACATGCAGCAGTGAATTGCTTAGAAACTGAAGCAATATCAAAAATAGTATCTGATGTTATGTTGTCATTACTGACTAAATTCCTCATACCATAACCTTTCTGGTAAAGAATCTCTCCATTTCTTATTATACCTAAACTACAACCTGGTGTATTATTAGTACCCCATTTTTTAAATAAACCATCAATCTTTGGAAAAAATAACTCATTACTTTTCATTTCTAACAATTTTAATAAGAAATTTATTCGCTTAAAATTTAATTCATTAATCTAGGTAGAAATGAAATTTGAGACTTTAAATTAATTGAAATTATTTAACTTGATTCTTTATCCTTTGAGGGGTTACCCCTCTCCTTCTTTCTCTTCTATTTCTTTTTCTTCTATTTTAGCAGGTTCTTTTCTAATTAATATAACTCCCACCCAGACTATTCCTATCGCATACACAACAATTCCTATAGTTCGTACAACATAAGGGAAAAAGCCCGGAATAAACATAATTACTCCAAGTACAAGAGGAAGAATAGCCC
>JAHLVZ010000015.1 GCA_019058165.1 Candidatus Heimdallarchaeota archaeon
TTTCTATTGATGACATGGTTGACAAAATCATCAATGTGCAAGTCTTAGATCCAGGATATGCATCTTTGATCACATCTAGTGGATTGGTTGTTGCACATCCAGATCCATTATCTATACCCGATTTAGGAAATCCTGATTTCAAGCATATCTCAGAGATTGAAAAGAACCTTGATAGTTCCTCTGCATTAAGCCAAGCTGATATAGACGAAATAACCTCAGGAGGTTCTGGTATTCTTGAGTATACTCGAGATGGCCAAGAACGATACTTAGCTTATCAACCAGTAGGCAAAGGTGATTACATTAGTATAATCATTGTTCCTGTTGAAGAAGCTCTAGAGGGTATTGAGCCAGTAGAAGCACGAATGAACGATGCAATCAGAACTAACTTGAACACTATCTGGATAATTGTTGGTGCAAGTTTTGCCATTGGAATTACTGTTGGATTAATTCTTACAGCATACATAACAAGACCTTTCACACATCTCATCAAAGTAGCTCAATCATTATCTACAAGACGTGCGCGGAAAGACATCATGGAAGGAATCATGTTAAACATAGATCCAGAATTACTGCAAAGCGAAGACGAACTCGGTGAGCTGACGCGAGCTTTCAAAGGAATGATAGATTCCGTTCAACAAGCAGAGCGGGAGAAAGATGACTAATCTTCTCCCATTTTTTATCTTTTTTAGGAGAAAATCAAATGAAATGGAAACTTGACGATAGTAAATTAGTATATGGCGTAGATAGAAAAGACCTATACTATCTTGATATTAACAAAGAAGGAAAATTAGAATTAGTACTAGATGATCAAAGAATCAGTTTTGAAAAAATTATAGAGATATTTGAAGAAAAAACAAAATATTGTGATGCTTCTTTTGCAATTAGAATTCCTCAGCTTATAACATATCAAATCAGGAAATTAATTACATCATTTACTGAGGCAAGAGAGAAGTATAACTATCAAAGTAAATATTATCCAATTTATCCGATTAAAGTTAATCATTCTAGATTCATTATTGAAACAATTATCAAAACTCATCCTACTTATGGATTCGAATCAGGAACAAAATCAGAATTCATACTATTACTTCAAGCATTAAAAAAAGAGAAGCACCGGTTAATCATGTGTAATGGTGCTAAGGATCGAGAATACTTACAATCAATAAAAGAAGCAATAGCTGATGGATTTAAAGTCTGTATATCTATTGAATCTGAACAAGAAATGATAGACACTCTTGATATTCTACCTTTAGAGAATTACCAGCTTGCCTTCAGAGTGAAGCCGTATGTAACCTTGCATGGTCATTGGGGAGCATCTAGTGGTAGACATTCAAAATTTGGTTTAGCAATTGGAGAATTGTTTGATGTTATTGATGTATTAAGGGAGAAAAAAGCAACTCATTTACTTACGATGTTACATTCACACCCTGGTTCTCAAATCACTGATTTGGAAGGATTCGAAAGATTCGCTACATTTGTTGCAAGAGTTTACGAACTTCTTCACAAAGAAGGATTCACAAATTTAAAAACAATCAATTTTGGTGGGGGATTACCGATTGATTATGATAATCGACTTGATGAAGATTTCATGCAAAAATATGCTGAAATATTTGTAAAAGTGCTTTCCATGAAGCTACCAAAATTACAACCCATTATTATGACAGAGTCTGGAAGAGCAATCACAGCACTCTCTACAATTATAATTGTAAAAACAATTGATCGATATTCAGTGTTTTCCGAAGCATATTATGATAAAACATTGGGTGTTGCACATTGGGGTGAAAAAGCAGCAAAATATAAACAAGTTAGTTCAGCAAGAGATGTTTTAAAGAAATGGTCATTATGGGAAAGAAGAAAACCTCCACTTGATTTTCTTGAAGGATTAAACGATTATGAGTATATAACTCTTGGACTAAAAAGAGAACTTCGTAAGTTGTTCTTTGGTTTTGAAGATTTCGAAAAGCATCTCAATAAGGTAGAAGCGAAGTTATTATTAAAACCAGAATATGCTGTTCAAGGTAATTTTTCAGTTTTCAATTCCATAGGAGATCTAGTTTTAGTTAAACAATATTTCCCAATTATACCAATAAGTAGTCTTAATCAACAACCTGATACAATAGTGCGATTATTTGATATTACATGTGATTCCGATGGGGAAGTAGCAGTGTATCATCCACAAGTCAGTGAAAAGAAATTATTTACTGAAGATGATTTTCAACTAACATTTTCAAAACCATTTACTTTAGGTGGATTTCCAGTTGGTGATCTAAAAGAATTAAAAGACAGTTATCTTGTTATCCCATTAGCTGGAGCATACCAAGATATTGTTGAATTTGATCATAATCTACTTGGAGATTTACCAGATGTTTTAGTTGCACTAGATGGTGAATGGTTTATAGAACTTCTAAATGGCGCACAATCCATTAGTAGCGTTCTAGCTGATGTTGGTTTTGATTGTGATGTGGATGATGATCCATATTATGATAATGGTTCTATGTGAAAAATAGTGAGTAGTCTCTCACTTCTTTTCCTTTATTTTCTCATAAAGGCCAATTAACTCGGTTTCTTCAATTATGTGCCCTTTCATTAATTTAAGTACTTTTTTCCTTCCACTTTTCCTATCTAGTGGGAGTTTCTCATCCAAAGCGTACAAATTGAAAATATATCTGTGCTTCCCCCATGGTGGACAAGGACCAATGTATTTGTTTTGAAGTACACCATTTCTCCCAACAATAGCATTTTCTAATTTGCTTCCTTCTGCTATAGTTTTAGTATCTGGATCTAAATGGCAAATAACCCAATGAGGAAATATCATTTTTGGAATCGGAACATCGGGGTCAGTCATAATAAGAACAAGACTTACTGCATTATTCGGGACACCTGAGATTTTAAGAGGAGGTGATGTTTCTTCTCCTTGACATGTATATTTCTTTGGTATATCTCCATTGTGTTTAAATGCAGGACTTGTTAGCTTTAACTTTCCCAACTTTATCACCAATCACATTCTTTGTTTTCTTATTGATTAACTCTTTGGAAAATTCTAAAAACAGTTAATGAGCAGTGGTAAAACATTGAAGCATTTATTCAGTAAAAAAAATGGTGTTTGAGGAAATGAATCAAAATAATATTTTGTTTAAAAGAGATAGAGATACTATTCTATTTGATGATGTAAATCTAAGAAACATTGAAACCAAATTTGGAACTCCTACTTATTTATTTAGTGCTGATCAAATTCGAAGAAATATCAGATATCTTAGAGAAAAAATGCTAGAATATAATCCTCAAACCTCAATTGCTTATTCTATGAAAAACAACATCATCCCAGAAATTTGTTCTATAATTGCTGATGAAGTAAATTATTTTGAAACAACATCAATACTTGAGCAGAAGATTATAGAAAAGATCATTCTCGAGAAGAAAAAAAATATTCATATTGTATCTACTAATATTTACAAGCCAGATGAATTAATAGAAGATGTAATAAAATATCCAATTATTTCTTCATCAGAAAATGATTTAGAGAATTGTCACAGCTTTCTTGCAATTGATTCATATCAAGATCTAAAAAATATAGAGAAAGTTGCGAAAAGGCTAGGAGTAAAACCTAAGGTTTTGATAAGAGTTAATCCAGGTATTAAGATGGATATTGAGGAAACTATCTTTGCTTCTGCTAATGTTACAGCAAAATGTGCAGTAGTGATATCAAATATTGAACCTATAATAAAGGCAAGCAATGATCCAACAATAAAGATCTGGTTACCTGAAAGACAATTTAAACCTGAATTTGATACTGCAGAACGTTTAGTAAAGGAAGCTTATGAAAGCGAATCTTTAGACCTGGTTGGTCTACATTGTCATCTAGGTAGCCAAATTACAAATATAGAATATTTTGATCGATTTTTTGAGGTAGTCACACGATTCTTCAAAACAATGAACGAAGAAATCAATGATAAATTAAAAATCCTAGATTTAGGAGGAGGATATCCTGTAGATTATGCTCATTGTGAGTGTGTTCCTACTATTGAGGATATTTCTAAGAGTCTATCCAAAAATATCAAAAATTCTGGTATAAATCCAGATATTATAATCGAGAGTGGTCGTTTTATAACAGCAAATTCAGGCATCTTATTATCGAAAATTACAATTACAAAAGAAAATTCTGATGGTCGTAAAATTGCAGTTCTTGACTTATCGATTTATAGTGATTTGCTAGATGTTTTAACTGCTCAATGGAGTTATGATTATTCGTTAATTAATGATCTACCAGATACTGATCAAAAAGCAACTTGGAAATTAGTTGGAGGAACAAATGATACATTAGACCAAATAACTCCAAGGATGATCAAATGTAGTAATTGCAAAGAACAGATAATAGAAAAGAAAGAAATAACTTTTCTGCGAGATTTAGTAATTGGTGATTTAATTGCAGTAAAATCAGCGGGAGCATATACAACATGTTTCAATTCAAATTATTGTGGAAGAATAAAACCACTAATTGTTATTAAAGATTCAATGAGTGAACAACAAATACTAAGAACTAGATAGAAAATCAGATTTCTTGATATTTTTATATAGACTGTTAATCACTCTTATTTTGAGAATATCTCGATGGTGCTAATTCGATGTATAGAGATAGAAGAACTCTAAACTTGACACTTCTAATAATTGTCATTGTTATTGTAACTGTAGTTGCTATCTCAATCATCTCTGTGAATGCAGTTATTGGTAATTGGGGGATATACGAGATATTAGCAGCAATCGGCGGAGCACTACTTATTATTGGAGGATTTGGAGTTTATACGAGTTATGCAGGTGGAGTTTCGATATCAAGTCGTAGATTGCACGCTCAAGCTCCAGAGGTTGCTATGGCTGAATCTAAATATGCTCGATCAAGAAGAGCAAAAATGCCATGGATCAGTTTCTTAATAATGCTTATTGGGGTAATTTTTCTAGCTGTGGGACTTTCAAGAATTTGGTGATTTTCTTTTCAGAAACAAACTTTTTATGTCAAACATTTTGAAACAAGAATGGATTGTGAGAGTATATGAATAAGAAATATTTCGATGCAAACAAGGAGCTCTGGGATGAGTATTCAAAATTACATTACGGAACAAAAACAGACGGATATAATGTGGAATCATTTCTGAAAGGACAAACAACACTGAAACCATACGAATTAAAAGAAATGGGTGATGTTAAAGGAAAAACTTTGTTGCATCTCCAATGCCATTTTGGACTTGACACACTTTCTTGGGTAAGAGAAGGAGCTATTGTAACAGGGATAGATTTCTCAAGTGAAGGAATAAAACTGGCAAAATTGCTCGCTAAAAGGGCTAATCTAAAAGGCGACTTCATTGAAACAAATCTCTATGCTTTACCAAAAGTTCTCTCAAAGAAATTTGATATTGTATATACTTCAATTGGAGTGCTTTGGTGGTTAAATGATCTAAAAGAATGGGGAAAAATCATAGCTAATTTTCTAAATCCAGGAGGGGTCTTTTATATCGCTGAGATTCATCCATTCTCATCTGTTTTTGATGATGAAACAAAAGACATCAAAAATCTACAAGTCTACTATAATTATTTCCATGACCCAAAGCCTTTGGAATTTACTGTTGATGGTTCTTATGCTTCTGGCGAGAAGAAAATGGAACCCAAGAAGGAGTATGGATGGAATCATAGCTTGTCGGAAATAATTAATTCTTTAATTGAAGCTGGTCTGACTATAGAATTTCTGAAAGAATATCCTTTCACAGTTTGGAAACAATTACCATTTATGGAACGTGGCTCTGATGGATATTACCGTTTAAAAGATCAAAAAGCAGAAATCCCTCTTCTGTTTACTTTGAAAGCCACAAAATAATTTTTTCCGGGGTTAATTCATCCCCAAAAACTTTTTATTTAGCTAAATTATTTTCTAAAGTTTGTAGCAAAGTACTGATAGATTAAACTCCTAACTAATAATATGCGGATATTACAATCGTATCTATATACGAAATGCATAATGTTACTGGGTTAAATATCGATAAAGTTAGAGGAGCGCGTATATTGTCGAGTAGGAAAAATAGAGATGAGTTCAATAAAGAAATAGTTGATACACTGCAGAAAATAGTTCATCCAAAACGATTAAACAGAATTTATGATCGAGTTATTAATTTTCAAAAATCTCAGCAACACCTAGAACATCAGAAGTACGTTTTAGGAGTTATTCAAGAATATATTAAGGAAATTGACGGTTTTCTGCAAGAATAGGTTCTGAAAGGACATTTATTTCCATTCGAATCTATACCGTTTTCTATTGCTTAAAACACGCACTTCTGTGATTTCTAGTTTTATTAAACCGAAGTTTGGATCTGCTGGTTCAGTAAAATAATCCTTAAAGAAAGATATTGCTTTTGAGAGTTTTTCTTTGGTTTTCAAGTCCTCTATAACATATGCTTTTCCTGTTGCTCTTATCATTCCTTTCAGTTTTTCTCGATCATTGAATGAAAATTCAAAGTTTGCATTTTCTTTTACTTGATCCATTTTTTCTTCATAAGATCTACTTGTTAACCAGAATTCGTTATCACAATAAATAAGAGCCATAGGTCGAACTCTTGGTTGATTTTTTTCCACAGTAGAAAAGAAAACTAACGGCTTTTGTAAAAGGTGTTTTCTCACATCTTCAAATGTAAATTCTTGTTCAGTCATTTTTATCCCACAAGCCAATTACTATGTGAATATAGAATTAAAATTAATAAGAATAATCAAAAATCTAGATTAAATGTATGATTCAGCACAATGATTTACTTCCTAAAGTAATATGTTCACTTTTTCTAAGTTTGTAATTGAGAATTCCTTTAACTAATTTTAACCTAAATGTACTTGTTGTTCACTTTCAACAATATAGGTAACACCAAAAAAACCCATTTACAGCTAGTAGATTAGAATCATATCGAACATCCACTCCAAACTTTGTAAAAGATCTACACTATGAGATTTATCCTGCGGATGGGAATGGAGAAGGACCCCCTCGTCCTTCTCTTACTTACCTGTTTTGCTTGGAATTGTATCGATTGGTTTTGTTTGGACACTTTTTGCTTTTGCCTTTTTGGTCTGTCTTCTGGGTTTCATGTACTGTTTAACAGTTTTCAAATAAGCTCTATAATGAGGAGATAATCTGAGCAATTGATAACGAATTGCTGGTCTGAATATTTTTATGAAGATTTTAGCAAATGAGTATCTTTTCATTGTTTCCTGGACATAATCTTCATATGAGTATCTTTGATACTTGAGAATTCTTTGGCTTTCAGTTGTGTCCATATAACCACAGTGAAATGGTTCTTCACTAAATGCTTCTTCTGGTAAACGACCAACACCCATTGCTTCTAACAAACGACCCATATACTCTGAATAAGGGACTCGACAGCTTTCTCCACCTGCAATATGCAAGATTTTACCCCAAACTTCGGTGCTCTCTGAAGCATTTGCCATAGCTAATCCTGTGTCTTTTGTATGACACATTTCAATAGGGGTATCCAATGGGACCTCATACATAAGCGGATCTATTCCTTGATCCA
The DNA here is from genome assembly GCA_019058165.1 of Candidatus Heimdallarchaeota archaeon. Taxonomy (GTDB): domain Archaea; phylum Asgardarchaeota; class Heimdallarchaeia; order JABLTI01; family JABLTI01; genus JABLTI01. The sequence continues at coordinate 7,560 of JAHLVZ010000015.1, forward strand.
TTGGCGGAATTGCTGCAAATCTAAAAATAGTCCAATTTAATCCTGATTCCTTTACCATTTTCTCACATCTAACCTTCATCCTTGCATATTCATCATGAGGGCTAGGATTTAATTCATCAGTGACTTTTATTACATAGTCGCATCCTTTGTGTCTCACATCACCATATGTTGCGACTGAAGAACTAAAAATCAGTTTTGCTTTTCTAGGCATTTTCTTTAATGCATTAATGATGTTCCTTGTTCCACCAACATTCACGGGTTCAGCTAATTCTGGTCTTTCATTAGCAAGTGGAGGAATTATTGCTGCTAAATGAATCACAACATCTATTCCTTCTACTGCATCAACAACTTGTAAAGGATTTCTCAAATCTCCCCAGATAATTTCTAACTTGTTACTAAACTTCTTGAATTTCTTTGCAGTGCGTTTATTCTTTCTAGTTGGAATATCAAAACATCTTATATTATGATCTCTTTTTACAAGTTCAGCTAATGTACTTGAACCAACATTACCAAACGCGCCTGTGAGTAGTATTTTCACTTTTCATTTTTCTCCAATGCTTTTTTGATTCATTTTGAATCTTAGCACTATCTCACGTGGTTCCTGTTTCTTCCGCAATGATCGGCGCTTGCAAACCAGGTCAGGCCATTTCTGACAGATGTTTTACGCTACCAGTATTGCTTGCCATTATAGAAAGGATCGGTACTAAATCCGATTTTATTATTTTTTAGCGGAATTCAATCGTTGGTAATGAGTAATTTATAGAGGTTACTTGCGGAGGGTAAGTCCTGCCAAGTAAGACCTCTAACTATTTATTCTCTTGATGATATTTAAAGCTTTACAAACATGTAATAATTCTGTCGACAATGACTAGAAAGGTAATTTCTTATCGAAAGAACATATTTATTGCTAAGAATACTGCAGTTAACTGGGTATTGTTATGAAAATAACTGAAGTAGGTAAAAGAGGAGTTGTTTTTACATTTGATGACCTCTCGACAGAAGATATGGAAGCACCAACAAATGTCTTTGTGATTATTGGTGAAAAGCATATTTTCATCTGTGATACTTTTCTCGGACCAGGATCAATGGTAGGAGTCAAGGAGTATCTAAAGGAATATTCTGATAAAACTATCATTATTTTTAACTCCCACTACGATTGGGATCACCATTGGGGCAACTGTGCTTTTCCGGATACAAGAATTTACTCTCATCATTTGACTAGAGATAAGATACTAGAGGAAGGAGAAAAGAGCCTTGAGACTTACAAGAAGTTTCAAAGAGGAGAGATTACAATCACTCCGCCAAATACAGTATTCTATAATGCAATGTCTTTCATTGATGAAAAGGTGGACATTTTTCATTCTCCAGGACATACCGAGGATTCTAGTTCTTGCTTCGATTTAGAAAGCAATGTTTTGTTCGTAGGAGATAATGTTGAAGACCCTATTCCATATATTCGTTCTGATCTTGAGGGTGTTGCTGAATATGTTGAAACATTGGAATTATATTACATGCTTGAATTTGATAAACTCATACCGGGTCATGGTCCAATAGCAGATAAGAAACTGTTAAAGCAAAATCTAGATTATCTCAAGCATTTTCCAGAATTAGAGAAACCAATTGATTTGAAAAAATTAGGCAAACCATACTATCACATTCATTTGCATAATTTGTCAACTTTAGCAGAAGAATTAAGCAAGAAAGAACAATATGAAGATGCTATAAAATATTACCAACAAGTTGTCGAACTTGGCAAGAAGTTTGAATTAATAAATGCCGATAGCATTAAAAGAGTCAAAGGAAAAATTGAAGAAATAAAGAAGGCAATGTCTTAGTCTTCTTTAGTAAATCTGCTATCGGATTTGGTTTTTTCATATTCTCTTTTTTCATACCAACCGCTTTTGGCATTTCGAAAACAATCAAATTCCTGGAAATATGGTTTTATATCGAGCAAGGGAGTTTCATCTAGCATATCAACTCCTTTCACTTCCAATTTTACTTCATTCTTAAATGAAACAATATCTAGCAACTCAACAACTGATATACCAATAGGATTCGGTCTATTTGGTGCACGAACAGCGAATAAGCCCATTATCTCTTCGCTTAGAAATGGTTTTACGAGTAATTCGAAATCTTTGCTTTTGTGGAAATGATAAATTAGAATTATATGAGAAAAATCCACTATTCCTTTGAGACCATTCATATATTTAAGCGGTAATACAACAGAACCTTCTGCTTCAGAAAATTTAGATTGAATAGGCATTCCTTCAACCGTCTTGAAAGGTGTCTTAATAACGCCAATTGGTTTGTAAACAATATCTTTCATATCTTACACATCGAAAACTTCTATATCTAAATAGAATTCAAACTATTTGGATATTTTTAATATTCATGTATGATATATATAATAATTAGCAAGAATAACTTATCTGTGATTGTAAATGAAGAGAGAAATACTGGTAATTTCATTGGCAAGTATCCTAATTTTATCTTTGACAATAACTCTTCAAAGCCTTGTTATTTTTGAGCTTAGTAAAAAAAGTGGACTAGTGTTTGCTGATGAAGATGTAATCATAACAGTAAACGAAACTATTGCTAGTTTCTATGCAAGATATGCTGTGATGAATTATGATGAAGTAACAAATTATTGGATTGCATTACCTTTTGCATTAAAACCTTGGAATATAAATCTAACAATTAATAATATCTCTACTGATTATTACTGGACCGTTTCTTATGTGGATTCTGAACCGCTACCATTCGATGCTATTAGATTTAAATTACAAATTGAGAAAAATCAGAAATTGGATATAGAAGTTAGTTATTTCAGGAATTTTGAAATTATTGAAGAAAATAGTACAGAATATGGTTTGTTCAAGTATATTGTGGGATCTACAAAAAGTTGGAGTCAACCTCTGGATTTTGCTCATTTTGAATTCTGGCAAGAGAAAGACAGCATCAAAACACTTCTTGAAACAAGGGATTTTTACACATGGATGCCGGAAGAGACTTTTCTTTACTTCTATTTTACAGTTTAAGAGGGCAAGAATTATTTATAGGGAAAATTACATAATTCTGTTATGAACCAGCAAAGGTTTCCATATGGCAAATCTACTTTGATTAGTATTGGCTATATGACAAACAACCTTACTTGGTCAGTCTACAATGCATTTGTACCGCTATTTCTTACTACTAACTTTTGTGTTTTGTTAGGAGAAAATGCAGTGGTAATAAACACATTAGTAGGGTTAGTTATGATTTTAGATAATATAGCTGCTGTTCTCATTCAACCATATATTGGAGCAAGATCAGATAGAACCTGGGTTAAAAATCTAGGTCGAAGAATGCCATTTGTTATAATTGGAATACCTTTAGCTGCGTTTTTCTTTGGTTTTATTGGTTCATTTTGGTCAACACTATGGGTTCTGCTGATAGCAGTAACTGGATTTAACATAAGCATGGCCTTTTACAAATCTCCGGTAATGAGTTTAATGCCAGACACGCTTCCCCGAGAATATCGTAGTCAAGGTTCAGGTGTTCTTAATGTTGTTGGAAGTATTGGAAGCATATCAGGACTAGTAATAGTTTCAACTCTAATAAAAGCGGGGAGAACTAGTCTTGCATTTTGGTTATTATCTATTTTAATGATAGTTTGTTTGGCTATTCTTTATTTCACCATCAAAGAGAAAAAGGATGTTGAAATTGAGGAATGTGAAGAAAGACTTGGTATTTTTTCATCTTTTAAGACATTATTCAAGGAGAAAAATAAGGGACTAATTCTTTTGCTTTTTTCAATGTTCTTTCATACGGCAGGATATAATGTTGTTGAGACGTTTATTTCACCTTATATTCAATATGTTCTAAATCCCGAAAGTTATACTGAGGTAGGAAAAGTCTGTGACATAGTAGTAGAGGGTGCTACGGGAGGGTACATACTCGCAGCGTTTGTTGGTTTTTCTGTTCTTATGGCTCTGCCTGCAGGATTAGTTGGTAGAAGAATTGGAGCTTTGAATGCTTGTTTATTAGGACTTTTGGGATTTATTGTTGCAGTCATACCAATTACCATAATTAGTGTAACAAGTTTAGATGCCTTAAGAGACATTCTAACTTTTAGTACTTCATCTACATCCCAATTTGGACCGGTAACACTAGTTTATATCGGATTGGTCATTTTACTAGCTTTTAGTTGGTTAACGCTTTCTATTAACTCAATTGTTGTTATTTGGAATTTTGCTCCAAGAAACAAAACTGCTACTTACACAAGTTATTACTATGCTTTTCATCATCTAGCTGCAATAGTTAGTCCTTTCCTAGCTGGTGGGATTTTTGATTTATTTCAAGCATATTTCAAAAGAAAAGGATGGAACGTTCCAGGTATTCGAGTACTCTTTATTTACGTCTCATTTTGTTTTGTTATTGCATTAATTCTCTTATCAATAGTAAAGATATTACGAACAAAAGAATTGCGTAAAATTGAAGACACTGATGAATATGTTCTAAGAAGATTCGAAGAGAAAGAATATCCATTGCTATTCTTACCCATGCTTCTATTTGGCGTAGGTCTTCGACAAGAAAAAGCTTTGATTGATTTAAGGAAAGAGCAAAATCGAGAACGTCGAGAACTAAAGCGTGAAATAAGAAAGCTAAGGAGAATGCGCAGAAAACTAAAATCAGATGTTATATTGGGTGATTATCAGGATCTAGATGAGGAACATCGATTAGCTATTATTGAGCGTTTAGAATCAGAAAAAGAACTAAGAAGAGATCATCGAGAAAAGAGAAAGGAATTGAGAGATGAAATAATTAAAGAGAAAATCAAGAAAAAGTTAGAAGATGAAAGTGATCAATCAGAGTCTAAGAAATCGAAAAAAGATGATAAATAAGAAATTTAGTTATTTACGTCCTATACAGAATAAAATAGATGCCGGAGCAGATCCATATTTCATTATATTTTGTTTAATAATCTCTTTTCTTTTTAATAACCTATCATACTCAGAAGATTCCTTTACTTGAACAATGCTTTCTTCAAGTTCCTTTATTACAAATTTAATTAGATTTTCATTTAATGGATCTTCACATTGTTGATTATTTGAACAGAAAAGGCATTTAACGTATCGTGATGATTCATATACTTGGAATTCTCTTAAATTTAATTCCTCAATTATTCCTATAATTGTTTTTTTTGTATACGTTTTTTGGTGATAAATACCCAACATATTATCAATTTCAGCTCCTAATGTATGTAAGGCAATGTCAGTTTTTTGAGCTTCAGTTTGATTCCCATCACAGAACATTTCTTGAATAATGAGGTAAGCACCTGGTTTCAAAACTCGTTTCATTTCATCTAAAACATCATTCATGTTTTCTAAATGATGAAGAGAATTTGCTAAACAAACAAGATCGAATTTATTATTATCAAACCTTAATTTTTCAGCATTCATTAGATGAATCTTAACAGATTTTCCAGCAAGATTTTTCTTAGCTTTTTCCATTTCTTTTTTGTCTGAATCAATTCCAGTAAAAGACTCATAATCCTTAAGTGTATCAATTAACATTGCAATGAAATCGCCATCACCAGAAGCAACATCTAAAACATTACCACCTGAAATGGTTTTCATTATTTTAGCAATTTCAACTGCTCCAGATTTTAATAGATTTGGAGGAACTACTTCCATCTTGTAACCTCTTAGATCATTACCTAGATACTGAAATAAAAAACTAAATACAAATCTGTTATATAAATTTTGAAGTTCAGTTATTTTACTAGATTATTACCAAGATTTAGTAGATGATGTTGAAAGAGAAAAAAAATCGTAAAAAAAGAAGAAAAAAACAGATTAACTTTTAACAACTTAAAAAAATATTCTGCAAAAGCATAAATAACGACTTATATTTCACTTTTCATTCCTCTTTATCTCTTGTATTTTTGTCAAGTTTCCTTGTATCTCTTTTTAAAAATTTGAAAATTGGTGGGAATAAACTACCTGTTCTTTGTTTATAAGTTATATATTCATCGCCAAAAGTCTCAACTAATAGCTCTTCTTCTTTTCTAATCCTGAGAAGAAGAATTAAACAAATCCCTCCAATCCAAATTATACCAAAGAACCAGTTTCCAGTAATTAGGAAAATTGCTGTGTGAAAGAAAATATAGGTAGTATATATTGGATGTCTAATAAATCTATAAGGACCAGTAGATACAAACTTATGATTTTGTTTAATTTTTAAAAAAAAGGAATAATTTTTACCCAAATAAAAATGTGCTATAATAAATAATCCTAATGAAAACACTCCAATAGTCAATCCTACCCAAATGAGGGGATTTGGATAATGCGGAATATTTCCCCAAGCAAACCAATCTGGCATCGTTATAAAAGTAAAAACGATAATTATTATAGAAATAATATAGATTTGGATTAAAGATAAAGTGAATATACTATCTTTTACATCTGAATCTTGATTCAAGTTTATTGATAATAAAGCTAAAAGAATTCGCATGATTGTAAAAACACCATATAATGTTCCTAGAATTATCCTTACAGCCAAACCATAATCCATTTTCACATCTTCCATTTCTGGGATTTTTTAAAAAGATTTAGATATTTGACATGATAAATTACATAATGAGTATTCGCTTTATATTTCTTAGGGGCGGGAATTTGATGAAGAATTGATCATCAATCACCGCTGCAAATGTCCCAAACGAGTAAGAATGCTGAGGGTAAAAAATAATCATCAGAGATCAAGATATGGTGCCTGCTCTGCAGGTATCAAAACTTGATAATAAAAAAAAAGAGGGTTAATGGATTACCCATTAACGATAGATTTCTACTTCTCTCATCGGAAATCCTTCTGTTTCTAGTTTTGCAATTCTAGACAATTCAGATATGATACTGAGCGCATTTATGGCGACAATGACATAGACAATTATTTGCAATACGAGGAAGGTAGTACTTTGATCCCACCAATACCAATCAACATTAGTAACTAACCAATTGATTTTACTTAAAACCTCTTGGTGGATTCCATCATATTCAAAAACTGTTCTTATTAGTGAAAGCCATAATGGAATGTATACTGCTTTTGGAAAGATACTGAGAAACATTAATCCTTGCTGTAATCGTAAGAGTCTACCAATTAATGCTTGTAGAAATCTGATTATTCCAATTACTAATGATATACCTCCAAGAATTACTAACCAATATCTTAATGGCGATGTGCCCATGAAATCAAACAATGGTAGAAATGGCATTACTACAAGTGCAGTTCCAAATACCATGCCGGTAATTCCTTCAGACAAGTAGTTTCGTCCTAGATCGCGTTTGTATTTAACAACTCTTTCTGGTCCTGGAGTTATCTTTTCTCTGATTACTCTTGGTTCTTTGACTATGATAGTTTCTTTGACAATCTTTGGAGCAGCAATTGTTACTGTTGTTTCAGTTGGAGTTGATTCTTGGAAAGTTTTAGCTGCAGCTTCTGATTTAGCTTCAGTAGCTTCGGTTGTTTCCTTTGGTCTTGTTTCAAAAAACCTTCGAATTGTTGATGGTAGTCTTGCTGTAAACCGGCTGAAATCTTCTGGTAGATAGCCTTCCTTTGATAAATATACAAATTGTATTGTAATAAGAACCAAAGTAATTGCTATACTAATGAAAATTCCTTGGAAGAAGTCTCCAAAAACCTCACGAGCAGTAGTAGTACCGATAAAGCTGAATAACAACCCTATAAAATTAAAACCAACTAAAACTGCACCGACAATGATTAGGATCTTAGTATAAATCGGGAATAATTCTTCAGTGATAAAGTACTTTGGTTTTCCACGTCGTTTGTATTCACCTGCGATTTTGCTAGGTGAACCCATCTGATCAATTACTAATTCGATTTGTTCTTCAGAAGGTTCTCCGCCTTCAGCTAATTCAGTCGCACGATCCCAAATATGAGTTTCTAATTCCTCTAAAATATCAGAGATATTATCTTTTTCATCTTTTAACCAAAACGGTAATTTCTTTTCAACGTCATAAAGAAAAGTTTTAATCAATTCTTGTCGTCTATCAGAATCATTACTGTAATTGTTTTTTTCGTTACTCATTTTTACTCACCTTGTGCCTTTAATTCTTCAATGTATAACCCACATACTTCACAGAATTTTGCAAAATCATCAAGCTTGATCTTGTTTGCACAATTTGGGCAATACATGAACCTGTCTTCAGGTAGCTTGATCTGATAATCCATAAGAGGGGACATCGCTTCTAATAGTTTGGCGAAAAAGCCAGACATATGATTTAGCAGCTTTATTCCTTCTTCTGTGAGAATATAGTATTTTCTTGGGCGACCACCGAGCTCTTTTTTCTCTGAGGATAGCACTCCATCTTTCTCCATTTTTCTTAGTAATGGATACAATGTTCCTTCTTCAATTATCATTACTTTCTTTGTTTCTTCTTCTAGTTCCTTTAAAAGCTGGTATCCATAGATTCCATCTCTTGGATAACGTTTGATAATTTGTAACACTGCCACTGTTGAAATCCCACGTAGAAGCTCTGATTCAAAGCTTTCCACATAGGTTCTGAAGTGATCAGTTCCGATGAGTGCTTCCGGATGAAATGTTTTTACTTTTTTTAACACTCGTTATCACCTTTTTTGTGTTCTTTTTGTAGTATTCTCGGAACACTATCCGATTAATACTATAATGTGTATAGTATACCCCATATATAAAGCTATCTTTTAGCGTGAAAAATGCAAGCTGGAAAAGTTTTAATGAAAAAAATAAGCAAGAAATAGTATGCGCTTACTGGCAATAGCTGACACACACCTAGGATACGAGACTGGGAAAACGTCACAAGCAAGGAAATTTGTTTACGAGCGAATGTTTGAGGTGTTCGAAGAGATAATACAAATAGCAAAAAGAGAGAAGGTTGATTATATTCTACATGGGGGAGATATTTTTAATCGAAGTAAGCCCAGAAAAAAAGTGATTACGAGAGCATACAAACTCATAGAGCAAATCTTAACGGATGATATTGGATTCATTATTGCACCAGGCAATCATGAAAAATCTATAATGCCAGATACTCTCCTAAGATTTCATCCAAAAAGTCATTTCTTTTCCGAGTTTGCAGTGATAGATTTAGAAGATTGTGCGCTTATCGGATTTCCTTATTCAAATAATATATCAAAATTAATTGATGAAAAAATATCTCAAGTCATAAAAAAATTTGAACACAAGCCTTGCATTATTCTGTGCCATCAATTGTTTGATGGAGCCGAATTTGGTCCTCATAAATTTAGATTTAGTATTAATCATGGAGCTATTGATCCTTTGCTTTTTCCTGAAAATATAAAATTAATAATTTCTGGACATATTCATCGTGCTCAATCACTTATGAATGGTTTTATTGTTTATCCTGGATCAACTGAAAGAACTAGTTTTATAGAAATAATTGAACCTAAAGGTTTTCTATTGATTGAGATAGATGAAAAACAACTGCAAGTTAAGTTCAAAGAACTTTCTTCAATACCTATGAATGTTATCGAAAACAATCTCACTAAGCAAGAGCTTAAGATCAATGACCTCAAACAGCAAATAGAAAATGGTATGATTAGGACGCTTCTACGTTTTACAGGCCGATCTCTCACAACTGATGAGATAGAGTCTCTACGAAATCTGTTTCCCAATAAGCAATATCCTCTACTAACAATAAGTCCAAGATTTCCCAATCAAGTTTTGAAATCACTTTATGAAGAAAATTTATTGCCATTTAATGTTCCTGAATTTTCAAAGAGTATATAGATGAATGCAAGATTAGTGGTCATTTCTATCCATTTTTCTTTTAATAAGAGACCACACTGAGTGACAATGCACATTAATCTAGGTTCATCATGCTGAAAGTATACTAAAGTGTAACCAAGATTAATAAAAACAACCAAATATATTGAATGAAAGTCAAGAGATATAATTGAAAGATTTTGATGTGAAAGGTATGAGTAGTTTTAAGGAAACAATTGAACAACTCGAGCCTGAGAAAATCATTGATAAAGCTCTTAAACTCGGCGCTTCTTATGCGGATGTTCGTTATCATCTTAATAACAACGAACAGATACGAGTTGAAAACAAAACTCTAGAAGATTACAAATCTCAAAGTTTTGGAGGTTTGGGTTTACGAGTAGTACTCAATGGTGCAGTTGGTTTTACTTCAACAAGTGATTTATCAAAAAATAGTATAGATAAAACTCTTCAAGAAGCACTAAAATTAGCTAAATCATTTAAGAGTAATAAAGGTAATTTTGCAGATACAAAAACCATGAAGCTTGATAAAAAAGCTTCAATGAAAATTGACCCTATAGACATCTCTCCCGAGGAGAAAGTCAAATTACTTATTGAAACTAATAAAGCGGCATTAATTAGTGATGAAATTAAGAACGTTATAACCGTGATGGGTTCCTCACTAGATTATAGATACTTCTTGTCATCCCATGGAACACAGACAACTGTTGAAGTACCATTAATTGGTCTTGTTGAAATTTCTGTTGCAGCATCTAATGGTAAAATGGAATCGATGTTTCATGGACATGGCGACTGCAGTGGTTTTGAATTTGTAAAGAAAAGAGACTGGAATGATTTCTCAGTAGACTTATCTGAACTAGCTTTGCGTTCTGTAAAGGCAAAAGCTCCACCAGCAGGCACTTATCCTGTAGTTGTGGATCCAAGACTCGTTGGAATTTTAGTTCACGAGGCTTTTGGACATGCTGCAGAAGCGGATTTAGTATTTACTGGAACTTCTACTCTTAAGGATCGCTTAGGAGAACAATTAGCAAGTGAGCAAGTAACTATAATTGATGAAGGAATAGTTGACGGTGGCTATTACATGCCTACTGATGACGAAGGTACACCAAAAGGAAAAACTGTAATTTTAGATAAAGGTGTACTGAAAGGCTACATGCATGATAGAAATTCAGCCCATGAATTATCAGTTACCCCAACTGGTAATTCAAGAGCACAGGATTTTGAAAACCAACCACAAGTCCGAATGACTAATACCTACATAGATGGTGGAAAATATGAATTCGATGAATTACTCGAAGGAATAAAAGAAGGCATCTATATTAAAAATAAAGGATCAGGTGGAGGTCAAGTCGAAGTTGGTGCTGGGACATTCACTTTTAATGGTGGTGAAAGCATCATGATACGAAATGGTGAATTAGCAGAACCTGTTAGAGGTGTTGTTATCAGTGGAGTTATTCTTGATACATTGAAAACAGTTGATGCGGTTGGAAATGATTTAGAGATATCTACAGGTTATTTCGGTGGTTGTGGCAAGGGAGGTCAGACTGCTAAAGTTGGTTTTGGTGGTCCTCATATTAGAGTTCAAAAAATGACTGTTGGAGGAAGATGAAAAATGGATTTTGGTGAACTAGCAGTAAAGAAAGCATTAAAAATTGGTGCTAATGAAGCAGAAGTCTATATTCTAAAAAAGAATATAACAAAAGTCGATTTTTCTTCTGAAATTGAAATGTTCAAGAATTCTGATACCATAGGTATTGGAGTAAGAGTTGCTGTTGGAAAAAAACTAGGTCTTCATGCAACATCTATTCTTACAAAAGATGAGATTCTTGGCGCTGTCCAAAAAGCTGTTAATATAGCTAAAGCTACCCCCGAAGACCCAAATTGGAATGGCTTCAATAAGAAATACGGTAAAACAGCTGTTACAAAGAATTATGATAAAACTCTAGAGAGCTTAGAATATGATGCGATTATAGATAAAATACTTGGTGGCATCAATAGAGCTACTGAAAATGACAGAAAAGTAAAAGTTACTCGAGGAACTTTGTATTTGAATCGCGGTGAAATATCAGTTACTAACAACTACAATGATACAATCACTTACAAAGGATCAGCCATTTCTTCATATATGATGACAAAAGCTATAGAAGGCGGCGAAAGCACCGGTGCTGAAGGTCAAGATGTACGTTTTTGGAAAGATTTAGATTATAACAAAATCGCAGACTATGCAGCAGAACAAGCATTAAAACACATAAAAGCAAAGCCCATAGAAAGTACCAAATTACCTGTAATCATGAGAAACGAATTCGCTTGTTTCATGTTTGGTATGATGATAGGTAGCAACGTTAATGCTGAAAATATACAGAAAGGTCGATCCACTTTTGCTCCGAAACTAAATACCCAAATCGCTGATGAAAGAATTACAATCACTGACGATGGAACTATGCCAGGTGGTTATAGAACCAGACCTTTTGATAGTGAAGGGCATCCAACACAGAAAACAAGCTTAATTGAGAAAGGAGTCCTCAAGAATTTTCTATATGATAATTACCGAGCAATAAAAGCAGAAACAAAATCAACTGGTAATGCTCGAAGAGATTACTTCCAGATTCCAAATCCTTCATTGAATAATTTCATAATAAAACCGGGAACAACAAGCCTAGAAGACATGATCAAAGATACTAAGAAAGGCTTTTTCATTGACAGAACTATTGGTGAATGGCTTTCCCGTCCAACTAGTGGTGAAATGAATGCTACCGTAACTCATGGTTTCTTAATCGAAAACGGTGAACTCACTCAGCCAGTGAACAATGTAATTGTTGCTGGTAATTTCTTCGAAATTCTCAAAGACAAGATTGATACTATTGGCAATGATGTTACAAACAATGATCATATGTATAGTCCTGCGATTAAGGTTTCAGAAATGACCATTGCTGGAAAATAATCTATTATTTTGTCCCAACCGGGACATTTTTCTTTATTTTTGTTATAATCACTAGTCTTACAAAAAAATAAAAACCATGTTGTAGTATCTGGTTCTAGGTGTAAAGAATGTCAACAAAACATGAACCAACTACTACTGATCTCATTACATTAGGTTTTGTTACTAATGCTAGGATTTCCCCAACCGGGGACAAGGTTGCTTTTATCTCAATGAAACCTGACTGGAATAAAAATCGGTATGAAAGATTATGCTTCATCCATGATATAAAAGAGGATAAAACTTACCAACTAACAAGATCTGGTTCTGTAAGCCAATTCGAATGGATCAATAATGATTCTTTAGCAATATTAAAACAGGAAGCAAATGAGAAAGAAAGCGGGAATCAAATTTATATTTTTGATAATTTAATCGGCGAATCTTGGAAAGTTACCAGTCACAAAAATGGCATTCAAAATTTCAAGCTATTTGCTCAAGGATTACTATTTTTAGCAAAAAATCCAGATATTCATGAGAAAAAGGATCGCAAGAATAAATTTGGGTCCTATGTCTATTTTGAACATGAGAAAAGTGCGAGCGCATTATATTTTGTTGACCTTGAAAAAATGTTTGTTTACCAGAAGGAAATGAAAAATAAGACAGAGGATGAAACAAAAGATCTTGTAAAACCGATTATTGAAGTAAGCAAATTATTAGAAGAACCACTTTCAATAATGAATTACATCCCCTCAAAACAAAATGATGCTATTTTTTTGAATTGTAAACTTCGCGATGATCTGGTCTATATTTCTGATACAAGTAATTATTGTATAAAGATTGACCCAAAAAAAGCAATTGATAGCTATCTTTCCAAAAAGAAGGAAAAGAAAGACAAGAACAAAAAAGACGAAAAAGAAGATAAGAAAGAAAAGGAAGATTTGTCCTATCTAGGAGAAATCCAGAAGTATGCGTTTCCAAAAGAAACATACGTTACAGATATCTCGCCAAAAGGAGATAAATTGCTTATTAGTATGAATGAAAGAGATACTATGTTTTATACCCAAGGAGATTATTGGATTCTTGATTTAACAAAATGGGGGGATCTTGTAGAATCCAAGGAAATTGCAGATAAATTTGTAAAAATTACAGATGAACTTGATCACATACCATTCGGTGGTAAATGGGTGAAAGATGGCATAGTATTTGCTTACGTAGATGGTACTAAAACAAAAATTGTAAAAACTACAGAAACAGGAAAAATCACTATATTGAATTTAGAGGGATATATTCATAGAATATACAGTGGATTTGATATCTCTCAAAGTGGGTATTTGTGTTTCTTTGGGAACACAGCTAAGAAAATAACTGAATTATTTGTAGCTGGAAAATCAATAAAGTCAAATGATTTAGAGCTCAAGCAAATAACGAATATTAATGATGAAATAAAAACATGGGATTTTGGAACTATAGAAACAATCAGATGGAAAAGTAAAGATGGAACAGAAATTGAAGGAGTTCTTAGAAAACCATCAGATTTTGACCCTAAAAAGAAATATCCACTTGCTTTTATTATTCATGGTGGACCACAGTCATTTGATCCTGAAAGTCTTTTAGAGTATAGTGAAGCTCTGTACTATCCTTCCGTACAATTTGCTAATAAGGGGATTCTGACCTTAAAAGTAAATTATAGGGGTTCTATTGGAAAAGGTCAAGCTTTTCTTGAATTAAATAAAGATAATCTTGGTGTCGGAGATCTTTGGGACATTGAAAGCGCAATTGACTATTTAGATAAAAAAGGCATAATTGATATAAGCAAAATTGGGTGCATGGGTTGGAGTCAGGGAGGATATATCTCAGCCTTTATTGGTCTTCATTCAAAACGTTTTACAGCAGTTTCTGTAGGGGCTGGTATTGCTGATTGGTATACTTATCACATAAGCAACGACATTCCTCAGTTCACTACTCACTATTTGTCTGGTTCTCCTTTCCGTGATAGGGAGCTTTATGAGAAAACAGCTCCAATTAGTAAAATCAAAGAAGCACAAACACCAATGCTAATTCAACATGGTGAAGTCGATCTTAGGGTTCCTGTTGCAAATGCAAAAGAGCTTTACCGAGGATTAAAGGAAATGAATGTTCATGTTGAATTATTTATTTATCCCGGAATGGGTCACCCCATAACTAAACCTCGAGAGAATCGAGCAATTATGCATCAGAATTTGAATTGGTTCAGTCACTATCTTATTGGTGAAGAGTTAGATTTATTGGATGAGAAATCAGAGAAAGAAATAGAAGAAGAAAACTAATTTCTTCTTTTCATTTCTTAAAAACTAAATAACCATTTCAGACCATCATTAAAGCTAGGTTCAACAACACTTCTATGATGTTTGTCTTCATATAATTGATAATCAAAATGCATACCAGTATAATTTCTCTCTAGTAATCTTGATTTCAATCGTTCATAACTTTCTACCAAGATAGATAACTCATTTTCTCCAACACTAATTCGTATGCTGATTGCTAGGGAACCATTGGTTTTCTCAAAGAGAGCATATTCTTGATTCAAAAGGTATTCATTATAGTAAAAGGTAGTAGGACTAACAATTAAGAAATTTCTAAACAATGAGATATTATTTAGCTCAGATTCAAATAGTGAGAACAGTGAGAAATATGATCCATATGAGTGCCCAATTATTGTTCTGCCATAAGTATTATTAGTTTTAAATTCAGCATCTACTTTTGGTATCAGTTCATCCTTAATAAAAGAATAAAATTTCAATCCTCCTCCTGAATTTATCACAAACCAAGGATCTGCAGGATAAAGATAATCTCTTTCTCGAAAATTCTTAACTGGATAACCAATCGCAACTAAAATTGCTTCAGGCATATCTCCAGCTTCAGCATATCTAGAAATAATGCCTTTTACTCCACCGTCACTTATTCTCCAATGTGATCCATCAAAATACCAATCACCATCTAGTAAATAGATAACTGGATATCTTTTCAAGTCGCTCGGATTGTAATTATTTGGTAGTGCGACATAAATTTGGAAGTTATCATCGACATTATGAGAATAAAACATACCGGGAATATTTTGTTCTTTGTTTGGATTACTTATTAGAACGATTTGCATAAAAGTAAATGAACTTGTAAGTATGAAAATAGCACCAACAAGTACTACAGTCAGTTTCAAACCACTAATTATTTTGGTTGAACCTCTCATTATTCTCAACTATAACTATATCATATGTCATAGTAAATATCTGTTTATCCCATATTTGCAGATTTAATTGAAGAAGTGATTTCAGAGTCAAAAAAAATCCGACTAAAACTTTTTGAACACTATTTCGGTAGTAAGTTAGGCGATAGTCAATGGAAATTAAAGTTTCTCTATTACCAGAAGAAAAAAGAGGCTCTGTACCATCGGATGAAAGTCAATTAGGTTTTGGCAAGATTTTTACAGATCATATGTTTACAACTTTCTTTAAGGATGGCAATTGGCATGAATCTTGTATTGAACCATTTGGACCTTTTGTGTTATCACCAGCTGCACTTGTGTTGCATTATGGTCAAGAGATTTTTGAGGGCATGAAAGCATTCCGTCAAGCTAACAAAAAAGATGTTTCTCTTTTTCGACCAGAGAAAAATGCTGAACGAATGAAAGATTCAGCAATCCGTATGTCTATGGAACCCTTACCAGAAGATCAATTTCTTGAAGCACTTCAGAATCTAATTGATGTTGAAAGAAAATGGGTGCCAAACAATCCCGGAACTTCACTTTACATTAGACCTACTATGATTGCAACTGAATCACTTTTAGGACATCGTAAATCAAAGGAATATCTATTTTATATTATTTTGAGTCCGGTAGGACCATATTTCAAAGAAGGATTCAAACCAATAAAAATCTACGTAGAACCTAAATATGTTAGAGCAGTAAAGGGTGGTGTAGGTGAAGCAAAAACAGGAGGGAATTATGCAGCTACTCTTCTTGCGATGGATAAGGCCTTTGAGCTTGGTTGTAGTCAAGTAATGTGGTTGGATGCCTCAGAACACAAATACATAGAAGAAGTTGGAACAATGAACCAATTTTTTGTTCTTGATGATACTGTTTATACTGCACCAATTACGGGTACAATCCTCAAAGGAGTTACTCGAGAGAGTGTTATCACTTTAGCTAAAGATAAGGGATACAAAGTAAAAGAGGAATTCCTCACAATAGACACTGTAACTGAATCTATTAAAAGCGGGAATCTCACCGAAGCTTTTGGAGCTGGTACTGCAGCATCAATTGCTCCAGTCGGTGAACTCCTTTACAAGGATAAGAAGTATATAATAAAGAACAACGAAGTTGGACCAATTTCCAAAGATCTTTATGAATCACTAACAGGCATACAATATGGTCGAATAGAGGATCCTTATGGTTGGAATGTTGTAATAAAGTAGGTATAAATAAGCATGCTACCCATATTCCGATGAGAAAGGTAATTATTATATTCTACATTCCTCTTTCATTTTATAGGAAAAGGTGGGAAAAGGAAAATGTATGTTGGTGCCTTAACATCAAAACGTAAAAATACCAGAAGAAAACAAATTGTTGTTTATCTCATACTTTTATTCATAATAATCCCTGTCTTAAATTTTAAACAAGAATTCAAAGCTAATTCAATCCCGAATCCATCAGATGATAAACGCTTTGGAATAGAACAAGCTAATGATATGATGAATTTTTCGTTAATTAATAATGATTTGAATATTTTCTACAAAGATATTATCATTAAAGATGATTTAGCGATTGTAAATAACAAATTCACGATTATTATATTTAATATTACAAATCAAGAGGAACCGAAAATTCTGAGTGAATCAAAAAGATGCATTAATGAAATTATGAAAATGCAAGTAGAGGATGACATGGTATTTATTGGATATGATTTTATCCCTCAGGGTTCATCTATGGCTAAAATACAAGCATTTAATATTTCAGATTCAACTACGATTGAACCAATTGGTTGTTTTCTTTATTATAGATTCATTGATTTCGTAATAGAAGGCAATCATGGTTATGTTTCAACACTCAACAACAAGATGTTGATTATTAGTGTTCAAGATCCAACAAATATGTATATTGTTGGTGAATTAGGTGGATTCACTAGCGGTATATATAGATTAGTAGTATCTGGAAATAATACAATATTGTATAACAACGAGTACTTTGCATACGTTTTATTTATAGATACTTCAGACAAAGAAAACCCGACTTTGGCATATTTTTCTACTGACTACCATTCAATCATTGATGCAAGTATTGTTAATGATGTATTATTTCTCTTGAGTACTAATAGTTTAATTGCTATTAGAATTTTAGATATCAGCTCACCATTACTATTAAACTCATATTATGTATCATATACTGATTCACTATATATTAATGAGGACATTGTCTTCATCGATTCATCAACACGAATTACTATTGTGAATGTGAGTGATGTATTTGACTTTGATTTAATTACCTATCATTTTTTGAAAGATCTTAATGTATCATATGTGAGTTCTTTAGATTTCCACGGAGACTATATCTACTTTACCTGTGGATTGGGAGGAATTTCGGTCTATAATACTACAGAACAATATAATTTCGAAAAGTTGGTTCAAACAGGTTTTGAAGATGGAGATGAAATATACTATGAAAATGGTCTCTGCTATATTCTAGAACATGAGAGATTAAATGTACTTAATGCCAGTGATTTAACCAATCTTACACAAATAGGCTCATATGAATTATCTTCTGCAATAGAAATGGAAATTGAAAGTGATATTGCATTTATTATGACAGCTTCTCGGATTGAGGTTCTTAACGTCTCAGATCCAACAAATATAACAAAAACTAGTGAAATCAATGTTCTTAGTCCTCGTACTCTGAAAGTAAAGAATGGGCTTGTTTCTGTCCTTGGTAACGATCTTTTTCTTTATAATGCCACAAATCCGAATGCCATAACTTTACTTGATTATGTATTTGAGATCGATGTCTATGGTAATACAATTGAAATGACAAATGAAACTATAATCGTTTCTGATTTTGGAGAGATAATAAGCTTCTTCGACTATAGTAATCCAAGTGATCTTCAATTAATTGATATACTGTATATTGAGGAGTACTACAATATTGATAAGACATTCTTGTATGGGAATTACATTTTTGGCGTATCTAATTGGAGAGATGAGATTTTAGTGTTAAATCTAACTTCAATAAATAATGTTAACTATTTCACTCTCGGAGAATTCTCTAATGGTTTCAATGACATCTATATTGAAAACGATTTAATGTATCTTACATCATGGTATTCGGTGTTATCAGTCTATAATATCAGTGACATAAAAGATCCCAGTATTCAAAGCGAAATTGATGTTTTATCACAACCAATCATGGATCAAGGATATAGATTAGCGGTTGAAAACAACACAATATTCCTCTTGAATGGAGAAGGAGCTTTACAGATTATTGGTTTAGATTCCGACAATGATTATTTAGCTGACTATCTTGAAGAGGAAGTCTACTTAACCACTACTGGATTACAAGATAGCGATAGTGATCTAATAGTGGATGGATATGAGGTCTATTACGGTTTGGATCCGCTCAATGCAAGTGATGCTAGTGAAGATTTCGATAATGACAATTTGACAAATCTTGAGGAATTCCTGTATTTCTCCAATCCCACACTAAAAGATAGTGATTCGGATTGCCTATTAGATAATGATGAAATTACTATTTACAATACAAATCTTACAGCTTCTGACACTGACCTTGATTTACTGGTTGATGGATATGAAGTATTGGTATCATTTACAAATCCGTTGCTAAATGATTCAGATTTCGATGGTCTACTAGACGGAGAAGAAGTACTGTTTCATTCTACTGATCCTACAAACAATGATACGGATGCTGATGGTATGGATGATTATTTCGAAGTCCAGTATCATTTGAATCCCCTTGATCCATCTGATAAGTATCTGGATCTTGATTTGGACGGGTTATTAAATATCGAAGAATACTCCTATAACACTAGGCCTGATAGTGCAGATACAGATCGTGATTCTTACTCTGATTTCGAAGAAATCGAATTTGGTTCAGATCCTTTAGATCCTCTCGATTTTCCCGATTACTCGAAAACATTTACAACGTCTTTTGCTGGGTTTGAAGGTTTTACAGTTTTAATTACAACAATTTCTGTATTTAGTATAATTACGATTTATATTCAATTCAGAAAGAATAGAGGTGAGAGAGTTGACTAAGAAACAAAAACCGATTGTGTATATGATTTGTTTATTGATTACTTTGCAACTATTTAGTTTGTCTTTTAATGCAAAGGGATTACAGGATCAAGAGCAAATAAGTTATTCATCAGATGCTACAGTAGATGATTCTTTGATAGATGCGGTTAGTTGTTCTGAACTAGCTCAATGGGGCAAAAATTATGGATATGCCTATGATATCTTCATTCAAGAGTCTCTTTTGAGCACTATTGCATACTTAGCTGTAGGGTCAGGAGGATTACTAATTTATGATGTATCAAACCCCTCTAATCCGAAATTGATTGGGGAATATAGCGATGGTGATGCAATTACTCGAGTAATTGTTGTTAAGAAATATGCATTCGTTACTGGTGGCGATTTTGGTTTAAAAATCTTGGATATTAGTACAGCAAAGAAGCCCAAAAAAGTTATGGATTTTTCCGATGTTGAATATATGTCAGACATTGAAATATCTGGTGACTACCTTTTTGGTTTGCAATGGGGGAGTATGCTGCATATAATTGATGTTAGTGATCCACGAAATCCAAATTTGCTTAATACATTCGAATTATCAGAAGCTTTTGAAGTTGATGATATTAAACTAAGAGATAATTACTTGTATTCAATTAGTTCTGATGGTGTTGAGATTTTCGAGATAAGTAATCCTAATGATCCAACTCACTTTGAAACATGGGAATTTGATGTTAGCATTCATAGCTTTGATTTCTATAGATTAACAGCAATTATTTCATCGTCTTCCGAAGTTTTCTTTTATAGCATGGCTAATCCCTCTAATTTTACTTTAATTTCAAGATATCGAGATATTCGTTGCTCTCCTAGTTTCATTGAAGTGTATGATCATTACGCTTTCAGTTTTGGCGAAGAAGGTTTCATATGTTTTGATGTTGAAAATCCCTTTAGTATTGTCAAAGTTAATGAGTTCATTAAAGAATATGGATATAGTCTCGGTGGATTCAAGCATGATGAATTTGTTTACTTGATTGATAACTTTAGGGGATTTGAAATTATTTACATTGGAGACTTAACCTCCAACCCGTTATTGGCTGGTCGAATTATTACCTTAGGACTTACATTGGATACCTTTGTTCAGGGAGATTTAGCTTATGTTACAAGTTTCTATGGCGGTTTAGAAATACTTGATATTGGTAATCCCACGAATCCTAAATTAATTACTAGATATGTTGACAGATCAAGTTATTATGTATGTTTGTATTTGGAAAACTCGAAGTTGTATTTAGCTAACTATATTACATTTACTATTGATATTCTTGATGTTTCAGATCCTAGCGTACCGGTTCGAATTAGCTCAACATTTGATGACAGTTTTATTTTTTGGCCTGGATCAAAAATAATGGTAAGAGATAACATTGCATATATTAGTGAATTCTATAGTTTTGCACACATATTTGAGGGAGTTTTGCATATAGTTGACTGTACAAATCCTGCTAATGTAACAAAAATTACTGCTTTGACAGGTTTAGATGCTTATTTCTATGATTTCGCTTTAATGGGGAATCATCTCTTTTTAGCTACTTCTCTAGGTTTATTCATATATGAAATAGATAATGATTACAATCTGACATTGGTGTCTGAATACTCTGATTTATCCTCAAATATCGGAGGAGTATTTGTAGAAAATAACCATGCTTTTCTAGCAGCCCGTGATTATGGGCTTATTGTATTAGATGTGAGTGATATAGAAAATCCTGTTCTCGCAAGTAGCTATGAAACTGGTGGAGGTTCTATTTACGAATATGGTGGATATAATATCTATCTGGAGAATAATATTGTTTACATGTCGGATTACAATGATGGGCTACTTGTATTTGATGGTAGTGACCCTAATAATCCAATTGCCATTGGTAGCTATCAGCGATATGAATATGATCCATATACTTACGGTGGCGGACTCAAGGAGGTTTACTTCTATGAAATATTTGCATATAACGATGTAGTTTATCTTTCCTCTGGCCAAACTGGATTACTTATTGTTCATCATGATGATCTGCCAACTCATTGGATGAGCTTACAGAATAAAATTATCATTTCAGTTTCTATAACAGGTCCACTCATTCTTGGTGGGTTAATAGTATTTGTTATTTTACGAATTAAAAAGCGAAGGTAATAAATTTAATCTGCCTTTTCTTTTCATTTTCTATATCATTTCAGTTATTAAAGTGGATGTTTTGTATAATTATGGTGATAGAAATGAATGAGAAAAAAACAAGTACGATTGATTTCTCTAAAATTTATGATTTGAATAAAATCGTTGATTATCAAGAGGGATCTGTTGTTAGTAGACAATTAATAAAACAAAAAACAGGAAATGTCACACTTTTTGCATTTGCAGAAGGTGAAGGTTTAAGTGAACACACAGCTCCATTTGATGCTCTTGTTTACATTATTGATGGAGAAGCTAAAATTACAATCGATAAAGAAGTCTTTCACACAAAAGCTGGTGAAGTATTAGTAATGCCTGCTGATATACCTCATGCGTTATATGCCGCTAAGCAATTTAAGATGCTACTTGTTATGATTAAGAACGTTTGATTAAAGGTGAAACAAAAATAGCTAAACTTAAACTCCCAAAAATTGGCCTAGGAACAATGCAAGGGAACTCGAAAAAATCAAAACAAGGTTTTATCAAAGGCTTTGAAATTGGTTTCCGATTCCTTGATACTGCTCAGATGTACTTTAATGAGAGAGTCGTCGGTGAGGCAATCAAAGAATCCGGAATTCCTCGAGATGAATTCATAGTCGCAACTAAATTATTTGTTAATAATCTTAGTCCTAGAAAAGTTTTCAAAAGTACTGAAAGAAGTCTGAAACGACTTGGTCTCGAAACAATTGATATGTTGTATATTCATTGGCCCTTTAGATTCCACAAAATAGGTGGTGATACACTTAAGGCTATGAGTAAACTTGTGGATCAAGGAAAAATACGTTCTATAGCTGTTTCTAATTTTACTCCTCAACATGTGGATGAGGCAATTTCTATTTGTGATAAACCAATTATTGCTAATCAAGTCGAAATGCATCCTTGGTTACAACAAAAAGAATTAGTTGCTCATCACAAAAAGAAAGGTGTATATGTTGTTCCTTATTTTCCGCTTATGCATGGAAGATTTAACGATGTTCCTGAACTTGTTGAATTAGGAAAGAAACATAATGTAAGCGCTGCTCAAATCTCACTTGCTTGGTTAATTAAGAAAGGAACTGTACCAATTCCAAAAAGCGTTAATCCAGTTCATTTGAAGGCAAATTGGGAATCACAAAACATTAAGCTTAGTTCAAAAGATATCAAATTAATAGATTCAATTGAGAAAGAAAAGCGATTTCTAAGTCCACCATTAATTGCACCGAAATGGTAGAAAAATTCGGAAATGTGATCATATCACATTTTCTTTTTCTTATCCTGCAACAATTTGTTTTCTGTTTGCTTTTTCGATGGCTTCTAAAGCTTCTATTGCTCGTAGTTTTAACCGATCATCTTTAGATTCTTTGAGTATTTTTTGTATGTCCTTTGTAGCTTTTTTATCTCCAATCCGTCCTAGTGATGTAACTGCGTGATATCTTATGAATCGGTCTTCGTCTTTTCGTAACATGGTCAAAAGTAATTTCAAAGAACTTGGATCGCCAATTACTCCTAGTGCTTTCGCAGCCTCAGAGCGAACTAACGGGTCATCCTTTTTCTTTAAAACTTCTAAAAGAGGTGGTACTGCATTTGTATCACCAATTTTACCTAGGGCAATTGTTGCTTGGTATCTAACACTTTCATGTTCATTATCGAGTGATTTAACAAGTACACCTATTGCTTTCTTGCTACCTATTTTTCCGAGGGTCTTACAAACTCCTTCTTTGACTAATCTGTGAGAATTCTTATTCAGAAGCGATATAAGAAAATTAATGATGTCTGCTTCTCCAGCAGTTGATAAAGCATTAATGGCTCTACTTCTAGTATCTAAATCACTACTTTCAAGTTCATTTACCAATATTTCAGCATCTTGTAAACTCGGCACTATATCCACAACTCAGAGACCTTTTTTGGCGTTCAGAACGAACACCATTCACCATTCTTATTTTCGCAACTAATCATTTATTATTGTTTCGTCGGTAAAATTCGGAAGCTATATATTCGAAAACTTAGTTATGAATACGTAGACTAGTAATTATAATGCGAATTATTCCTAGTAGTTGATTGGTTGGATAAGAATGAAGAAGCATTATGCAGATTTTCTTAAGAATCTCAAGAAAACCAAGACTACAAGAGAAGCTAATTCCCTTATCCAATCAGTTTCTCAAATTGACAATCTCTTGACTTCTTTGAAAGATAGAGTAGAATTTATCAACTACCTTGAAAAAGCAGAGACAAAAGTTGAGTCAGGATTAAACTCCAAAACGAAAGAATGGGGAGATGTGCAAACACCAAATTTCCTAGTGGAAAAAATTTATCAAATACTTACAAAGGCTAATCTAAATCCTGAAATCATAATTGAACCGACTTTCGGAACAGGAAATTTCATTCTAAGTGCTCCCAAATTTTTCAAAAATATAAAATTAATTTACGGAGTTGAAATCCAGAAGCCACATTTATGGTTTTCTGCTTTCAAGATAATAAGAAATATGCTTAGCCAAGGAATCCAGAATGAAAATAAATATAAAATAAAATTAATCCATGATGATATTTTCAAACATGAATTTAATCTTGAAGTTTTGAATGAAAAAGAATCCACCATTCTTATTGTAGGGAATCCTCCCTGGGTAACAATTTCAGAATTATCATCTCTAAATTCAAGCAATTTACCGTTGAAATCCAATATTAAGGGATTCAAAGGAATTGACGCTCTTACAGGAAAGAGTAATTTTGATATTACAGAAACAATCATTGTCAAGATGATTAGAATTTTTTCTAAATTCCAAGGAAAAATCGCTTTCTTATGCAAGAATACAGTTGTTAGAAATATTCTCAAAGAAACAATTAATTCAAATTTAAGCATTTCAAATATTCGTGCTCTGAGTTTCAATGCCAAGGAATATTTTGGTAAAACCTGCAATGCTTCACTACTAGTTGCTGATCTAACTTCTAATAAAAGTGACACCTACTGTACTATAGCAAAAATTGAAGAACCAAAAAAAATCATCAAAAAAATTGGTTGGCACAATAATCGATTTGTTTCTGATATTGAAAAATACAATAAGCATTCCCAATTTGAAGGACAATTTCCGATTAATTGGCGTCAAGGCATAAAACATGATTGTGCTAGTATCCTAGAATTAGGATTAACAAGTGATGGAAAACTAATCAATAAGAATAATGATGTTGTCGATGTCGAAGAAGAACTGGTTTATCCCTTACTAAAAGGATCTTCTCTTAGGAAATTCTTTGCTAAAGATATCTCGAGAAGATTAATCTTAACTCAAACAAAATTATCAGAAAGTACAGACAAAATCAAAGTGAAACATCCAAAAACATGGCAATATCTAATGAAAAATAAAAAAGCATTTACCAAAAGGAAATCTCGAGTATTTAATAATAAACCATCTTTCTCTATTTTTGGAGTTGGAGAGTATACTTTATCTCCTTACAAAGTAGCTATTGCAGGATTCTATAAGAATCCCATTTTCGCTTTCGTTACTCCATATAATGGAAAACCAGTTTTATTTGATGATACTTGTTATTATTTGAGCTTCCAAGATTACAATGATGCACTATTCATTTGTTCTGTACTAAACAGCAAAGCTCTCAAAGATTATCTGGAGTCTATAGTATTCACAGATTCAAAAAGACCTTTCACAAAAGAAATTTTAATGAGGATAAACTTAGCTCAATTAATTAAAAACACTACTTTTGCAACGCTCAAAGAAATATGGATTGCTAACAACTTTGAACCAAGTGTGAAGATTTCTGAAACTGATTTTAAGAATTTCCAGATAAAAAACACAAATTTACTATAATTTTATACTTGACATATTAAGCTGGTTTTTCTTGTTTCTTCATTATTTTCTGAGTAGTATGTTTTGTTGTATCTGAATCTTTGATCTTTGAATGTATTAGTTCTTTTTCAGAATCATCAGCCATTACTTGATCACTTTCTTTATGGTTGTTTAGACCTGCACGAAGATCTGGTTTATAGAGGCGTCCTTTCCATGTTGTGGTTTTTCTAAAAACTAGTTCAATAGCAGAAGAGAGCAAGGTAATGAGAAACATCAGCATCATAATGGGAAAGAACACATAGATAATCCAATGGTGTCTACCTTTATTTCGCAAATAAATAGCAAACAAAACTAAGAGTAAAAGATGAGAAATTATTGTCAAGATTAATGGTAGATAACCTGTCCAATAAACTGCAGACAAAGTTATTGCAACTGGTGTCAAAAGTCCCCAGAAGATGAATGTTAATGACGCAATCATTCTTCGTGGAGGTGTAAGTTTTACACCCGCATAAAGACACTTTTTGAATCCAGTCCAACAATGTCGTATAGATTCTGGATACATTGAAGCATAAACTAGTCTATTTCCTTCCATATAGTATAAAGCTTGTAAGTCCTTTTTGACTAAACGTGCGAAAGCATAATCCTCGATTATTGAATTTTTCAGTCGTTCATGACCACCAATTTTTTCATATGCACCCCTTGTCCACATCATGTATATTCCTACAGCAACGAAGGAATATCTCTTCTTTGGATTGTTTACCCTAGCAATACCACCTGACACGAGTCGAGAAATAAAGAAATTAATTGGAACAATGCTTTCCCACCACTTTACCACATTGTGATAGGGGTTAAGACTTAGCAAGCCTGCTTTTTTCTCTAGTAACATACTTACAGTTATTCTTAGTGCATCAGGTTTGTGCTCTGTATCTGCATCTGTGAATAGAAGAATCTCACCATTTGCTTTCTTATATCCAAGATGACAGCCCCTGTTTTTCCCAATCCATCCCTCAGGAACTTCGTTCTCAATTATGATTTGATCAACAAAAGGCTTGGCTAATTCGACAGTGCGATCTTGAGAACCACCGTCTGAGAGTATAATCTCGAAATTCGAATAGTTTTGAGCTCGAAGCGATTTTAAGCATTTAACTATATTATTCTCTTCATTAAAAGTTGGAACAATAATACTTACAAAAGGTTCTTTTGGAAGAGATTTTAGAAAAGAGTCACTGATAACATCTTTCTTTTGAATACTGGCTGAAATGTAATACAATAGGGCGATTATAACTAAAGCTAGGTAAATCATGCCTAATATGAACAGCCATAAATTCTGCAATTTATCTATCTCCTATCGACAGAATAGTTAGCAATATAATCTTTCTAATGAAAATGGTTCCTTATATAATTTCTCGAATACCTTAAGAACTGAGTAAGAAAAAGGAAAAAATGGAATGAACACTAAGGTTCATTCTTTAATGGATGTCTGGTTGGTGTCTCAAAAAGATAATCGAGATCAGGTCGATTTTCAATTGCTTTCCTTATTGCCATCACTGTTGCTTTTCGATTATTCACATAGACTCTATTCCTTGAGACTGCTGTTGGATGAACAAAGACAGAGGCAATTATGACCAAATCATTCACATATTTTTCTGGAATGAATCCATCTTGCACACAGGTAGTAACTGCTTTTGCTACTCCAGCTTGCACTGGACCGAATACCATTGATGCTTGTCTTAGGTTTCTAATAAAGACTTTAGGAACTAGGAGGGTATCTGGTTTCACTGCTTCGTTTGTTTCATGTAAAGCTAAAAGCGGTTCATGCCCCTCTACTTTTGAGGGATCATCTTTTACAAGGGCAAGAGCTTTTGCAAATGCTATACCAACTGGTCCATCTTTTGGACCAATTATAAGATCGACATGAGCCATCTCTGGTCGATCACCACCAAAGAATCCTTCACCGACAAGTAATTTCTTTTGCAGAATAGTCTCAGCAGTAACATCAATTTGTCCGAATCTTTCCTCGATTTTCTTTGGATCTTCTGGTAAAGCAATAATTGGTTTTACTTTGATTTTTCCTAGTCTTTCTAGTTCAAGTCTT
This sequence comes from Candidatus Heimdallarchaeota archaeon, assembly GCA_019058165.1. Taxonomy (GTDB): domain Archaea; phylum Asgardarchaeota; class Heimdallarchaeia; order JABLTI01; family JABLTI01; genus JABLTI01. The sequence goes on from JAHLVZ010000015.1 coordinate 35,595, forward strand.
AATTCAGATCGTAACTCATGACTAATGCTTCCACCAATTTCAAGAGGTAATCTTGGTTTCCGAACTTTTATTCCCATCATATTGAGTGCTTCTTTAGTTCCTGCACCACCAGTTTTCACAATAATCCGAGTTATTTTGTGGATTTCCATCTCAGTTTTACGTGCTTCGTCTAGTTTTCCGGCTTCAACTAATTTCTTGATTTTCACCCAATAATCACCGATGAAATTAGCAGAGGCTAAGATACAACCATCTACACCTGCAGCCAGTGCAGGAAAAACGATTTCATCCCAACCACAAAGAATCTTGAATTCAGGAGCCACAGGTTTTACTCTCTCAAGTATTTCCATCAAGTAAGGCATGTTTCCCCAAGAACACTTCATTCCGACGATATTTTCATGTTCTACTGCTAAGTCTTCAACTACCATTCTTGGAAGAACAACATCAGTAAGTGCTGGTAGTTGATAAAGCATAATTGGGAAATCAACTTTATTTGCAATTTCTGAATAATGCTTATACAACCCTCTTTGTGTTGGTTTCATATAGTATGGAGTTACTATCAGCCCCGCATCAGCACCGACATCCATTGCATGTTTGGTCATTGCTATCGTTCGTTTTGTGCCACTTGTTCCAGTTCCAGCCATAACATCAACTTTGTCATTAGCTTCATCAACGGCAATTTCTATGATTTTCTTTTGTTCGTCCCAGAATAATGATGAAAATTCACCGGTGGATCCAGCTGGGACTATGCCTGTAACACCTAAATCATCGATAACAAATCTGATTAATTTACGATAAGCTTCCTCATCTACTTCATCTTTCTTAGTAAAAGGAGTAACGAGTGCTGGACTCACTCCTCCTGGTCTAAATTTTTTTGCCATAAAAATTTCAACTCCTACTTGTTTAATTTCCTTGCTGGAATAACAGATAAGCCATTCTTTGTTAAAGCATCTGCAGTAATGTTCAAAGCATCATGTTTATCCATAAAATTGAGTAGCATATTATCCCAATCTCCTGAATCAATCACTTCTTTCTTATCTCGGAAGTAATCCAAAATATCTGATGGATGCTCTCGAGTCTCTTCAACCGCTTGTTTTCCGCCCTCGTGTTTAGCGCTTATGTTCTTTACTGTCTTAGCTAATTCAACAAGTTCATCAGTTCGATCATACGGTTGTCGTACAATACTCTTCCACGTTTCTACGATATGGTGTTCAAATCTAACAATGTCCTCAAAACCCCAGTCTTTTCTAAACTCGGCAGTAACTTCCATTGTTTTGTTGTTTACTGAATTTGAAAGATTGAAACCAATTAGAGGAGTACTTCCATCATCTCTACTTAGTAGTTTTGCAGTCATTAACGTCCATAAACAAGCATATGGATTATCGTTCCCCATAAATACAGAGATCTTAAATTCCATATCCACTCCTAGTTTGTGGAGCATGTACCCAAGAATTACTGTTCCAGGATTAATGTTGAGAACTTGCTTAACACCATATTCAGTGTAATAGTAAAGGAATTCATCAATCCACTTAAGAGCGAAATCATTTGGTTGACCAACTCCGCCAAAATAACCGGTAATTGTTGCAGGGCCACCAAGATGAACATTCACAGGAGCACCATCTGGCCCAAGTGATGTGCCTTTAGTATCAAGAGTTTCTACAAAAGAAGCATCAATTAACTGCATTGCAGCTGTCATTGCAAGTAAATCCCCATCTTCCTCTTGCTCTTTCATTTTCCTGACTCTTATGAATCTACCAGGCATCAAATCTTGCTTTTCAATTGCTCGCTTTGCTTCTGCAATAAAGAATGGGAAATACTGACAAGCACTGATTTCAAGTGTAACTGCTAAGGATTCATCGAATTTGACCTTCTCAACTTCTTTTCCTAGGATTTTCTTTCGATAATCAGCAATACTGATGAAAGCGTCTTTATCTCGTTGTTCAACTAGCCAATTGAGATCCTTCACGTATTCAGGTTTCTTCTTTTCTAATCTTGCTAAAATGCTATCAAGCTTACTAGCTTCAACAGCTTTCTTATTTATTTCATCTACCCCACCGTATTTTTCCACGACAGCAAGTAGATCATCTATCACAGGATTGTTTTCTTTCACAAAAAAATCATTGATAGCTTTGAGCTTATCCTCTGATATTAGTAATTTCTTCTTAATATCGGTCAATATTTACACCCTAAAAATCTGATTGTTTGCAAAGATAGTTCTTTTTACTTCCTTTAAATTTTACTCTAATAAAGAGAATTAAGAAATCATGAGTTTTGTGAATAATGGTTATTCTACTACTTTTTCAGGGCAAACAATATCATAATTATCCTCATTATGTTCACCAGGAATTTTTCCTGGTATGAATGCCATGTCATAAATCTCTTGAAAATTGATATTATGATTTTCTTCTACTGCATATGATCTTAACCAAACATGATCATCTAATTTTGTTAAAATGATCTTATCAATTAGTTCTTCTTTAATTGATTTATTTTTATCAAATAATTCACCAATATTCTGATTAATCCTTCTGGATCCAAAATAGAAGTTGCTTGCAAGTGGTTGAGTCATTAATTCATTTTTAATCTTAATTTTGAATTGTTCAAACTCTTTTTCTTCATCTGAGGAAATTTGTTGAATATTTGGAGGAACATAAATAGTAGTATAAATTCTTGTGTTCCAATCCTCACTGACCCTTTCAAGGTCATAGACAATTTTTCTCTTTTTCCAGAAGAAGTATGGTCTTGTTGTTCCCCCATATCTCCCATTCTGGAGATAGGTTGTTCCCATCCAATTGGATCTTTGATAAATATGATCATGACCACAAAAGACTATATCAACTCCATATTTTCTGAAAAGTGGAGTTAAAAATGATTGTACTTTCTCATCATTGCCCCAATTAAATCCTCTGCCCCAGAATCCCAAACTCATAATAGCTGAATGCATGAATACAAAACAGAATTGTGGAACCTTCTCACCCTTATTTACTCTTTCTCGCCATTGCCTAAGATCATTTAGTAACCAATGCCATTGCTCTGAATTACATTCTAGCTCATATTTTCCCCAACCCAAACCATTGCTATCAAGAAAAATAGCATGAACATTCCCTTGATCTATAGAGTACCAATGTCCAGGCAAACAACCGTTTTTTGAAACAGGATTTGTAATATATTTGTGCCAATACCGACAATCCTCTTCTGAACCACCCAACACGTGTCCTTTTCTCTTTCCTCCGCAATAGTAATCATGATTACCTATACTCGTTAGTAGTGGTACATGATCCCATAAAACAGAACATCTCTTGAAAAGATCTGCCCAATATTCGCTATACGATGCATTTTCTGTTAAATCGCCTGTAGCTATTGCTAAAGAATAACCCTCATCGAAAGTAACTTGTTTTTCAGTTGCAGCGATACTTGAGAAGACTCTTGCTAAATCATCATTTCCCTTTATCACTTTTCTTTTTACTTTCCCTCTCATAAATCCACCTTGTCGTCCAGCATGTAAATCAGAGCTTACTGTTAAGAACAATGGTTTATTCTTCTGAGAAAGGTTAAAGGAAGTTCTAAAAGTAGTGAATTTTGTACCAGCAAATAATTTCTTATCTGCTTTTCGATAACATTCAATTCGATATTTGTATATTGTATTTGGTTTTAAATCATTCATTTGACCGATAAATAATGAATTTGCGGATTCTCTACGGTCTCTAATCAATTTTGAGATATGTCTTAGTGGATAAACTCCAACCAAGTTCCTTGCTTCATCTAGAACTACAATCTGACAAATTGCAATTTCCTCTTTTTTTGAATTAAGGAATAAATGCAAACGATTCTCATCTAAATAACCCCAATCTACAAACATTTTTACAAGCATTTTACTATTATCTGTATCAATCCTTTGGAGATATACTTTATCTGGTACATACTCGAGAATATCTAAACTAAATTCAACAAATTGTTTGTTTATGATAGCATCTTTTCTTATTAGGAACTTATTCTCAACCTCAAAAAGTAAGGGTGAAAATTCGCCTCTACTTTTCTCCTTTCTTTTCGGCTCTCTAAGGGGTATACCTTGAATTATAGCCTGTGATAGCATTGCAGGAAATAATAGTAACTTTATCTGTTGTCTCCGAGGGTTTTTGCGATCCTTTTGCTTATCAAAGAATTTCTCACGAAGCTTCTGTTTTTTTTGCTTTTGTTTCTGCTTTGCTTCTAATCGTAATTTTATTTGATTATGATATTTTTTAGAAACTCCATATATTAGTTTTAGAATCAGTTTTTCATCTGTTATAAAATCTGTAGTGGTGTTTTCATTTTCAGTCATTAGTAACACTCCATATAGAATTTTATTTTCACATTCTAGATTCTAATTATTGAGCATTTGCTAACAAATTCAGATTCAAACATATCTCTTAATGGTTTACCATAATTAATTAAAACAAGTTTTCCTTTTGCAGTTGGATCTTTCAGATAATTCTTGAATTCATGATAGATTCTTAATTGCAAATGCACTTCTTTAATTATATTAAAATCGAATTTGTCAATGATAACTCCCATTGATTTTTCATCTATTATAAATCCAGAAGTTAAAGCGATTAATTGATCTTTTATTGAGGGAAATTGGGCTAGTTTACCATCAATAGTTGTTAATGCAGTTAACAATTCTTTGAATAGAATATAGGAATAATTCTCTTTTTTCGCTAATCTTCGATAGGAGGCTTTTTGGTATTCTGTTCCCTCCTCTCCTGTGATAAAAACAAGTTTACTTGTTGCTCTATTTATTCGAGTGTTTATTTCTTCTAAATCTATTGTCATCCAATCACCCAAATCTCACACTCGATTTTTAAAAGATGGAAAGAGGTTAACTATGAATGATTTTCTTATTCCTCAGATTCCTCTTGTTTCTTATCTTCATGTTTATGATAATAATAACTATAACCTTTCACAAGGTCCCAGAAATTCTGATTGTTAACATCTACATGCAATAAGTTCTTGAATGTGTCCATAGCAAAACCGTAATTTCTCAGAGCCAATTCATTGAATCCTTTATAGTAAAGCACAACTGGATCATCAGGCGAGAGATTATATGCGAATAAGAAGTATTCTTCGGCTCTTTGCAAATTTCCTAGATAATGGTGACAAATAGCTACAAAATAAGGAATATTAAAATTACTCTCTTTTATAACATCAGTGTTGAAATTCAACATTATTCCATCAAATATTTGCAGTGCTTTTTCGAAATTGTTTTGTTCAAACTCTAATAAGCCTTCATAATAGATGCTTGGAAGGAATTCCTTGTTTATTTTAGTTGCTTTTTTGAAATTCTTTATAGCATCCTTCTTCTTACTTTGAAGCATTTTAGTATAACCAAGATAGTACCAACCAAAGTGACTTTTTGGATATTGCTTAGAGAAATCACCAAAGCATTCTAACGCAGATTCCAATTTACTTTGTTCTATATATGAAATGCCATCTAATAACAAAGAATCATCTACGCCTTCTGCTAATTGTTCTTTCTTCAGAGTTTTTGGTTTTGAAGTGGTTTTCTTTTTGCTTGGGGTTGCCTTTTTAGCAGTAGTTTTCTTACTAGTAGATTTTTTCTTCACTTCTGATTTTTCTTTCTTTTTTGTTGTTTTCTTCTTTTCACTCATGATTAATTACCCGCTCCAAGCAAGTTAATCTGCTAAATATTTGTTAATTTAAATCGGAATATTTCCTTTAAAACGAATAGTGGTTGTATATATTAAACGTTTTGAAAGAACATTTGAGATTTCTTATCTTAGATTGTTTCTTCATATATTTTTTAAAAAAAAGATTAATTGCACTTGGAGTACTTACGTTTACTGATTATCTTTACACTTCTTCTAGTTATGACAATTGCACTGATAGTGATGAGAAATATGATCTCAATTCTTAAGTTGAATTCACTGGTTGGTGTAGAATAATCTAAAGCTTTCACAATTGTCAACCCACCAAAACCTACTGCAAAATATA
>JAHLVZ010000114.1 GCA_019058165.1 Candidatus Heimdallarchaeota archaeon
TCCAAGTAACGCGATGGTCTGAAACTAACGCTTATTATAACCTACCAGATAAAATAGTGCATCCACTGTATAATGCATCAGTATACATGGTAGAAGCATTTTCGTCTTTACAAACATATAAGCAATAAATATGCCAAAGAAAGTAGTATATACCATTTGAAATAGAATAGGAATAAAGTGCTCTCTATTGAATTCAACTCCAAAGAATATCGCACTTAGAAAACCAGTAAGAATGCCTACCGAATGAAATCCTCCAAAAAGCAAACCATTTCCTATAATGGATACTTGCTTATTTTGTACTTTCAAAATCAATACAAGCATTACCCCTCGAAAAGCAACTTCTTCCCAAATACCTGGAAGAAATGCCGTGTAGAGGTTAGGAACGACGAGAGGTTCGATAAGTAATGCTGGATCGAAAGCTACTTGTCCATTAAAGAGCGAAGATAAGAAATTGGAAAATAACATGAGTGTTAAAGTAGCTACTGCAGTAATTAATCCTAAACCAACAGAACGAAGTACTGGTTTTACCTTTGTTAATCTAATGCTTTTTGCATATCCTATAAATTCTCTTCTATTTGGTAATCCTAAGACTAAGGGAACTATTATTGCCCAAAGTAAAGCAACAGAAAAGAAATTGATGAGATGAAACACATACATGTGTGTAAGAATAAACGTTAAAGTTGCATATGCTCGATAAATCATAACAGGTACTATCATGAAAACTGCATACAGAAACAATAGAATCGTTATGCTCAATCTTGGAAGATTAGCTAGACAAGTAGTATCTTTTTCTACAACTCTTCCTGTTTTTCTTTTAGATTTATTTTTGGGGTTCATTTTAACAAATCCCATAAAGTTGTAACTAACTGATAATATCATCTAAATTTGAATATACATATCTAATATTTATAGAATTAAAAAATATCTGTGGGACATGGAAATCTTGTTTAAAATCCAAGACTAACCAAAAAGAATTTTGTTAATAATCATTAGAAGTTACTAATTGGGGGATCATAATGTCAAGAAAAAAACAAATTTCTATGTTTGTAGTTATATTTTTAGTTCTCTCAACTATATTTCTATTCAGTGTTGATTCTTCAGTAAAAGGTAATTTGTCTATTTCAAAGCTTGAATCTGGAAAAGGAAAAACTAGAGTTGAAATAATAAGTTCTGTAAATACAGAAGCAAATCATGATAATAATGATTTTTTCTCTAAAAACTCTGATAATAAATCATGGACATATATGCTATACTTGGATGCAGACAATGATATAGAAGGAGATGCAATTCGAGATTTTGAATGGTTGGAACAAGCAGGAGGTTCTAATGATAACATAAGTTTTGTCGTATTACTTGATCGAATTCCTGGCTATGATAATACTCATGGTAATTGGAACGGAAGCAGGATTTACAATGTAACAGATGATGTCTCATATACAACCATTGACTCCCAACTCATGGTGGATCTAGGGGAAGTAGATATGGCTGATCCAAATACACTAATTGATTTCATTACATATTGTTTTGACAATTTTCCAGCAGAGAATTATATACTTGATCTTTGGAATCATGGACATGCTGCTTATGGAGTCATCGATGATGAAACAAGTTCTTCTCATTTCATTGTAAACGATATTCAAACAGCAATTACTACTGTTCTTGATGCTTCTGATGAAGAGATTGACATCCTTTCTATGGATGCCTGTAATATGAATACCATTGAAGTTGCTTGGGAAATGAGGAATCTTAGTAAGTATTTCATTGCATCTGAAGATAGTACAAATGGTTATCACTATAAATTGATAGCTGAAAGGTTAAAACTAAATCCGGGAATAAATGCAAGCTCATTTTGTAAACTCATGGTGGATGCCTATAAAGACCACTATAAAAATACCTACATAACTTGTTTGTCAGCTATCAATCAAACTAAACTTCTAGAAATACCAGCTGCAATCAATTCATTTGTTTCCGAATTGATAACTACACTAGATGCTGGCTTCTATGATAATATCTTTAAATTAATCCGAGATATCTCTTATGAATTCTATGATGGACATTGGGTAGATTTCATTTCCCTGATTAAAAATACACAGTTCTTTCTGGACAGTCCGTCTCTTAATCAAGTTGCTGAAGAATTACTAGATTGCCTAAATCAATCAGTTTTATACAACTGGCAACATACCGGTTATTTTGGAAGGGCAAATGGCATCACGATATTCATGCCTTCTGGGTCTTTATCAGAAGAATTAATTGACATTTACATTAATAGAGAAGGTTACTGTGCAGGAATGGATTGGCAAACTGCAACATTATGGGATGAATTCCTCGATTACTACAGAGATAACAATCTCTATACATCATTTACTGAACCGTTACTACTCACTTTAGAAGAAGTTGAAGAAGACTGTACAATACAAAAGAACTCAATAAAACTCTATAGAGTTAATATCTGGCAAAATTCCATCTATGAATTCTATTCCCCTATTATTACAGGAGATGTTGATATCAAAGTAATTGCATTCGATTTATCGGGTACTTATGAAACAATCGGTGGGAGTTATTTAGTAAATCCAATTGATGCTACAGAAGAATACTGTAGATTCCACTTAAAAACTGGTTTTTATCTTGTTTTAGTTTATAGTTACAATTTATCATCAACATTTGATTTAGTAGTAAGAAAATGTGAACCAAATGAACTAGTTTGCAATTCTCCAAAAACATCAACTGGAGGATCAATAAATGGAGATGAGCAAGGACATTATAAGCAAGTTTTGAATCATTATTACCAAATAGCATTACCTTACGGAAATAATACAATAACTCTAACGAATTCAGAAACTGCAAATTATCAGTTAACAATATATAGTGAATTTTGGGGAATACTATTCTATCTATCTGAAGCTGGTTTAGGAGAAGTCTTAACCTTACAGTATAATCAAACAAGTGATAATCCAATTATTCTAATTTTGGAGATTTGTGGCTATTCAGGAGTAGGTGATTTCACTATTGAAATCAAAAATCCCAACGAGCCAACACCAAAAATGGGTTTCCACTTCTGGCAGTTTTTCCTATTCATATCATTAATATTAATAGTATATAAGAAGAAATTCACAAAAAGCAATCAATAAAACATAAAAATTTTTGTTGACTATCTAGGGTACTCGAGAATAACTGTGCCTATGAATCCTAACACTACAACTAAGTATGAGAAAGTCTACAAAAATTCCCATTAAAAAGAACATGTATCCCCAGACGCTCATTGGATCTAGAATAATGTTGAGTATTCCGATATATAGCAAAACAATATTCCAAATAACAACAAGAACTGCTATTACCAATCCGCTTTTCATAGTATATTGAGCCATGAAAATCCCATCCTCCAATTTGATAAATTTCGATTTTTATTACTCTTCAGTATTTTTAAATCCTTGCTAATCAAAATTTGATGAAAATATTGAGTATGAGTTAGTCAGGAAACATCTCTAATACAATTTTAACTGCATCTTCAACGAATTTTGGACAAATAGTTTTGAAAACTCCTTCATCGTTCCCTTTCTGTCTTGCAACAGGATCTCTCACATCAAAACCAACCAAATCATTACAGATTGGTGATTTATTGATAGCTTTGAATTTCTCGATGAGCTCCCCTACTGATTCATAAGTATATTTTCGATGCTCTCCTGGTTCATTATATTTTTGATCGTGAAGAACACCAATTGCCATTATTGCACCAGTTAATGCTCCACACATCTCGCCTCTTCTACTGATTCCTCCTCCAAAACCTGCAGCAACAATAGGTGCCTGATTAAAATAAAGTCCTTTTTCTTCTAGAACTACTCTAAATACTGCTTGAGCACAATTGTAATTGCCTAGAAAAATATCTCTTGCTTTCCTTATAGGATCAGTTTCCAATGATAAAACCTCTGATTATCCAATAATTAGATGAGTTATGAATTTTATGATAAAACAAGAAATGATGATTTATTATTTTCTAGATTTAAGTAACAACTCTAATGCTTTCGCTAGCTCTTGAGAGCAAGAAGACGCTCTTTTACAACCTGCTTCTTTTAGTTCTTCAATTGGAAGATCTTGAACAGCTCTATCTCGCACCAAAAGTGAGATTGATTTGTTATGACCAATACAACCTTTTTCTCCATCAATTATAAGTTGTTTTATTATGATCTTTCCTTCTTCCTCTTTCAATTCAAAACTAAATGAAACTTTACAAGTATCAGTACCATCAACGGGATTATAGGTATACATCTCTGTTTCTGTCATTCTACTTCTTCTCTATACTGTGTCTTCATTATGAAAGTCGTAGTTCTATAAAAAAATGATTCATTAGAACCTAAGAAACACACTGTTCGAAATTTATTCAGCAAGAAATTGAATAATGACCTTAAATGCTATATGGTCTGCAATACTCTTGCCATAATATACTTTTTTGATAATCATGTTTTCTATTAAGAAATCTGCTGGTACGAAATTTTGCTGCCCTTCCTGATCTTTTATCTTATAGCCTTTTCTTAGTGCCTTGAACATTTTCCTTGAAATCCCACCTATAATATATTTGAACTATGATTTCTCAATTCGATATAATTTATAGATCTCTCTTTCCGGGTCAGGTATCAGTAGAAAAGGTACATTTTGTTTTCCAACATATTGAAGCATGCTTTCTTTTGGAGATTGAAAGAACGCAATAATCACTAAACCTTTCTTTTTCAAATCATTGTATTGCTGAATTAATTGCGAAATTCTCAGATTACACAAGGGACAAGATGCATATCTATAGAATGAAAGCAAGATCTTCTTATCCTTAAAATCCTCGAGTGAAATAGTTTTGCCAGATAGGTCTGTTACTGTGAAATTAATCGCTTTTTCTCCTTCTTTTAGTCTCATCGTTCCAACCCGTTCAATACTATTTTCTTCAAGTATAAAGTTTGGGAGAAAAAAATCAAGTAGATCCTGATTGTCTTAACTCATCAGCTAAATCCATCTTTTTTATTCTCCATGTTAACCTTGCAGTAGCTAGCCAGATAGCCAATAAAGATAATACAAAAACAATTGGCCAAGTAAACCAAGGAATTGACATTGGAACATAGAAATTACCTTCTAGCATATAGTCTAAACTCCATCGATAAAACAAGTAACCAAATGGTACCGTAAGAATTACCCCAAAAAGGCTTAATATAGCATTCTCCCAGAAAATCATTCTTCGAAGATATTTCATTTTTGTTCCCATAGCTTTGAAGGATAGAAAATCTTGTTGTCGATCAACAAAAGCCATGTACATCGATTGAAAGCTAAATATTATACCTGTAATAATTCCTATTACTATAAATAGTACCATTATACCCATCATTGATTGCATTAATGCTCGAATTGATTTTAATGCAACATCTGCTTCTGTCCACTGATTAACATTAAAAGCACTTTCAAAAGCACTTCTTAAAGTAACAAGATTAGCATTTTCATCAACTGATAGAGAAACACCATTTACCCAACCTTTGGGAAAACCAAAATAGTCAGTAATATTGCTTTGTTGAAATGATTCATAAGTCCAAAATACTGAATAATCAACTAGCTCACCAACAAAACCAGCTACCTGAACTGAATAATTGCCAAGTATACCTATTGTGATGTTGTCAAATAAGTTAATTTCATATTTGCGAGCAATTGAATTGCCTAGAAGAACCTTTGTTGGACTAAGATCAGTTTTTTCTTGAACATCGCCCTTAATAATGTTAAAGTTGCGTAATGTGGAGTTTTCTTGATAGCAAATTAATTGTGACCAACTAGCAAAATCCCCTTGATGAGTAATCTTTGTATATAAGTCAATAAATATCTCAGAATGAGTAATATTGTCAGTATAAGGTATAGTATCGTTATTAATAAAATCTAAGATTTTGCTAACTGGTTCAGGAGATTCAAATCGAATCTGAACATCATAGGTATTAAACTCTGTGAAGTTACTATTCATAATATTGACCATGTTGACTTCCATAGCCAATGAATTGACCAAGAAAACCATAGAGGTAGTTAATGCTAAGATTGTAATCAATGTCTTCTTCTTCTTCAGAAAAACTTCTCGAAGAGGGACAGACATATGAATTGGTCTGAAAGCTGGAATCCATCCAAGAAGTTTTTCAGCAAACGATTTTCCTTTTGCTTTTATCCTAGTAAATGACACAGTCATAGCTTCTCGAGGTGTTACAGTAGTAATCGGCCATGCACTAATGATAGAAGCTAAAATACAAATTCCCAATGTTGCTGCACCACCTATTAAGAATTCCTTTGGTGGAAGATAATAAGCAAATTCATGTATGGAATAAAATTTAGTTGCTAATTTTGCCATACCATATGATATCGAATAACCTAAAGGAATGCCAATAAAAACACCGATAGATGCTAAAATAAGGGTAATTGAGAAATAATGCGCAAGAATTGATCGTCTTTTAGAACCCATGGCGAAAAATAAACCGATATTTTTTCTTTGAGAATTTACTAATTTACTTAATGTGTTTAAAATTAGAATAGAACAAATAATCATTCCAATAATTCCAAAGATAGTTCCCATATTATCTATTGCACCGGCATCACCAAGGAACATATTATAATCTGGCGTTTCATCATAGATTTCAAATTTTAGTGAATTTGCATCAATATTATTGTCCGTAAAAATCTGTGAGAGTTTGTCAGCTGCAGCCAGAGTCATATCTTTATTAAAACGCTCATCAACAGTAAAGAGAATTTGATTTATTAAAGGATAACCACTAAACAAATGATGTTGTATTATATTGAGATTTATCCAGACTATAGCTAGCTCTCCTATCAAAGGTACGAGAGTATTTTCATCAACTACATATATATAATCTGTATCTTGAGCAATTCCTTTAACTTCAAAATTAATTGGTGTTCCAGCAAAATTCACTATTATTGAATCGTTCATTTGAACATCTTGTCCAAAAATGGGAAGTTCTTTTCCAGCAAAATGTGTTTCAATTAAACAACTAGAATTTGATTCAAGAATTAAATCACTATCAGTAATATCTCCAGCTGTTTCCTCAATAACTAATTGATTAACTTTATTTGGATAATTTACTCCTATTATTATTGCTTGGAATTTTTCATTATTGTAAGTAATATCTGTATGGAAGAGTATTCTACAATCAATTCGATCAATACTCATATCTTCTAAAATGGTATTATTTGATTCAATAAGTGATAAGTTGTTTTGGTGAATTGGTTGATTGAATGTAAACCGACCATCTGCTACATTATATGTTTCTCTGTTCAAATCGTAAGTCGCTAAAATCATTGGATAACTTGCTCGCATCCCTGCGAGGAAAGCTACAGTAGATGCCACTATAATAACTATTGAAATTGACCGAAATTTACTGGCCCAGATCTCGCGAAAGATCTTTTTAGTCATAATTTTTATAGCTATTCCTCCTGCACCTTTTTAGGAACCGAATTTTGTGGTTGCTCTTCAATATGCTCTATTTTACCCATTCTTAGATGAAAGACACGATCTGCGTATTGAGTAATATTCAAATCATGAGAGACAACAATAAAAGTAGTATTTTCTTGACGGTTTAGATTCAACATTAATTCAGCAATGCTTTGACCTGTAACAAAATCTAAATTCCCAGTAGGTTCATCTGCTACTATAATTTTGGGTTTTTTTATTAGAGCTCGAGCAATGGCAACTCTTTGCTGTTCACCACCAGATAACTGACTTGGAAATCTGTCTTCCTTCCCTCCTAAGCCAACTTGCTCGAGTAATTCAAAGGATCGTTCTTTTATTTGTTTTTTAGAAAATCCTCCTTGAAACTCTAAAGCTAAGCCAACATTTTCCCAAGCACGTAAACTAGCAACTATATTGAAAAATTGGAAGATCCAGCCAACATCATTACGTCTATAGCTGTTTAATTGGTCCAGTGAATACTCTGTAATTACGTCACTATCAACAATAACATCTCCTTCTGTTGGACGATCTATCCCTCCAATCATATTTAGAAGCGTTGTTTTTCCAGCTCCACTAGGACCAAGAATGATTGCAAATTCCCCTTTTTTAATAGAAAGATCAACGCCACCTAGAGCATGAACTTCAGTTTCTCCAAACTCGAAAATTCGTTTTAAATTCTTTGCAACAACCATTATTTCTTCATTCATCTTATTTGATCCTTCTTCTTCTGTACTTGCTCATTTTCCTTTAATATCTTTTGTAGAAACGTAATTGCTTATTTTTCTTATTATTTGCTAAAAATTTGTTCAGTAAAATTAGTACTAATATTCAACAAAACATTTAATAATGTTCTGCTTGAATAATAATAACAGAGGAATGAAAAATGATGACTTCGTCTGATGACATCGAAATAGAAACAACAAAAATATCACTTGATGACTTAGCAGAAGTTCTAAGTGCGATTGCTAATAAAAGCAGGTTACAATTAATTGAATCTTTATTGGAAGGTCCAAATGATTTCAGTAAATTGAAAGAAGTAGTGAAACTTAGCAAAACAGCTTTGGCACATCACTTAGAAAAGCTAGTCAGTTTTGGGATGCTAGTTAATACTAGCAGAGGAAAATACAAATTAAGTGAAGATGGGAAAGTGCTGTTCTTTGCAATAAAAGAAGCTTACATAAAATCACAAGTAAAAAGGAAAATGGAAGCGAAGAGAAAAGCAGATCACTATCAAAGATTGTATTCCGAAAGAAAACAGGATGAACTAGAAGTTCAATTCATACATTTATTACCAATGCGAGTTGTAAGCTTCCATGCTGTTAGTGTAACGCCTGAAAATGACGCTTGGATAAAACTTCGAGAATGGGCAGAACCAAAGGGCTATTTTGATGATCTTGATAAGAATCCTATTTATGGATTCGATAATCCTAGTCCAACTCCTGGTAAAAAGGAGTACGGTTATGAGTTTTGGTTAGTGGTGGATCCAGATTTCAAATCAGATGAAGTTAAGATTAAGGATGTTCCGGAATCCTTCAATGTAGTCACTCGTTGCAATGTTGAAGATATAACCAAAGATATCGGTAAAGCATGGACGAAAATTCTAGAGTGGATAAAGAAACACAAAATAAAAATTGCTAGAAAATATGGTCTTGAAAAAGTCATAGTTCCGAGTGATTCTGGAGAGGGATTCATTCTTGATATTTACGTTCCAGTTGACGAGGATAGCATTCCTAAGGATTTGAAGTAAAGTTATTTTGTTGGTGAAAGAAATGCCTGAAGA
>JAHLVZ010000115.1 GCA_019058165.1 Candidatus Heimdallarchaeota archaeon
TTCACAATAAATGGAAAAAATATTAATTCTCATCCGGAATTCCATGATGAAATTCAAAGAGTTGTTTGTCCAGATTTCAAGCATTATGGATGGAGTTGGAACGCGCTAAATGATATTCTACGTGGTGGTTTCGGTGCTTTTGAGTTTGATGAAAAAATTAGCATTGTTTTTAAAAATAAAAAACATGTAAGAAAGAGCTTAGGTGAAGGGTTTTTGAATAAATTTGCCAAATTAGTAGAACAGCACGATCATATAGAGTTGTTATTCGATTAGTAATTGATTTGATCCTAATTGCGAAGACTCAGATTATAAATAAAAATTAATGGTGTCTATGCTATCAATGAATAAAGAACAACAATATAGATTTATTTTGATTTTTTAGGTTAATCATAATTTTATTTCCAGTAACACTTCAAGTAATAATTGATATTGAAATGAGGAATCATGAAATAATTACGTTTGTTGATGATATTGGAAACAAATTTTTTAACACGTACTATCCAGGTGAGAGTGAAACTATTCCTGGAGATAGATCTCAACGTTTTAAGTGGAGAAGAAAAATATGGCAGATACAAGAGAAAGAATAATTGAAAGTGCAAGAGAGTTAATGTTAACAAAAGGATTCAATGGATTTAGTTTTAATGAAATTGCCGGAAAAGTAGGAATACGAAAAGCAAGTATATTTCACTATTTTGTATCAAAAGAAAAATTGGGAGTTGAATTAATTAGAAATGATAGGGAGAGATTTGCAGGTTGGGTAAAGAGGAAGGAAAGTCTTGAGAAACCTGAAGAAAAACTAGAAGAATATTTCTCTCTTTTGAAACGATTATTTGGATCAAATGATCAAATTTGCACATTATGTATACTATTCGCTGAATATACTATCTTACCAAAAAGGATGCAAGAAGAAATGAAGGGATTATATAACGATGAAATAAGATGGATTGCCTTTCTTCTTGAAGAAGGTCTACATTCTAAAGTATATACTTTCAAAGAAACACCAAAAGAGAAAGCAATTTTTATTTTGGCATCTTTACATGGAATCATACAGACTTCAAGATTAACTCCCGATTTTAGTGTTTACGATATAGTTGTGAAACAGTTAATGAAAGGACTATAAATAGAAATCTGACGGCTCATTATACAAAAAGAGTGTAAGAATAATACATTAATCCTTATTTGAATTTTCTACAGTAAAACTTTAACCAACAGTTACTATGACATAAGTGAGGAATAGTTTTGAAACAAATTAACATCTCTCAGGTAAGTACGTTCTTTGCTAATGGTAGTTATCCCATTGAATTTCTCTTTTATTTCCCTTATCGGATAAACACTAATAGGCTCTATCGAGCATTGAAAAAACTCTCAACTCACTTTTGGACTGCATTTGGTACATACTCTAATGGTGTTATTACTGAGAAATCCTATTTCGTTGATGATTATATTGAAGAAATTTCGATGGATGAAGTGTTTGATCCAAGTTTGGGACATGAGACAATATACAATAAATTCGGAACCATGGATCCCAAGTTAACATCGAGTTTGTTTTACATAAAAGTTATACATTACACCAATGGGACTGTGCTAATTCCAATAATGAATCATCTTGTTGGCGATGGTTACAGCTACTTCTATCTGCTCTCAGTTCTTGCAGCTGTTACTAAAAGAGGAGGGATTCCATTGGCTCCAACAATTATTTCAGCTATCTCCCGACCTAAGATTTACAGTGAATTACATAGTTCTTTTCATTTCACAGCAACACCCCCAGATGCTATCTCCCTTGAGAGTAATGTGCAAGTGGAGTATTTAGAATTAGGAGTAACAGAAACTCGAAATCAAGCTAAGAGTGTTTCTGAGAGCTCTGGGCTAAGAATTTCTACAAATGATATTTTATCCGCAAAAGTAGTCAAGTTTATTCTGGAAAAAAGGGAAAAGGAGCAATTAGAGAATTTTCGGTTAGTGATTCCTGTAGATGTCCGACGAGGTGTAGCAGAATTAGGACAACGATTTTTTGGTAATGGGCTCATCATATATAGCGTGCCATTTAAACCAAAAGTTGTAGCTAATTCGAGTATTGAAGAGCTGGCTATAACAATTCGAAAATCATTTCCTGCAGTAAATCGTCAAAAATATGAAAATTATTTGAAAAAAATAGCGAGCTGGATAGAAGCTGGGCAATTGGATCAGCTTCGACCTTATGATCCTGATAATGAGTGTTTAGTAACAAATCTAACTCGGATGCCTATAGCAAGACTTGATTTTGGCTCAGGACCACCCACTTCTGTTGAACCACTTACTCGAGGAAGAAGTGGTGCTGCTGTACTAATACAAGATGACAAATTCGTACTACGTTTGGCGCAATGACTTTCATAACATTAATACTAACTCAGTTTATGACATACAAAATCCTAACAACTAAAATAAAAACAGGTGTAAATGATTTGAGCTTTGAAGAAGAAATAATGAATTGGATAAAAAATCGAGAAAAAAACCTGAGTGAAGGAATTATGATTGGAGAAACGTTATGGTCTCCGGTCCCTGAAAATGAGCGTAAGAATCTAAAATTAAACTTCTTTCCAATTAATGCCAATTTCAAATTTGATGCAAAAATAACTCTATTAGAAACCAAAAAGGAGAGAATTTTATCAAAGGAAGATGGTACTCCGATTGATCCATTTCTTGAAACTGGTTATGTAGAATTCAAACATAATGAGGAACCCATTCGTTTGTTTTTTGTTTTTGATGAACAAACAAATAGCTACTACATTGCTTTTAGGGACTCAACTTGTGGTAATGAAAGCTATCCAAATGGACGGTTACTACTAATTGAAAATGTTGATCAAGAAAACATAATTCTAGATTTTAATAAAGCGTTTAATTTCGCATGTGCCTATAATGAAACGTTATCTTGTCCAGTTACTCCTCCTGATAATTGGTTGTCTTTTGCGATTAAAGCTGGTGAAAAGAGATTCCATTGATCTATCTTTGATATATTTGTATTCAAAGGAATCTTTGTTAAGAAAGACTCTTATTTTACTAAGATATAGAATAAGTGACTATTTTATTGAGGGATGATAATCTTGGTTAATGTAAACATAGGACATAATCCTGGTCTAACTCATGAGAAAGCTATGGAGATATTTAGAAAACATCTTCAATTTGAAGTTACAACAGCGAAAGTCTGGGGTAACTATTTCTTAGTAATTAAAGATAATCTTGTTAGTGCAGCAATAAAAGTAAAACAAAAAGAAAATGAAACAATAATAGAAATTAGAGGATATATTCATGAATTTTACATGAGATTATTATTAATTTTCTTTTGTTTTCTACCATACTACATTGTTTGGCTAGGTCCAGCTGCAAATTTTGCAAAAGAAATTGCTAAATTCATTGAAACCTGCCCGGATTTTAGAACATAATAAAAAAAATAAGCCGCATAAAATTTCATAAAAATCAGTTGGAAATCTGTATTTACACAGTAAACCATTGATTCTAATGACAGGCAAAAATCAGTTTGGTTTGTATTTGAGATTCCTACATTTGATGAGATGTTTTTTAGGTATTTTAAAGAAGGTTTTTGATAATAATTAAAAAATAAAAAGAGTAAGAAAATTATTTCTTACGTTTTCTTTTCTTTGGTTTCTTCTTTTTCTTTGAAAATAGCAAGGCGAATATAATTATAAGGATAACAAGTACCCCAAGACCACTAAGAATCATCCACCAGATACCAGCAAAACCTGAACGATTTGCATAAAGAGTATATTTCGTATCAATTAAATCGAAACCATTGAACTCATCTATCATTATAGTAAATTCATCTGTTGAAGTTGGTGTTATAACAAAAGTAACTTTCCTTTGACTTTTCGGAGTATTAACATCCCAATCTCCTAACCTAAAAGCACTATCTACACCGTTTGTTACAAAGGCAGATAAAAATAATCCATTGGGATTGTCAAATTTAACAGAGAAATAATACTCTTTGTTTACTTTTAGCATTATATGGTGTGTATCTATATCTATCAAACCACTAAGTGTTTCTGATATAACAACAAAACCATTGTGAACCTTAGGATAATCAGCATTAAGTGAGAGATCATTATTTTGGCTTTTCTCTGCGATAATTGGTGCAAGAATACCAGGAAGTATTGTAAGTAGAACTAAAGAAAACAAAATTGATTTTAGGTGGAATTTTTTATATCTCAAAATTTCTTCTCCTGTAATTTCGTGAATAATTCTAACAACAAATTTATCATTTAAAAAAGTAAGGAAGATATTCTCTCAATAACTTTTGCAAACGGTTTTCTGAACTAATCAAGTTTCAATTTCTTTAGATTATAAAATAAAAAAAAGAAGAAATGATGGATCTTTTAAGAGTAAAATGATCCAATCCAATTCCAATTGAACATCCACCATATGAAAATAATAGATAAGACAGATACAATTGTAGAAACTATGCGATTAGTTAATGTGCTTTGCTTCTTTATCCAGAGAAAAGTTGTTAATCCTATCAATGCCAATGAAGCAGCAGCCAACATATATGGTACAATAAGTAAAGCTCTTAATATTGGAAAAACAGCATCTGTTACTATCATTAATCCAAACAATCCACCATATAAAAGAACAAAACTAGGGATACTCCAACCAGTAATTTTTGTTGTAAGTATAGCAGCTTTCTCTGGTTTAGATGTTGGCAGATATTTCTCTTCTTTCCGAATCTTCCTTCTAATAGGATCATATACTTGTGTACCTATCAAAACAACAAGGATGGTCATTGAAATTATCCAAGCAAGAGCAGGATTATTTGCACCACTCAATCTTTCGAATGCCACAGACGGATTATCTCCTACGAAAAAGTGAGTAATTTTTCCTTTAGCGTTTTCCCGAAAACCTATAAGTAATTCTTGACCCGAAGCTTGAAACAATAAATCATCTATTTGTACACATTGATAATGATCGAAAACAATTAGATAACCTTGATCATCAATTTTTATTGCTTTATTATCAAGAAGATAAGCATTTTTCGAAGGAGTAGACCATGGTCCTCGTGTTACTCTGTAGGTTCCAACAAACTTCTTTCCAGTGTTCTTGAGATTTGCATCTGGGGGTAAAACAGGATCTGGGGTATTCGGAAAGAAACGTTCTACAAATCGATAGATTACTTCATAGTAAACATTACCAGGATTTGAATTATAGTTGATATAGAATCCAATATCTTCATCTGGAATAAGTACAAGCATACTCTGAGAGTTAACCAAATCTCCACTATGCCATAGTATTCTTTTACCATTTCTTGGTAACTCCCAGAATCCATGAGCAAAACCAGCAAGATTTGGGTGATGGGTATAATGTTGAGTCTGCATTTTTAGTGCAGTTGTTTCATTTAACATTTCAGTAGCACTAAAAGTGCCATTATTGAGGTGTGCTCTCATAAAATAGCTGGCATCTAATGCAGACATGCTTAGACCGCCTGTCGGATAAACAGTAACATATTCGAAATCATCAGGAACTAAAATCCCGTTATTATCTAGTGAATAACCAGTAACAAGATCATCTACAAAACTTGCAGGAACAGGTTGTAAAAATGTTGAATGATCCATACCAAGAGGAGTAAATATTTCATCTTCCACATATTGAGAAAATGGTTTCCCTGAAATTTCTCCTACGATATATCCTGCTAAAGTAGTAGCATAATTTGAATATGCGGAGACTTCTCCAGGAGGTCGTACTCTTTTAGGCATTTTCTCTATTAGATAATCTTCAAGTGAGTATAGTATTCCTTCTTGACTCCATTCTCCATT
Source organism: Candidatus Heimdallarchaeota archaeon (assembly GCA_019058165.1). GTDB lineage: Archaea > Asgardarchaeota > Heimdallarchaeia > JABLTI01 > JABLTI01 > JABLTI01. Next base: position 5,799 of record JAHLVZ010000115.1, read on the forward strand.
TCTTTCCCAAAGCACTTCGAAACCAGAGCTATGACTCATGATATCGTACATAGTAATCGGTTCAAAAGTATCTGGAATTTTGAAAGTAGTAAGATATTCATTTACATCTTCATTGAGATCAAAAAGCCCCTCTTCAAACAGCTGCATAACAGCTGTCCAAACAAAAAGTTTGGATACAGAAGCAGCTCGAAACATAGAGGTATTTGGATTAACAGCTTCGGATTCTGCTATATTTGCGTAACCATATCCCTTAAGATACAATAAATCCGTTGCATTTACAACAGATAGAGTAGCACCAGGAAAATAATAATCATCTATATGTTCCTCTAGTAAGTCGTCAAAGAAAATTTGTAATTCTGTAATGTTATTAGGATCAATTGCGAGTGCATTAAGATTATTGTGATCAGGTTCGTCTATTAGTGACGATACAAATAAATTATCAGAATTATTTCTCAGAGAAAATTGTGATGAAATTAATACCAAATTAAACGTTATTAAGAGAATTATTAACCGTTTTTTCATTATTAAAACCTAAATATAATTTGTGAAAAATAGATAAATCTATGCCATTTGTGTTTGTATGCTATTATAAAATCTATTGGTTTAGAAATTGAAATTGTGGTTTTTTTCATAACTTATCTCTGAATCACTTTTCACTTACATTTTCAACATCATTAGTCTTCTTCTTTTTGAAGAATCTACCAATGCTTTTCTTCTTTGAAACTTTCATTCCAAAAATAAAGCTTAGAACATTGAGCTCTCGAATTATGAAGAGAAGAGGAACTATGATTGCTAAAGATATTAGGAAAATCAGTAAATATTCACTTATAGCGAGAAAATCCAGTCTGACTATATAGAATCCAACTACACTAACTATAACGAAGTGTATAATGTAAAAAGGAAGAACAAATTCGTTCAATGTTTTTACAATTTTACTTTTCTTATTCAGAAATCTGTCACCAAGGTCAAGAATTATTATTAAACAACTCCAAGAGAAAATTGCTCTAGCCAAAATAAATAGAAATCTAATATTTGAAAAAACTTCATTTACCCAAATTTCCTCTAAGAAGAATTTATTCAGTGTAATTTGTGTTCCTAAAGAAAGCAATCCTAGAACTACCGCAATGATGAAGTTTTTCTTTAATGCTGTTCTGAATTGCTTATCATATGCAAACAAGAAACCATAGAAGAGGAAGAAAATATACGAGAGAAAATCCCATCCACCAAGTCTCGGGAAATCACTATAAAAACGACTATGTAGTGTTTCCAGAATGTAAATTGGTATTATTAATAGATAAATAGTGCCAAGTTTTGTGAAGAAGGAAGCAAATTTAGAAAAACCTGATCTGAATTTTTCTTTCCTTAAATAAGCGAAAAGATGTACTGTTGATACTGTTAAAAAGAATAAAATAAATAAGAACCATAGATGGTGCCCAAAAACTGAGAAATTACCATCAAATCCGTAGATTCCTTGATAGTAGTTTGGATAAAATTCAAAGAAGGTTGATGAAATAAAACCTTTATTAGTATATTCTAGAAAAACAAGAAGCGAGACATAAGTAAGCAAACCAATTATGAACGGTATAATCAATCGGATGAAACGAACAAGAATATATTTGTTGGTTTTGATTTCTCTTTTTTCCATGAAACCTAAAGCATAAAACGTACTCATACCTGCGATGATAAAGAAGAGGGGTAACCCAATTGCTGTTAAATAATTTAGATTCGCCGTTATCTTGTATGTACTTAGTGGTAATGGTCCACTAACAAAATCAGCTGGATTATTTTTAACACTAAATGGATCATTATCAAAGAACTTAGCGCAATGATAAATGAAAACAATGAAAATCGTAATGACTCTTAACCAATCCAAATCGTATCTTCTTTCTAATTGGGTAAAGGTTCTATTTGTTGATTCTTCAACAGCATCAGTCATATTAGTATTTCCTGTCTATTTATTCATTTATTCTTCAATTATTTGTGGTACTAGTATCTTCTATTTTCGGGTCAACCTCAATTACTTCTTTCTCTTTCGTTCTTCTTAACAAACCCTTTTTCCATCTCATACCAAAAATAAATCGTAGAGGATTGAGGTATTTTATGATCATAAGCAGAATAACACATGCTGTAAATGATGTTAAGATTAATATGATGTATTTAGCAAAGAAGTGCTTGTTTAATTGAATGATGAAGAAACCTAATACGACAATTATGGTTTGATGTATAACATAGAAAGGCATTACTAGTTCATTCAGGAATTTTCTTGCTTTATTATTTCGATTCATAAATTTACTAAATAGAGCGAAGAGACATACTAAAAAACTCCAACTATATAATGTTCCAAGAATCAAAAAGAGAGAAGTTACTGCTCTTTCATTAAGACCAAAGCTATCAAGAAAGATCAGTAAAGCTGAACATACTACTATCACGATTAATGCTGGTATAACATGCTTTTCAATTGTTTTTTTAAATTTAATATTCGATGCGAATAAATAACCATAAACGAAGAAAGCCAAGTGTGTTAAAACACTCCAACCACCTAAAATAGGGATAAATTCTCCAGTCAAAACATTAGTTACTTCAAATAAAATAATGGGAATTGGGAGAAGGTATAACATTCCTGGTTTATTCAAGAAATTTGTGAATTTATCAAGTCTGTCAAGATTCTTGTCTTTACTGTAATATACTGTTCCAAGCAATGTCAATAACGATATAACAAGAAGTGTAATCAAAAACCACAAATGTAATCCGTAGATATCGAAGTCACCAATCCTGCCATCTGCATAAGTTCCAGTAAACATTTGACGATAAAATTGGAAAAATGTACCAGAAAAAAGTCCATGGGAAACTTGTTCAAGATAAACTTGAACTGGAATATGTGAAAACAAGCCTATTACAAAAGGAACTAATAATCTTACTACTCTATTAAGGGCATATTGTCCACCCTTTACATATCTTAGTGCATAAAAAGTTCCCATACCTGCTATTATGAAAAATATCGGCATTCCAGCTCCACCCAGGAAATACATTAATACTGTCATTCCCTCTTTGAGTACATCATTTTTAATATGCCATAATTCAGTGTCAAAAGGTCTTCCACAATGAAAAATAAACACAAGCAATAAACCGAAAATTCTTAGCCAATCTATGTCATATCTTCTTTCGAAAGTACGACTATCTGTTTGTGATATTTCTTTTATTGTTTCAGACAAAGTCTATTCTCCATTAATTAAAAGAAATCTAATTATCCTTATCATCTACATTTATTGAAGTTTCTGTGGTTTGACTTGTTGCTTCCACTTTTGGTTTTCTTCGTAATAATCCCTTTTTCCATCTCATACCAAACAAAACGCGAAGCGGATTGAGGAATTTTATTATCAGAAGTAGAATGATAATTATCCCTAAGGATGATGAAACAATAATTAGATATTTAGTTA
>JAHLVZ010000116.1 GCA_019058165.1 Candidatus Heimdallarchaeota archaeon
GGAACACCAGGTAATTTTCATGGAACAACTGGCACAGAAATAAAATACATGGTTGAAAATGTTGGAATGACACCAGCTCAAGCTTTACAAGCAGCAACTATTGTTGGAGCAAAATGCGTTCACTTGGATGACAAAATTGGTGTTATTGAGAAAGGAAAAATGGCTGATATAGTCATTAGTAACAAGAATCCATTGGAAGATATTTCTGTAGTCGAAAATCCAAAGAATTTCTCTCATGTAATAAAAGATGGAAAAATAATGGTAGAAAAAGGTGTAATAACCTATTTTTCACCATAATCTTTTTTCTTTTTAAAAGAAAACTCACAGTTTGAATTCTCTTATTGTGACTCTTACTTATTATTACACCTAATATACAAATTTTAATACATTGAGCTCAATTATCTGATTGTTATGATTGAATATCGTGAATTCCAAGAAGCAGATCTCTCCAAGGTAAAAGAGTTTACTGAGGTCATGCCTACTTATTTTGAAGATTGGAATTCATATGCCCCAGTAGTATTAGCTGATTCTAGTTGTGTGTTTTACGGAGCATTTCAAGGAGAGAAGATAATAGGATTAGGTAATCTTAGAAAGAAGACCAAAAACGTTGCATGGATAGAACTAATTCGAGTAAGACCTGATAATCAACTTAAAGGAATTGGAACAAAGCTTTTCCGATTTGGAGATAATATTGCTAAGAATTTAAATTTTAAAATTGTAGGATTTGCCACAGAAGGTGGAAATATTGGTTCCTGTAATATTGGTAAGAAATTAGGATTTAAATTACTAACAGAAATGATTCCTTTTTGGGTGGAAAGTAACAAACCGAAGATACTAAAAATTAAGAATCCTAGTGAACCAATTTCCATAGATGAAGCATTAAGTTTAGCGCAAAAAATCCCTGATGGACCTAAAGATTACATTGCTATCGGATGGAATTTTGTCCCTCTTGAAAAATCTATCTTTGAGAAAGAACCTGATATGAAATTTTATGCAAAAAACAAGACACTACTTTTGGAATATTTAGAACGAGATGAAGTGACAGGAGAAGTTAGCTGGATAAAAGCTATTGTCTACGGTGCGGAAGAAGATGCTGAGTATGTCATCTCAGAATTTGTTGAAAGAACAAAGGATTACGGTGAATTTCTTTCTTGTATTACTACAGCACAATTACAACATATACCAGAGAAAATGGAATTCATTCATTCCACATCAGAAGGCGGTAGACACAATACTATTGTTATGTGGGAGAAGAAGCTTTAAACTTCGATTTATTCAAACCAAGTTGTAACATCATCAACTGTTAATCTTGTGCGACTTTCTGGAGATTCATTGGGATGGCCTAGTGAAATTGCTGCAAGTAAAGGCATTTCAGCACCGACATGTTTCATAATTACCTCATCAATATAGAGTACATCACAAATCCATAGTGACCCAATTCCAAGTTCCTGAGCTTTTAGTAACATATTTAGGATTGCAGCTGAGACTGATTGTATATCAGGTCTTGCTGGGTGATCCATAACTTGAGCAGAGAAAACTAGGATTGCTACCGGTGCTTCATCCATTATTTGGAAACTGTATCTTGCATATTTGCTAACTCCAGGTTCTGCAATTTTATCAAATTCCTTCAAAATGAATTTTAATAGGTTGTTTTTTGCTTCTCCTTGATAGACATGAAATCTCCAGTGTTGTAAATTCTTGGCTGATGGAGCTTTGTTTCCAGCATCAAGTATTGCTTCTATCTGTTCTTCCTTTATTGGATCCTTCTTGAATTTTCTAATTGATCTTCTATTAGCGATTATCTCATCAAATGTCATAATATCTTAGCCCTCACAGAATTATAATATATCTAGTTATTAATTCTGTAATAATCTTTCTATTATTGATTCTTGCTGCAAATTAATTTTATTTGAAATATTATCTGAAAAATAATCAAGAATAGTGGAAGCTTTATAAAGAACACGTTCTCATAATTTTAAGAAAACGATATTTAATTTAGTGGTGTGGGATGAACTTTGGCAAAAAAAATGTCAATTCGATTAAAATTAAATAGATGTTATGTGATTGCTATTTTGGTTCTTTTTTTATTATATCCAATATATTTACCAAATAGTAGAATGTTTAACAAAACACTGAGTGTTATACCAAATATTAAGCAAGAAGATATTGACATAAATCTTGTGTTTATTGGTTTCAATTCAGAATATATTTTAGAGGATGATTTGGAGAATTCTTTACCATCAGAAATTGATCCATTTACACTTTATGGGGCAAATATGTCTTTTCCACATTCAAATTATGAAATTAATTATATGTTATCTTATCTTATTGAAGAAAAAACAACTGCTTTAAAAGGCTACATAATTGATAAAGCAGATTATAATCCTCTTCTTGGCTATCGGCCTAATAATACTGCTATTGATGAATACATCAGTAGTCAAGTTATCAATGATTTTATGGATTTTTATATCCCATGTTCAGGTTATACCGTTGATGCAAAATTAGTTGAGGAGTATATTCATCAGAATATCCATTCAGATTTTGAAGAAACTTCACATTATACACTTTATCTTATGAATTTTTCATCAATAGATGCAGAAGATCATTCTATCGAGCATTCATATGTACCACCATATGTTGATTGTGATTCTAATAGATCAACAGATATTAGTATAGCAGGAACTGATCAAAGGAATACTGTGGGTTGGGGTGGAAACTATCGATTTTGTTATGCTGACCTTTCTGCACTTTCTGAATACATACTACAATATACATATCTCCTAGGTTCAGATCTAGCAACTGCCCCTTCGTATTATCGTTACGATTTAGATACTTTTACTGATATTAACGATATTGAGACAACTATTGGAAAAGAGGCTCTTGCAACCTATGTCTATGAATGGATTAATAGTTACGTAAGGAATGTTTTCATAAGTCCTGCACTAACAACTCCACCTATCTATGACACATTCAATCTCCCAATAAAAGTATTCAATAACATTGCAGATAGAGGTTATCCCTATGAATCTATGTCATGGGCCTTTAATTCCGATAAAATTAGCAACTATTTATCTGATGCTTTTCCATGGATTGATTGGAAAGTGGAATTTGAATTGGACTATTTAACTGATTTCCCTGAAATTTATAATCATTTGGTTGATCATACTCAAAATAATGGCGATTATAATTATATCAATCTTATAGATATCGTGGAAATTCTTAATGAATATACAGATGTATTTTATCCTCCATCTAGTGAATATTCACAGCTACCCTCATATGTTTTAGTTTTCTATAATACGTACATACAATTTGGGGATATGAGAATAGGAGGTATAGCTGTAGGTCCATATCAAATAATCTGCAAATTACCCTATCTATTCTTTGAGGACAGTGATATCAATAAACCAATTATGGGATTAACACATATCATTTTACATGAACTTGGGCATAACTTAGGAATAGAGCACCCACATAACAATTTTCATGGTTATGGTTCAATGTTTATTGATGATGTTGAGAGCTATATTCACTGTTCAGATAAATATAGTGTTTTTTCATCTGATACAATTGCCAGATTTCATTTTGATTATTATTTTATGTCTACAGAAGAAAATCTAGAAAACATAGACTATGATCCTGTGGGCAAAACAAAAGTATTAAAATTACTTGATCAAAGTCGAATAGCTTATCTTGATATGAACTATAAAACAGCAGTTAGTTATGCTATGAATGCATGGAAACTAAGTAATAAATTAGACGGAATTATTCGAAAACCAGCTGTTTTTTGGTCAGTAACAACAACAGGGATAATTAGCGTATTATTGATACCAACAGTAATTTTCAGAAAAAACATATTTAGTAAAATCAATATTCTACTACGCAAATTAAAGAGATAATTCTTACAAATAAATCAAAAAATCCCTCTTTTTTTTCTTTTTTATTAGTCTAGAGATTTTTAGTAAATATACTTTTACAATAAATTCCAATTTTTAATTAAGAAATGAATTATTAACTATAAATAATTATTGAAAATCTAAGTATTCTGACAAAATTGTTTTATTTACTCATTTTTTATTAATATATGTATTAGAGTTTGTCTAGAATGAGATGAGATTTTCTGTGTTTGAAGAGGATATAGCTATTATTGATCATAGTCTTACACACGGTGAGTACAAGAAAGCACTAGAGCAAATAGAAGAACTTGAAAAAAAGAAACTAAGTAATAGACAAAAAGACATTTTAATTCTGAAAAAAAGCCAAGCATCTTTAGCTTATGGTAATCATAATTTGGCTCTCGAATTAATTGATAATGTTTTACACGTTTTTCTAAAGAACGATATGCCAAAATATTACTTAGAAGCAATAGCACAAAAGATTAGAATTCAAATCGAAAAAAGTCAATTAAATGAAGCAATAGATTTAGTGAAACAAAAAGAGGTAATTCTTGACTCATTACCCTCAGAAAAACTCGAAGAATTGCATCAGGAACGTTATAGGATTATACATATGGAAGGAATAGTTAATTTTCATTTGGGAAATAATAAGAGGGCTATAAAATTAGCAAAAGAAAGTCTTGAAATTGCAGAGCATTACGATTACAAGTTTGGGATTGGATTAACTTTTCTTTTTTTGGGAGATTGTTATGGTAGATTAGGTCAACTTACAAAATCTCTTGATTATAGAGAAGAATCTCTAAGAGTATTCACTGAGCTTGATAATCAATATTGGATTGCTTTTGTTCAACATTCAATAGGACTCTCATATAGTAGCAAAGGAGATTATGATAAAGCAATTGAATGCTTCTTACAAATAATGCCTTTTGTTGATAAGACAGAAAATGCATATCAAAAAATTACCATATTGTATCATCTCTCATATGCTTATGAAGCTAACTTGGAACCTGATATTACATATGATTATACTTTGCAAGCTTATCAATTATTGAATAAAACCGATCGTTTAGACATGAAAAGAATTATTCTCAAAAAAATAGTTAGAATGAGTGTTGATAGAGGAGAGATCAAAAAAGCTGATGCTTATTTCGAAGAATTAAAACCAATAATTCAGCGATTAAATAATTCAAATTTTGATTTAGAGATTCGAGTCTTTGAACTTCGTAAATTGAAAAAAAAATATTTTGAAACACATAGTAATTTGCTTCTAGAAGAAGTTGAGAGTAAACTTAGAGAATTAATTAATGATGAGACATTAGAATATAGATGGAAAAACCGGTTTAAAATGGAATTGTGCTCAATTCTTCTGGATGTTTATATAAGGACAGGCGATAATGACATTATTGACGAAATTGAATCATTAACAACAGAACTCCTTGAGCATGCGAGTAGATATGACTCTGAAATAAGACGTATTGCACTTTTAACTTATCGACTTCTTGCTTTGTGGATACAAGCCAAGATTATGGGTAAAGAAAAGAAAATTGAGGAAATTCGTCTTCTTTTATCAAAAACTGTAGAATATGCTGGAGTAAAAGGCAATAAACTTCTTTGGAAACACATAAAAAAAGAACAAGAATACTATTCCTCACTAATAGAAGAATTCGATGATTTTGTCAAGAGCTTCGCAACTACAGAATAAAAGTAACAAGTATTTCTTTCTAAGCAATTATTTTAAATTCCGATTGAATTATTATTATGTTTGACAATGAACGATGAAACTGAAATTAATAGAATGATTGCTATTTGGCGAGAAATTCTAGTTAAAGAAGAGAATAGCTGGGTTATGTTCGAACACGGGACATGTTTGATCTTACTTGAACCAGAGGAAAATTTACGAGTTCAAGCAATAGAAATCATGAAAATGTGGGGACCTGTTGTACCTGGAACTTCTTCTGGCGATTTCAAAGTAGATACTTGGGAAGATCTTCCTGGTTGGACTGTTTTTTATCATCACCCTGACATGGCAAATTACGTTAGTCCTGAGGAATTTGGGGAAGAATCAGAAGATCAAGTACGAAATGATATGATCATTGGACTCATTGGTCGAAACAAAAGAAGCGAGGATGCACAATCACTTAAAATCGTTCATCTGGAAGACAAAAAAAATGAATAGTAAAATTTTCCTAGATTTTTGATTTGGTTTATATTAGTGAACAGTACAAAATGCTTAGGGAGAAATTTGTCAAAAAAAGCTACACTAAGAATTGGATTAATTTTTGGAACTATAATTTTAGGACTTGTTATTTTTAATGCTAAATCTATTTCAGATGAAAACACTGATTTTGATGTTATGGCTTTTGGGAACCCGTTTTTTACAGATAATATAACGAAAGCTGCTCCGGATAATACAACACTGATTAGCTTTCTAGAATCTTTTATTCCTGATCAATTGAGTCGATTTAATATTCCTGGGATGACAATTTCAGTAGTAATGGATGATGAAATCATCTATGCTCGAGGGTTTGGTTATAGTGATTATTCACCTGTAAAATTCGTTCATAATCAAACGTTATTCCGAATTGGTTCTGTTTCAAAAACCTTTACTGCAATTGCAGCATTGCAATTAGTAGAAGACGGAATTTTAAATCTAAATACCGATATTAATGATTATTTAACTGCTTTTCAAATACCAGATACTTTTTCAGAATCAATTACCTTGAAACACCTTCTTACCCACACACCGGGTTTTGAAGAATTCCCTGCACCAGTAGTTTATGGCTCAGCTGTTCCGCTTTCTTTAGAAGAAATATTAATAGATAAAATGCCTGACCGAGTAAATCCTCCGGGAGTTATTTCTAGTTACTCAAATTATGGTTTGGGTTTGGTTGGATATCTTATACAAGAATTGTCTGGAAAATCGTTCAACCAATATATTGAGGATGAAATTCTTTATCCTTTAGGAATGAATCATACCTCTTTCAGACAGCCACTACCAGCACATCTGTCATTGAATATGTCAACTGGTTATTACGAATATCAGGGAGAGATGTATTTTGAGTACGTTACACTACCCTCAGCAGGTTCTTGCAGCTCCACAGCATCGGATATGGCAATTCTCATGAAGACTTTATTGAATAATGGAACCTACAATGGAACTGAAATTCTACAAAATTCATCTGTTGAAATGATGTTTAGCAAACAATTTCTACCACACGAACATATATCAGGAGTAGGATTTGGTTTATACGAATTTTATCCGAATAATGTAAAAGCTTGGGGTCATGGAGGAGACACTGCTTTCTTCCATAGCAATATGATTCTTTTTCCTGAGGAGGACTTTGGATTCTTCATATCATACAATAGTTACAATGGTGTATATGCAAAATCTGAATTCCTGAATGCTTTCATTGATACTTTTTATCCTTATAGTAGTCAACCTCCAACACCAATGGTTGGATATGATAAAGGTTTGAATCAATTCGTAGGCTATTATATTTCAGCAAGAAGATACTATTCTGATAAAGAAATAACTGCTTACACAACAGATTATGTAATCGTTTCAGTGAATCTCTCTTCTTGGTTTGAAACAATGTTTGAGATAACGACTAGTAATGGATACTTGCAATTTGGTAATATAAATTTCACGCAAGTAGAACCGGATTATTTTAGAGAAACCTCAGGCGTCTATGATCTTGAGATGGCTTTTGTTCGTAATAGTAACGGTGAAGTTAGTTATCTCTATGCAAATTTTCTTACTTCCTTAGTTGCTAGCGAAAAAATCCATCCATTTTATTACGAATCAGGAGGAGTCTATGCTGTAATAATAACTGCAAGCTCTACCTACTTCCTTTCTTTGCTCTGGTGGGGAACTGAAGCAATTATAGATTCAAGGAAGAAAAAAGAAAGAAAACCATTACTACAAAATATCTCGAAGGTTTTGGTTGCAGGAGTCCTAATACTGAATGCAATCATAATAGGAATTTTCTTTCCGATGTCGCGTTCAAAAATCTTGCTTGAAGCTGAAACAATTTCAGATCTTAGTGGCTTGATTGCTTTACCGATAATTGTGATTATACTTGTAGCTGGAATGATTGCTCTTAGTGTTTTATCATGGATTGGAATAGGTAATGCAGAAAGAAAACCATACGGAAAACTGTGGGAAAGAATACACTATCTAATCCTAATAGCATTAAGTGCAGTATTCATTTTTGCTTTCGCATACTGGCATTTTCTAGGTTACTAAAGTAAATAGAGGTTCCTTCTCTTGGAACCATTTTTTTCTTTTTATGATAAATTAACCTCATTCTTTTATGAATTCATAGTATTTCCGGATGAAATCATCCCACTGGGACATCTGCCTCAACAATTGTTCTTGCTGCTGAGTCAATTTTTCCGCTAATCTATACATTCCTTCATCGTCAGCTATCTTCCTAGTACTCTCTAGAAGGGTTTTTGCTTTTTGAAAATCAAGCTCTAACATGGATTTCTGAGCTTTCAACCAATGGGTCAGTATTTGAAGGTTGTTTGCTTCGAGTCTAAGATGGCAAACATTTTGCATCTGAGCTAGTTCAGAAAGCTCATCAATATATAATTCTAATTCCTGTAATACTTGAGCATCTCCTGACATACTAAATTCGTTCATTAATAACTCACACAAATTGATGAGAGCGACAAGATTAAAACCAAATTTTGTAAATTTCTCTTTGACAACTTCAACTAAAATATCAGCAGCCTTCGCCCAATCTCTTGGACGTGAACTGGCTTTTAATACTAATGCCTGAGCGGTCCGGTACATTTGTTCTAAAAAGTCTGTTGGGTGTTTTTTAACAAATGCTTCTAATTCTTTTAGATATTTAGTGTACAATACTTTGTCATTTTTGTCTATTGAAATTTGTAATAAAGTAAACAAAGAACGGGCAATAAAGAGTTCAGCGTTAAATCTTTTAAACAATTTTAGAGCCTTTTGTACATTTTCCAAAGCAAGATTGTAATCACCCTTCATGTGGTATGTTTTTCCCATCTCATAATAAACCGAAGGTTCGTTGTATGGTTTTTTGTTATCTTTTAACGCATCAAGAATAGAATAACATATTTCTAAAACTTTGTCAAATTCCCCTTTATCAAAAAGCATTCTTATTAAAACGATAGAGAAAACAGCTATACTATAAGCATCATTCATTTGCTTTCCAAGATTAACAGCTTCAGTCATAAACTCAACAGCTTGGTCGATTTCTCCCTCTACCCACTCAATGATTGCTTTTCCCATTAATACTAAAGCTTTTTCTTTATGTGTTGTTTCGCTT
>JAHLVZ010000117.1 GCA_019058165.1 Candidatus Heimdallarchaeota archaeon
AGATGGGAGTTTTACAGCCAGTGCTGATAAAATAGGATTTGAAATAGAAGGAAAAGGTGGTCATGCAGCAGCTCCACATGAAACAATAGATCCTATTATAGTTGGTTCACATCTTGTTACAGCACTTCAAACTGTTTCTTCAAGAAATACTGATCCAGTAAATCCAGTTATTCTCACAATTGGTACTTTTAATGCTGGAACGGTCTATAATGTTATTCCAAGAACAGCTCACATGACAGGAACAATTAGAGCTTTAAAACAAGAAGTACGAGAAGCAACTTTCGAAAGTGCGAAAAGAATAGCTGAAGGAGTAGCTAAAGCCTTTGGAGCTAAAATCACCCCCAGTATAAAAAGAGGATATGCGCCGGGATATAATAGTCCTGAATTAAACATTCTAATAAAGCAAGCTACATCAGCTTTGTTTAGCGAAGATAAAGTTCTCTTAGCAGAAAATCCAACAATGGGTGCTGAAGATTTCTATGAATTTAGTGATAATAATCGTCTTCCAGTAGCAATGTTCTGGTTAGGGATTCGAAATGAGAAGAAAGGAATAATCCATCCAGGTCATAATCCTAAGTATGATATTGATGAGGATGCACTTCCATTAGGTTGTGCTATTCTTTCCTTAACAGCTCTAAAATATCTCTCAAGTTAGTTTTTATTGTTGAATGAACAGGTTGAGACATTTTTTCAACCTTTTTTCTTATTTTTCTCTCGATAATATAATTCTATGAATTAATTTTATATTTCAAATGCCAATAACATAATATTAAATAACTATCAAGACTCCCAATAGGGAAGGATGGTGTTTATCTACCAATGTCAGATAAAGATATGCAAGTTTCAGAAGATGATCTAAAAGGCGTAAAACTACAAGAAACAAAAACAAAAGCACAAGAATCAGAAATGAAACTCCAATTCAAATGTCCCGATGGATCAATTGTTGAATGGCCAATTTGCTGTGGAGAATCAATGGAACTCGAAGGTGACCAATTGGTCTGTGTTGTTCCAGATTGTGGAAAAACAATGGAAGTTCCGACTTGTAGCGATGGATCAAAAGCTAAACCATTTATTGGTAAAGCCTAATGATCATTTCATTTTTGTTTTCACTAAAAAAATGTGAAATAGGTAAACGGGGGATTAATTTCCCCACCCCACTTTCCATCTATAAACAAAAAAATAGGGATTTTCATCCCTTCACTTTATTTTTTAACTAAATCTCCATCTGATTTGTTTGAAGCCTGCAATTTCTGCTATTTCAGTAAATTTGATAATCACAAATTTGGGTTTTTCGTTCTTAGAAAGTTTTGTGACATCAATAAATCTATTTGGATCAAATAAAACACTAACGAGTCCCATTTTGTTAGCACCAATAATGTCAGTTGCTGTTTTATTTCCAACATAGATAATTCGAGATGGATCAGTTAATTCTGATTTTTTCATAGCGGCTTTAAATCCGAAATTTGATGGTTTCCACTGACTGGGTAAATCATTGATAACAACAACATCGAAAAAGTGTTGTATCCCTAGAAAAGTTAGTTTTTCCCATTGTTTTAATTTAATTCCATCTGATATGATTCCAATTTTGATTGATTTCATTAAGGTTAGTAAAGTTAGAATCACACCTGGAAAGGGGCGGAGTAATGCAAATTTTGTGTTATGGTATGCAACAATTGCAGCAGCAATAAGCTTTGGATGTACTTCATATCCTAATTCTTCAATCAATCGATTAAAATGTTCATTATAGTTTGAGCCATATTTGCTGACTATATCTAATAAAATACCAAAAGCTGTATCTTCATCTAATTCTAATCCTGCTTCTTTTAATGCACGAATAGCATTTCTCCTTGCGGTTTGTGACAAAAGAGAGCTGTTAAATAAAGTGTCATCTAGATCAAAAAAGATCGCGTCAAATTTGTGCTTCTTTACCATACGCGATATCTCCAGTGAAGTAATAAATGTCCTTAACATATAAACCTCTTTTGGAAAGAAATAAAATTTGAGATAAAGAAACTACTTTATTTTTTTGCTTCTTCTTCAGCTGCTTTCTCTTCATCTGGGTGCCGGAATAATTCTCCGCGAATGTATTTCTTTGCGCGCTCTTCATATTTCTCTTGACAGATAGGACTGCAGAAATACCGTTTTCTACCAAGAACAGCTTTTGAAAACACTTCACCGGAAAATTCCCTGTGACAATAATCACACCTTATTAGTAGATTGATAGGTGTTTTTGGTAATTCAATAGGTTTGCACATGAAAGTCTCAAGATTGATTGATGAAACAAGCTCTATTATTGAGTCTCCTGGGAGTGAATTTACTGCCTTTATGAATTCTAATTTGTCTTTGTCACTCATTGGATGAGTAACAATAAGCAGATTATAATGACCCGAAGTTATGGTTAGACTTGCAATGTAAGGGCTTACATAGATATCCTTTGAAACTTTGTCTAAATCACTCGGTTTAACTTTTAGAAGAAAAGTCATAGAGGTACCTTTCATAATCATGTGTTCATCTAAGATTATTGTGAACTTCTCAATCAAACCAGTGTCTATATATTTTTGAATTCTGGTTTTAATAGATGGAATAGTTAAATTTGTTTCTCGGGCTAAAGCAGCGTAACTTGTTCTAGCATTCTCTAAAAGAGTAGTTAAAATCCGAAGATCTGTTTTATCAAGCTTATGCATCAAAATTGCCCTCAAACTCTTTATAATAACTCAATTTTTATTTGTTCTTCGATACTTTAAGCGATTAATGCTTTAAAGTCTTTTCTTGATAAATAGATAACTCACATAATCTATAAAAACATTATATAGATAATTTACTAAATTCGTCTGATTAGATAAAAGTGATGCAAATGTTAGAAGAAAAAATCGATCTGAGAAGTGATACTGTAACACATCCTACAGAAGAAATGATGGAAGCTATTAGAAATGCAAAGCTTGGGGATGATGTCTTTGGAGACGATCCGACTGTAATAGAATTACAAGAGAAGGTAGCAAAACTATTTGGTAAAGAAGCTGCTCTTTTTGTTTGTTCAGGAACAATGGGAAATATTTGTGGGTTGGTAAGTCAAACCAATAAGGGAGATGAAGTAATCCTAGAAAAGAATTCGCATATTTTTCTGCATGAGGTAGCTTCACCTGCAGTAATTGGTGGTTTGCAACTCCGAACGTTTTCCGGGAAGAATGATTATTTACTTACACCTGAGATGTTGGATGAATTAGTGAGAAGTTCAGATGTTCATTATCCAATTAGCTCTCTAGTTACAATAGAAAACACACATAATATGGCAGGAGGAAAACCCTGGAAAATCACTGAACTGAATGATATTTTTTCTGCTGCTAAGAAAAAAAACCTAAAAATACATGTTGATGGCGCGCGAATATTTAATGCTGCAATTGCTCTTGGGGTTCCAGTAAGCGAATTAGTAAAAGGAGCAGATAGTGTAATGTTTTGTTTAAGTAAGGGATTAGCCTGTCCTATTGGATCTATGATAGTTGGTAGTCAGGAATTCATAGATAAAGCATTACGAACCAGGAAAATGTTGGGTGGAGGAATGAGGCAAGTAGGAATAATTGCCGCTCCAGGAATCGTTGCATTAGATAGTATGATTAACAGATTAGCCGACGATCATAAAAATGCACAATTACTGAAAAAAGGATTGGAAGAGATTAACGGCATAACAACAAGAGACTGTGAAACAAATATTTTATTCGTTGATATAAGCGGTCTAAAAATAACAGGTGAACAATTTAAATCTGAACTAGCAAAACACAATATTATAGTTAGCAGTCGTTGGGATACAATATTTCGTTTTGTTACCCATTATGGAATCGAAAAAGAACACATTGAATATATCTTGGAAACTCTGAACAAACTGTACGGGTAAAACATACAAACTTTATTAAAGTTCAAGAGAACTAAATTTACATTTCATTCAAGCGAATTTTTTAATCGCCCTAATAAAACAAAACGTTGGATAGTCTATGGCAAAAGTGTTTGTTACAGGAGCAACTGGACAAGTTGGTATGCATGTTGTAGAACATATTCTAGCTGATAAAAAACTAAATGTAACAAACCCATCTGATATTATTTGCCTGGTAAGGAACCCAAAGAAAGCTCATAGACTGAAACTATCAGGAGTCACCATAATAAAAGGTGATTTACAAGATAATGATACTATAACTGACGTGATGGCAAACGGTATAGAATTTGTTTTCCATATAGCAGCAAACATTCTTCTGAATCAAACATATGATCAAATGTATGCTCCAAATGTCTTAGGGACAAGAATTATGCTTGATGCTTTTGTAAAATCAGAAGCGAAATGCTTCATTTATACGAGTTCTATTGCAGTGTATCAAGCATTCAATGGAAGAAAACGATACTATGATTTGGATGAAAATAGTCCTTTAGGAGAACTTGATGGAGAACCATATCAAGTTACGAAGAGAATAGCTGAAAATCTTGTTAGAGATTATGCAGAAAAGAATCCAAATAAAACCATCATTATTACTAGATTAGGTCCTATAATTGGAGCTGGTGATAGACAAACAATTCCTGCTCTTGTTAGTGTAATGGGTTATAAATTAGTTCCAAAGCTAATTAATCGTGGAAAGCATTTGTTTGCAATTACTTCTGCTCGTGATGTTGCAAGAGGACAAGTATTCTTAGCTGAATATCCTGAGGATATTTCAGGGGAAATTTACAATATTGCTCATGAACCTATCTCTTATCGTCGAATTATGAATATTGTTGCTGATTATTATCAAAGGATGCCCCCAAAATTCTCAATCACTTATTGGTTCTTCAAATCTCTTATACCATTGCTTCGTGTTTTGCACAAGATTTTTCCAAAGATAAAATTAATTAAAACAGCTCTATCTCCAATAACGATTAAATACGTAGGAAAAACTTACATCTACAATTCTACAAAATTGAAAAATCTCGGATTTAATTATCTAGTAACTCCTGAAGAAGCAGTTATTGATAGTCTTATTTATCTTGACCCTGAGAAAAAAATATTGAAACCAAGTTGGCGATTAAAGCGAAAACTGAAGCAAAACTAATGAAATGTAAGAGCTTATTGTCTAGCTAGAATTCAAGTTTGAGCTGTTTAAAATGAAACTGAAGTTATTTTTGGATCAAATTCCAGACAAAAAAATACAGCAAAAAAATACTCTACTTGTTAATGCTGCAAAACAATTTTATGGTGAAACTATCCCCCAAAAACCTACCTTGTGTTTGAAATCAAATCTACGTTCTTTTTTCTTGTTAGGAAAAACGAGAATGTCTTATCTTACACAGTTAATGTCTTACTATAATTTTCCGGAATATGCTCGATGGGATTATGGTCACCGACTTTTTGGTGTATCAATTTTCAAACCATTTGAAATATACAACAAGAATGTTATTTTTTATCAACCAAGAAAAAGATTAGAAACTAAATATGCTGATCCAGAAAAAGTTTTAAATAGTTTGCGAAAACGGATGTGGAGCATAGCATCGTGTTTTGTTTTTCCTTTGCTTCTTAGCAACATTACAATTAAAGAAATCAAAAAAGACTCCTTTATTTTCACTAATAATTTCAATGATGAATTCACACTCAAATTTGATGTGAAAACAAACCAGCTTAATGAAGTTATCACACATAGATATGGAAGGGGTGGTGATTTCGAGAAGCAGAATAAATACTCTGTGAAAATCGTTGAAACAGAAGTTTTTGAAAATTATACCTTGCCAAGTTTACTCATCGGTAAATGGGACAATCAAAGTGCTATGAATATGAGAATAAAAGAAGTTACAATTGGAAAAGATTTGAAAACAATTATGTTTGCAGCAATAAGGAAATGAATTCTATTAAATTAGAGGGTTAAAATTTGATTAAATGTATTAGTTTTGATTTTGATAGAACAATATCGCATGTTACACCATTAACACATCATTTTGTCCCTAAACTCCTTGCTCAGAAAGGGATAAATGTTTCAGTAGATCAATTTATGCAACACTCCATTTCTTTACGTAGAAATTTACCGGAGCATTTAGTAGATAGGTTCAGTAAATATGGAACGCTGCCAAAAGCAGAAAGAGAACAATTTCTTAAGGAATATAATAGAGCAAGAGTTGATATGATTGATCTAACCTATTCCGGAGATGATTTAGAGGAATTAAAAAATTGGCTGGTGGAACAGATTTTCTTAACTCAACAAAAAATTCTCTATGATGATGTAGTCGAAATAATAATCAGATTAAAGCAATTGGATAAGAAAATCTACATTTTATCTGGAAATCATTCGGACGGAATTACTGAAATCCTCAAACAAGCAGGCATTCTTGATTCTTTTGAAGAAATCATTACTGTAGATAAATATCATCCAGAAAAAATTGATAATTATCAAGTGTTACTAGATTTATCACAGTTAAAACCAGAAGAAATACTTCATATTGGGGATGATGTTATAACTGATGGTTTTGGACCAAAAAAACACAACATAAATGTACTTATTATCAGAAGAGAAAAGCAAATGGTCTTTTTTGATGACCCGAATCATAATTTCCAAACAATTTCAAATCTGCAAGAATTATTTAGTTTTCTCTGATAAATCACTTGTTCATTTATTGTGTGTGGGATGCATTTAGGTGTAATCCTAATGCTTCTTCATCTAAATCCCAAGCCATACCGATTAATTGTGTGAGATAATAAACTGGAAGTTTTACTTCCTTCTTAATTATCTGTGAGATAACAGCTTGTTTTGTTTCATATTGACTTTGACAGAAGGGACAAATAGTTGCCATACCTTCATATCCCATCTCTATTAGCTCTGTAAGCTTGTTACCAGCCATTTTAAATGGCATATCATGTTCTGATATGATACCACCTGCTCCACAACATTCATGAAGAGTAGGATATGCTTCAGTTTTTAATCCAATATCCCTCATAATGGTCATCATTTTTTCTAAACGAGGAATACCATCAATTAATTCTTCGCCACGTTCTTCCTCACCATGACAACCTAAATGTACAGCAATTTTCTTTTTCGAGAGGTCTTTGGTTACTTTAGCTTTTATTTCCTCTCGAGCTTCGTAAAAGACATCTACAAGATGTACAATCCTTAGTTTCCCTTTAAATGTGAGACCTTCTTTGGCTAATTGCTTGTTTATCTTCTTGCGTAATCCCGAATCCACAAGTAATTCTGCTCTTGCTTCATTGAAAGATAAAAAGCAACCATTGCATATGGGAACAAGATTTCTCTTTTCTCTTTCTGCAACAGCCATATTCCTCGCTGCAAGATAAAGCCAGGCAGATTTATCTAATGCTATAAATGGAAAACCGCAACAATTGAATTCTTCTTGTATTTCAATTGGTAGGTTTAATTCTTTTAAAATCGTTCGTACAGATAACTCAAAGGCATATTGTGAAGTAGGTACTTTACACCCTAAGTAAAGATAGGCTTTGTCCATAGTTAATCCTCCGCAGTTCCTGCTTTAGCATTCTGGTCTTCACATCCGGTATCGAAAAAACCAAGCTCAGTTAAAGCTTCAGTAATAGCCTTCGTATTAATTTTAGGAAGAGGGGGTAATCCTATCTCTTCTCGATTATATTCATCAAAATCTTCCGTTATAATAATCTCTTCTTTAGAGGATAAGCCTGTTTCTCTAAGAAGTCTGCTTAAGACCTCGAATCCTTTTGGAACATGTGCTTTCGCACATTTGTAGCTTTCATTCTTTAGCTCTGTTACAATCAGTAAGGGAGAGACATTTTGTGGACAGCGACGCTCACATCTTTTGCATAAAACACAATACCAGATATTTTCATCATTCAGTAATGCTTCTCTATCCACTTTTGATCGGGCAACAATTACATGTGGTTTGAAAGAAGGATCATAGACAGCAGTTGGACACCCACTAGTACATTTAGCACAAATATAACACGCAGTTTCATCGAATATCATTTAACTTCCTCCTCTGTTGCTAGATTAGCTGAGATAAGGTATTTACTTAGATTCACATAATCCACTCCAACCTGCTCTCGTCTACACACAGGACACAAAGAAACTATTTTTGAGTCAATTAACTCGAATTCATCTTTAATTTCCTCAAGAATATCAACGGTAGCATAAATCGCTCCACATTTAGAACAAGCAACAAATTGATTTCCAGCAAATTGATTGTTCTCCTTAGCAAGAAATGGTTTAAGATGGATTTCTTTCTTAACAGTAATTGCTTCTGTAGGACAAGCTCGTACACAAGCTTCACATCCTGTACATAAGTGGTGTGCATAATACATTTTACGATGTTTTTTTGTTTCCTTTGCTGTTATAGCATCTGTTTCACATAAAAGCGCACAACTACCACAAGAAACGCATTTATCTTCATCCACAGTTATCATGCCAAATCCTTCTCTTGGAATTGGTTTTTCATTGACTTTCTCGATTGTGCCAAGAGCTGTTGCATAGGCTAGGAGAATTTCGAGGAATCTTTCTCTTTTATCTTCGCTCTTTACTTTGTCTTTGATATCTGGGAGTTTTGGAAGTGATAAAACATCTTTTACAAAATCAGTTGTCGAGTTTGAAAATGCTTCCGGCATTCCAGCTGAATTAAAGTAACTAGTAATATATTTTGGATTAATACCAATGGCTTTTAGTAACTTCTTGAGGAAATTAACACTCTCTTCTGCATGAACATTCCCATCGCCATAATGACATTGATCTGGAAGACATCCTGAAACAAAAACACCTTTTGCTCCTTGAGCTAATCCTTCTAGAACCCATAATGGATCTGTAGAACCACTGCAAGGAGTTCGTATAATCCGAGTATTTATAGGATATTTCATTCCTGATTGTCCTGCTAAATCTGCTGCTGCATATGCACATTCGTTACAACAGAAACCAATTATTCTTTCTTTTTCCTTTTTCAAGATTCTTCCACCTCAAGGTTTTTTTCAGTTATCCCTTTAATTTGAGGGACAATCTGAATAGTTCGGTAATGTGGTAGTTGGATTGAACCTGTAGGACAAACAGAAGTACAAGTTCCACACTTTTTACAAACTGTTGGATTAACCCAAGTAACTCTCTTAATAGCTCCTTTCAACTCAATAGCAT
>JAHLVZ010000118.1 GCA_019058165.1 Candidatus Heimdallarchaeota archaeon
ATCTTGACCAATAGGTCCCAAGTATAATGCCATATTAACTGATGTTGCTCCTCTCGCTAGGTACAGAGCTTTAAATGCTTTTGTTAATCCTACAGCTAAATCTCTGGAATCTGTTTTTGTAAAAGTGGAAATATCAGTTTTCGGGATAGTAACAATTCCTGTTAATTCATTCTTACCCATTGGTGAATAGGTAGCTAGCCAAGTCATAAATTCATTTTCAACGATAAAACGTTCACCAAGCTTTCTTTCTGATGCAATTAAATCCAACCAATAATTACTCTTAGTCTCTTTTGTATATAGTTGACTTTTATAAAGTAATTTTTCAGTTAATTTTGTAGCTTTAATATCTTGGATGACTTGTATATGAGGATGAATTATCGATGATGCAGAGGGTGGTAAAAAGTTGAAATTAATGGATGGATATTTTACGTTTTTATCAGAATTATGAACTGCTTTGAAGAATTTGATTGATCCCTCGATTGCTTCTTGCCAAATTTTTGGTGTGAATTTATCTAATTGCGTGAAGTGATTATTACCTAGGGTTCCGACTGCATGATATTGCGAAAATACATAAAGATTTGGAAATAAGTTGAAATCCCCAACAGTGATTCTCTCACCTAACCTCAATTCTTCAGGGAATTTTGGAGTGAAACTTGTTAAATTCTCTGGGCAGAAGAAACACTTCTTTGCAGAATTTTCAACAACAGATTGTAAATTAGTTTCAAAGTCTTCTCCAGGAGCAGATGCTTGTTTAATACGATCAGCTCTTAATTTATTAATTCTGGACCAATGATTGAGTAATGGATCTTTACGAAACTCTATTTTCTGCTCAACAACTTCGAATTTCTCTAATGGGCTTCTAATCTTAGCATATCTTGAGAGTTTCTCAAAACGTACATTACCTGTGCCTTTAATGACTTCAATTTCTTCATTTGTTTTGTTCATTGGAATCAACTTGCATCTCTTTGTAACTAATCTTTGTCGATTTTTACTTCACTTCTTTAAAAAATGTGCTATTGTAACCGACTTATTTTTAAGATGCCGATAGAAATCATTAATTAAGAAAATAAGTATAATAACACGGGAATTTTACTATTTTAACTGGTTGGAAGGTATTTGCCAAAAGAAAAAATTGAACGCTCAGAAGCAATTCTCAGAAAAAAGAGGAATACTCGTATAGGGTTAAAGATGAGGAACAAAATTCTTCAATTCCTTTATGATGATCCCTTAAAGTTCTTCACAACTGCAGAAATCACAGACGGTATCGGTTCTAATTATGCCTCGATTGCTTATCATCTAAAAAACATGCTTCTTGAAAATGTAGTTTTGATGGAGAAGAGAGAGAGGCGAAATCTTTGGAAAATAACTGGATTTGGTCAACAAACCATAAAGAAATGGTTTGAAAATGAAACATAAACGACTCTATATTTTTATAATAATTCCAAATATTTTTGTTTCTGTTATAAGGATAACATTAATTTATTTAACACCCAACCTTAGAAAAGCAAAGCAAATATTTTTGAATAATCGTTAAGAAAACAACATAAGGTCTGATGTTCATGAGTTATGTATCCTGGTACCCAAATACTTCTCGAGATAGACTAAACTTTGTTTTGAAGACACTCCCTGCTTTCATTGTCTTGATGTTTTTCCTCTACTTCGTATTAGATTGGATAGGAGCTTTTGAATTTCTTGAAGTATTAGTGAGAGATAATTCTGTATGGTTATTAGACTCAATATTTGGCATGGATACCAGTGAATTTACAGTAAAATTTTTCGAAAGAATTGACCCAGATCCATTAACAAACTCAAATGTTTATTTTGGTACACCCCACTTTCCAGGAATAAGAATGGGTACCTACCCACGAACTCTCCTCATTATTCGAGCATGCACTGGCATGGAAGCAGGTGCATTACTAATGGCATTGATTTTCATTACTCCTGCAAAATGGCAAAATAAAACAGTTGCACATGTTACTAATTTATTAATGATGCATATTGGTAATACTTTTCGAGTTGCATTTCATTTCTGGTTTACTGAATATTTATACAAATTATGGGGAGATGCTGATAAGGCGTTTTTCTGGGCTCATGATATGCTGAGTAAAGTCTTCGGCTTTGTTGGAATAGTAATTTTTACTCTGGTAATAGAGCGAACTGGCGTGCGAATAGTTTCGACGTTCGGAGCATGGATAGACGCAATGGTAGATGGTCTCAAGCGTATAACCTGGAGAATTCAAGGAAAAGCATTTTATCTAGATAAAGTTGTTTCATATGAAGAATCTTCAATAGAAATAGGTGAACCTACTCGAGTAGAAGAAATTACAAAGAAGAATTTTTATCCAAAAGAGGAAATTGAATCAAATAATTGGTCCTTCTTTAAGAGAACTTTCGGCACTTTTGCTGGAATTGCTGTAGTAATTATAGGAATTGGTTTTATCCCAGCTTTAAATCGAGTTATCGGTACAGCATCTGATAATATAGCAGTTTCATTTGGTGCTATCCAAACGGTGGTTCCAGAACAAAACAATATGTTTGGGTGGATATCTACGTTCCAATTACTGAATCCTGATAATGTATTTATTACGAATGTTGTTAGTTCTGGTGTTTTGCTGTTTGCTTTGATGGTTGCGTTGCTTTATGTAACGCCTGCAAAGAAAGTGAATAAAGGCGTTGCAATTGGCTTAACTCCTGTGATTATCTTTCCATTAAATATCCTTAGACTTGGCGTCCAAAGATGGGCTACTTGGACAGTTGCGACTGGAGGTATAAAGGATACAAAACCTCTGCTGTATGAAAACCTAGCAGATATTGTAACAACTTGGTTCCCATTTTTCTTCTGGGTACTTTTAATTATAGGATTATTCCTAATTTATCGTGCTCTGAAAGTAAGAGCATTCTCGATGATGTGGATATGGTTGCATCAACTAATAGTAACACTTGGTTGGTTTGTGGGATTAAGAGACAAACCTGGTGAAGTAGTGGATTCTAAAGCAGCTGTGACATCAATTGGAAGTGAATAAGAATTCCTTCCTTTTTTCCCTAGGAGAAATTATCTTTGTCGAAGGAAAAGAAGAGTAAAAACAATCGAAAAGAGAAGATCGAAGCAGCAACGCGAAAAGAGGAAATTAATAATAAAATAGATTCTGTTCTTATTGAGGAAAAACCAAAGGATGTTAGATCCTTAATCGAAATCGTTGAAGAGAAATACGAAATACCGGAAGAGGAAATAATCTCTGTGATAAGAGAAAGGGAAATCAATCAAAAAATTACCTTACAAGAACCAATTCCATTATCTACCGAACTACCAAAGAAACCTAAAGAATATTTTATCAAGAATAACTATTATACCAAAGAGTTTTGGATAAGTATTGGTGTTATGGCTTTAGTCCTGATATTTGTTTTAGTAAATGTTGAGAGTGGTTTCTTCTTTTATGTAAGATATGCTGTAGTTAGCTTCTTTATGCTCGTCTTAACAGGTTGGTCTTTAACTTCTACGATTTTTCCAGAAATAAATGATAATTTTAGATTCTTAGAACGAATTGCTACCGCAATAGGTTTGAGCTTACTTGTATTGATTCTTGATGGACTATTCCTAAATTATACCTTTCACTTTACACCACTATCAATAGGATTAAGCTTGATTATTATAACACTAATTTGTATGATTATCACTTTTGTATTGAGAATAAAACTCGCTCGAGATGGATTTATATTTCAACGAAAGAAAAAGAAATCAACAACTGAGATAAAGGATGAATGATTGGTTTGTTTAAGAAAAAAATCTTTAACAAAAAAACCCTTTTTACAAGAAAAATCGTCATAATCTATCTTTTCTTATCAGTTGTGTTTTTCATGCCCATATTTAATAAATCACATTTCATAACAGGAGCAACAAAAACAGAAGCTTATGATGCAATAACAACTGCTTTTACCAAAATAGAAGAAGCAAGTAGAGAAGGCATTAACATAACTCAACAAATTACGAAACTTAATACTGCCATTCAAGATTATAACAATGGTCTTTTTGATGATGCATATGATAAAGCACAAGAAGTTATAGAGGAAACAGCAGAACTAATTACTGATTTAAAGACCGGAAGATTGTTCCCTTACATTCTAATTCCATTCAACATAATTCTCGTTGCAGCAATAGTAGTCTTCTTTGGAAGGAATATTAAAGATTGGTACAAAAATAGACGAGATGATGAATTCAAGGATTTGGAAATTGTATACGTAGAGGATGAATAGTGTGGTGAAATAGAATGAATTCAAATGAGGAAGAACCAAGAGCAAAAAGAGAAGTTTATTTCAGACTTGTTGCTCAGATTGTAATGGTCTTAACCTTAATTGGTATCATAGTCACCACAATAATGATTTTCACACCTCCACTGGGAGGAAACGGATACGCAGAACTAAGTGTCCTAACATATAACGAAACCGATGAGCTATATGAAACTGATAATTATCCAACAAGTGTAATTTATAATCAAACTGAAGGATTGTCAGAGAACATAACATTATTCTTCATGGTAAAAAATCAATATCGAATAGCTAAATTCTTTGAGGTTCGATTAAAAATTGGTTTGTATTCTCTAATCATTGATGAGGATACTTTTGGATCAAATACCTCTACTTATTTCTATGAAGATCATTGGAAAAGCAAAGTTCTGAATAGAGAAGAACAGTGGGGACCAAATAATCAAACTGAAATGACATTTAATTTAAATTCAGCTATCCTCACACAATTAGGGTATGATGCAAATGGATACAAAATAGTATTTGAATTGTGGGAATTTGACAGTTCGGAAAATGTCTTTGCATTTTCAGGTATTTTTGTTTATCTCACTTCTTTTCAGCTGATTCTTGTCTCATAGAATTAGTAGCAGATTTATCTTGAACTTCAAGAAGGATTTCTTTGATTTCTCTGACGCCTGCAGTTTTCATTTCCTTAATGTCATCGCTTGGTTTAAGATTTTTACAACTAAAAAGTGAACAATCTCTAGTTTTGTTAGTGTTTTTAGAAAGGATGTATTTTCCCTTTGCTAAGCAAAAATTATCTATTCGTAAATACTCGCAATTCCAGCAACAATTGCGTGAGTCTATGAACTGCATAGTATATTATTGAGATATCAGTATAAAAGCACGTTAAAACTACATCTTATTTTCTGTGGTTTTGGCTTGAATCTTGCCCATGATTTGAAGTCTTGCCATGGTTGTTTTTATATGAGCATTGAATGCTCTCTGCCAGAAGTAATCCAAAACAATGGGTATAACTGAAAGAACTATTATTCCACCGAATAATCCCCAAAAGAGAGTTGGCATTTCAAATCGAATATTCATTTGTAAAGCAAATCCAATAATTGATGGAACTATGGCTAGTAAATGTGAACAAATCAGAGGGAGTATATAGTAAATTGGATGAGGAATTTTGAGAGGTGCAGTGTTATTTTTCTGATTTCTAAGGTGATAATAAAGACTTGAATACTTTTTATAGTAAATCCACCACAAAACAGGTATGAAACCAAAGCATACTGCAATAAGAAAGAACAGTAATGTTTGTGAAGAATTAACATTGAGGGTTTCTGCTCGAGAATCTTTTGGATATTCAGAATGCTTCTCAAGATCTTGAATGT
Source organism: Candidatus Heimdallarchaeota archaeon (assembly GCA_019058165.1). Taxonomy (GTDB): domain Archaea; phylum Asgardarchaeota; class Heimdallarchaeia; order JABLTI01; family JABLTI01; genus JABLTI01. Next base: position 5,637 of record JAHLVZ010000118.1, read on the forward strand.
TCAAGAACAAATAAATGAGAAAAATAATGCCTGCGCTAATAATTCCTAGCAAAAACCAATAAAGATAGTTTCGTTCTGGAACAATGTCCAATGTTTGAGTTATAATCTGTTCTTCTTCATCAAGAGATTCCATTTCCTCAATATTAGGAGTATGAAGAACTACAGTATCACCATCTTGCTCTTCACCGATTTTTGGTTCTGCTTTCTGTTTAATGATAATTTCAATAGTTTCTTCATCGATTTCAGAAGGTTGGACCAGTGATTCTATAATTTTTGATCCACAAAATGGACATGATTTTACTCCTTCTTCAACAATTGAACCGCAGCTATGACAAGTTGGCATGAAATAACCTCAAGATAATTTAATCTGTTTTAGATGAACGATTTTCATTTGATTGGCGTAGATTCTTAAATCTTTAGAAAAGAAATGAATTCATTCTATCTGTTGTTCCGAGTTTTTCTATTCTTTCGTTTCGTCCAAATTTTCTCAAATAACTTAGCAATAGGTGTTGTATCACCTAATTGTGTTTTTTGTGAAAAGGTCTTAATGCTGAATTGAATTACTGAAAAAAACACTACTAACAAGATGAATAATGAAATGGCAAAATTCCTCAATCTTAGTCTACTTTTCGGATTACTACTGGATTTCAAAGGATCTGTATAACTAAGATATTCTTCCCCATCTGTAAAACCATCTCCATCTGTGTCAGGATTATCTGGATCAGTTCCAATACTACTTTCAAAAGAATCACTTAAACCGTCGCTATCAGAATCCTTTGTAATCGCTAATAGTAGTCTTTCAAAAAGGTAATCATAATCATACTTGCATGATCCAACTACAATGAGTTTGTCTTGCGAATCGATTGACAAACCATTGATTGAGCTAATAGCGTATTTGTTTATTTTTTCAAACCAAAAAACATCTCCTTCCAAACTAATTTTTGATAAGAAACATGCTTGATTGCGTTTGAGTTCACTATCTCCATATCCCCCAATGAACAAAGTATTATTTACTGTAGATACTGTAAGAGCAATCTCATCAAAGCTTTCGCTGCCAAATTTTATTTCTTGTAGTAGACTTCCAGAAGTATCAAGTGAGAGTAAAATTGCATCTTTGGATTCAGGATTTACGTCTTCGTTGCAATAACCTGTTAATTTTATCATATCTGTAGATTTCGAAAAATCTGCATCATTGATCTTGATACTATCATCTATTCCATAAGCAAATTCCCAAATCAAACTCCCATTCAGCAATAGTTTGCTTAAATGAAAACGATAATGTTGATAATCTGATATTTTTAGGTAACGATTAAAGACTAAATAGAGCTCTCCTAGGTTTTCATTAAAAATAATTGATGGTGAAAAGTCGTATGAAGAGTTTGTATAGTTTTGTATCCAAAGGAGAGAACTGTTTAGACTATCAATGCAAGCTGAAAAAATATTTGGGGAGGAGTATAAATGAAAATATGTCGTTTGAGTTCCAGTTATGTATATTTTACTCGAGTAATAAATAGCTGAATTTCCCTCCTCAGAGAGTGAAAGTTCACCATAGGTTGCATTCCAAATCTCTTCTCCAGTAATGGAATCAAAACAAACTACTAACACATCAGAAAATCCAAACGTAGAATTAACTAAAGTCTCACCAATAACAAAAAGCTGATTTCTGGTTTCATCAATAACTATGTCATTAGCGATATCTTTTTCCTGGAAATCCCATTTCTTCAACCAAACAATTCCTCCTGAGGAATTCGTTTTTCCAATAAAAATATCTGTAGTTGTTAAAATGTCCGTATTTATTGTACCAGTGATATAACTGTTCCCGATGGAATCACTGACAACGGCTGATCCAATAACTTTGATATCCTCTAACCAAGTATAAGTGATACCTAACAAATAATCTGATGACTTAAATGGCGCAAAATCAGCGTAAAGTTCTATTTCTTCGTTGTATGTTTGAGCTTTTAATTGAAGAACGTGGTGCTGTGAAATAAAAACAAAATTTGCCAGTAATAGAATTAGAAGAAAAATAGAAAATGTCAGATACTTTTTGGCTTGTAAAGTCATATCTATCTCAATCCGAACTTCTATTTTCACAATAATTCAATATTTCCACTAGATTTTATGGAGAAATCTAGTTACAACCATGCAATTTATATAATAGCATATGCTGTTTCTTTATACCGAACAGTGCAATTTATTTGCTACAAATGCTAATAATATTTTATTGTTCACTAATTGTTAAAATGTTTCCTTAATAAAAGAATAGGATTTACTACCATGAGCGGACCAGACAAGAAAAAGCTAGATAAAATGATCTGGCAACTTCGTGAAGGATGGGGAGAATCAACCAGAATTGAGGCAGCCCGAGACTTAGGTTGGATTGGAACACAAGCAGCAGATGAAGCTGTTCCTGAATTAATTAAAGCTTTATTAGAAGACAAAAGTGAAAATGTTCGTGTTGAAGCAGCAATTTCTCTTCAATGGATAGGCAATCAAGCAAAAGAAGCAGTTCCAGCATTAGTAAAAGCTCTAAGAGAAGATCCAAGTGAAAAGGTCCGACAACGTGCTGCAATAGTATTAGAGGGAATGGGTGACAATGTCATAAATGCTATTCTCGAATTAAACAAAGCAAAATCTGAAGACAAAAGCTTGTTGGTTAGAGAGGCTGCAACAAATGCTCTTGTTAAACTAGCACCAAAATTCGGATACGCTAGTGTAGACGCAATGGTTAAAGCTTCTTCCAAGAAGAAGTGAATTCTCTTTATTTTTTTATTTTAAAATTCATTTTCTAGCTAGCATCAAAAAGAGATGGAACTAGATTTATTAATTCAAAAGTTCGAATTACTAATTATGTCTAAAAAAGAAAATTCTGAAGAAAAGGAAAAAATTTGTTTAGATGATTTATATCAGCTAAAACAAATTATCGATACAAAGATTAGACCTAAGTCTGATGAAGTTTATTATGTCATTAATCAGGCAATTAGTGATGATAATGGATATAGGAATTCTATTTGGCGTTTTAAAGAACAACCTCAGCAATTTACTCAAGGATTACCAAGCGATTTTAGTATGAAATGGTCGCCTGACGGGAAAACGCTAGCTTTTATTTCTGTACGAACTGTGTTGAAGAAACCAGCTCCAGGGAAACCAACTGACCCACCAAAACCTCATATCTATCTTATGCCATACGATGGTGGAGAAGCAATTCAATTAACAAAGATGCCTAATGGAGTTGCCACTTTTGAGTGGAGTAAAGATGGAAAAACAATTGTTTTCATCTCAAGTTTAAACAAAGAAGAACTAGTAGCTCCAACCTCCGAAGAAATGAAATTAATGGAACCAGAAGATGTGGCATTAATTCAAATGGGTAAAAAGAAAGCTGAAGAGAAGAAAATAGAACCCCGAATAGTTACTCGAGAGGTTTATCGAACTGGAACATCTTATTTAGAT
>JAHLVZ010000119.1 GCA_019058165.1 Candidatus Heimdallarchaeota archaeon
AGGCTATTTTGTGAGCTTTCTTTTGTGCTATACCGGTTTCCTTAGTTTTAACTTGAACTTCGGGTGGTAATTGCTGTAAGATTTCATCTGATAGTAATCCCGCGAGGGCCATTTGTGTTGGAACTAGGAAAGAACCCTTCTTTACCATTAAATCAGCTGTTTCTTCATCAAGAAAAGATCCGTGTTCAATCGTGTGTATGCCAGCTTTTACTGCTCTGTAGATTCCTTCTAATCCATGTGCATGGCTCGCAACATGCATACCTATTCTTTCAGCTTCCTTTACCATTGCTTCAAGTTCTTCGTTGAGAAATAGACTTGTACCAAGCTTTGATTCCATTCCATGTAGTACCCCACCGGTTGTAAGTGTCTTAATAAAATCAGCACCTGCAGATTTTCTCTGTCGAACTGCATGAATGACACCATCAACCCCAGCTTTTACCTCTCCAATATTTTTATAGTAATTAATCATATACTGTGGACCGATCATTTCTTGATTTCCCCATTGAGCTACTCCATTATCAGCTACTACAAGGCGTGGTCCTGCAAAAACCCCCATATCTAAGATTCTTCTAAGTGATGGAATCCAACCAGGTGATGCCCCACAATCTCGAACACAAGTGAATCCGCTAGCTAAATGCTTTTGAGCATTATTAAGAGCGATATAGTGCCACATAGTTGTTTTTGTTCTCATTTGCACTCTTTCAGATTGTGCACTACATGTTGATGCTAAATGAACGTGGCTTTCTACTAATCCTGGGAGAACTGTTTTTCCATCTGCTTTAATCACTTGATCATTCTTTTCTTTTTCAAAAGAACCATCAGCTCCCACCCAAACAATTTGCTTCCCAGAAATTGCTATTGTAGTATTCTTTTTGATTTTTCCAGTAAGAGAATCGAAAACATCCCCATTTTTCACAATTAGTCTTTTGTTATTTTTACCCATGATAATTTCTTCCCATCTGATATGCTAATCAGAAGTGTACACTTTTGAGCTCTTAAGCTTTTTCTATATAAGAAAAAAGAGAATAACAAAAAGAAACTAGTTGACATCTATGAAAACTTTCATGGACTTATCTTTCATCTCATCAATATATTGATACGCTTTGTTATAGTCTTCGAATTTGAAATGTTTTGTCATTAATGGTTCTAGTTGAATTTTCCCAGAATGAACTAATTCGATTGCCTTTAGATATTCTTTGGTTTGATACATGAGCAGACCAATAAGTCTCAATTCGTGAGCTCCCACTAATGATAAATCAACAACTGGTTTATCACCAAATACACCAACGAGAATTATGTCTGTCCCTTTTCTAGCATTTGTTATTGCATCATCAATTGTTTGATTAATCCCTGCACATTCGATTATTAAATCAGCTTTATCAGGACCAAGAGCTTTTACAATTTCTTCTGATAAATTTTGTTTCGAAGGATTAATTACAAAATCAATGCCCACTTGTTTTGCGATTTCCAATCGAAAATCACTCACATCAGTTATTAAAACTGATTTTGCTCCTAAAGCTTTTGCAGTTTGAGCAGTTAAATTGCCTATTGGTCCTGCTCCTAAAACAACTACATTTAATCCATTCAGATCTTTAGTTTTTGTAAATACTCCACAAGCAACAGCCATTGGTTCAATCATTGCCCCTTCTTCAAAAGACATTTCATTAGGTAGTTTGAGAACACGATCTGCATCAGTTACAAAGAACTCAGATGCCATTCCTGTAGTTTGAAAACCCATGACTTTTAGTTCATCACAGATATGATAATTACCATGTAAGCATGAATGACATTTCCCACAAACAACTTGTGGTTGAATAGTTACTTTATCACCAGGTTTTAGATCGGTTATCTTGCTTCCAACCTTCTCAATCATACCAGAGACTTCGTGTCCTTGTGTAACAGGATATGAGGTGTACGGGTGCGTTCCATGATATACGTGAATATCACTCCCACAAACACCTATACGCATTATCTTAATCAAAACCTCATTTTCTTTTATTTCAGGAATAGGTATTTCTCGGAATTCGATTTTCCCAGGGTCAATCATTATTTGTTGCTTCATGATAATCACTTCTATTGGAATTCAAGTGGTTGTTGAGTTAATGTTTCAATTATTGCTTGTAATTGTGGGGTAGTTAGAGGGAAAATATCTTTCATATTAGCACTTCCAGAATACAATAATGAAAAATTCTCTACTAACCGTTTAAGTTCATTTTCAGGAGTTTTACCTAACATATTTTTTAATTCAGATACTTCCAGCAATTTGGGTTGGACTGCACTTAAAATATATGCAAAAGCAATCAATTTAATCACGGTATCATAATTATGAGACGAATCAATATTTTTTGGTAGATTGCTAAAGATCTTCAGAGAATCAGAAAGAATGTATACGTCTGTAATCAATTTATCTCTAATTTTATGTAAGTCAGATTTCAAATTATGAGGGATTTGCATCGATCTAAGAAGTGCGTAAAGTTTTTCTTCAATTCCAGATTCTTGATTTATTATTCCTGATGATTGAATAATCTGACATAGTAATTTCTGATTTGGACGAAGCAATGTTGGCTCTAAGCTTAGAGTTCGTGTTTTCTCATCGAATGTCCACTTGATTTCTTTCTTATTTTCGTCAAGTTCACATTGGATAGTTTTTGGTTTCGTAATCCCTTTTATAACAATCTCAAATTTCCTCTTCTTTGGAAGAGTACTAACATCACCCTTTGTCGCACATATTTCTAAGGAAACTGAATCTTGTGAAGAGGTTAAATTGATTTCAGTTTGAGCATTATCTCCAGACAGGTATTTCTGTGTGGTGCCATCATCTTCATACAGAATGAATTGGTTGTCACTGCCTGGAAATACCAATAATTGTATTAATTCTGGATTCGAAATATGAGATTCGTGATAATAATGAGAAATAGGAATTATTGCTCCTGCTTTAGCAAAAATAGGAATTTCATTCTTGAAGTAGTAACTCACATGGACTTTATCCCCTTCAATACATTCACCAGTATTGAAGTCAAACCATTGTCCATCAGGTAGCCATATTTCTTTCCGACTCAATCCTATTGTAGGTTCCATGGGTGAAATTATTGGAGCAACTAGGAGTTCTGTTCCAAAGAAGTATTGATCAATAAACGAGTAACTAGACTCGTTTGAAGGATAACGGTAATACATTGGTTGACAAAGAGGGATGTTCTTTGCAAAAGATAACCATGCTATGGAGTAAATATAAGGAATTAATTGATGTCGAAGTTGAAGGACTGATTTAGTAATTGCAAATGTTTCATCATCAAACATCCATGGCAACTTTTCGATAAATGGATTCTTTGTTGAATGTAATCTCAGTATCGGACTGAAGCATCCGAATTGGATCCAACGAGTATATAATTCAGCATCTTCGGAACCACCCATGTGTCCGCCTATATCATGACTCCACCAGAAGTAACCAACATTAGCAGCGGTACTCGTGAAATGTGGTTGGAAAGCAAGACTTCTCCAAGTGATGTAAGTATCACCTGAAAATCCGATAGGATATCTGTGATTTCCTAAGCCACCCCAACGTGAAAAAACAAACGGACGTCTTTCAGGATCAATTGATAAATCCTCGAAATGCAAGTGATTCAACCACCAAAGGGGATCCAATCCTTTCAATTTTGCTTTTTTACCTTGTTGCCAATCAATCCACCAGAAATCTATTCCATCTTTCTGATACGGGTGAAGAATTTCTTCAAAATACGCTTTAGCAAATTTCTGATTCGCTATATCAAATTCTATTGCCTTACAGGTTTTTGGATCTCGCCCTAACCGATTAGAAATCTTAGAATATTGAATTTCATGCGGGTAGATACCAGTCGCTGGGTGCAAGTTAAGTGCTGTACGAACATTCTGTTCCTTGAGAAATTCAAGCAATTCTTTGTAATTTGGGAAAAGATCCTCATTCCAGGTGAATCCTGTCCAACCATCATGAATTGGAGGAATGATTTTTTTAGAAACCTTTTCTCTATGCTCCGGATTCTTCCAGTAATTTTTCACATCTGTTATATGCCAGTCCATATCTATAATAAAAATCGACAAGGGAATATCCTGTTCTTTAAATTCCTTTACTAGTTGCTCAACACCTTTTTGTGAGTACTCCCAATACCGTGACCACCAATTTCCAAGAATCCAGCGTGGCAACATAGGTACATTCCCGCTCAATTTAAAGTAGTCATTTAAACACTCTTGATATTCAATACCATAACCAAAGAAGTAAACATCAAACTTTTGTTTCTTTCGAGGTTCTATCCATCCTTCTTGAGTAAATATCAGAGATTTTGAATCATCGATTACGCTCCATCCTGCTCTAGAGATTAATCCATCCTCTAATGAAATTTTACCGTCGGCTTCATCTAGTGTTCGTACTGTTCCTTTTAGATTGTCAGCATCTTTTTTGTTTGGATGCCAAATGAATTCTTCATTAATCTCAGTAATAATTAGATTAGAAGGCAAAGGTTTACTCATTGTATTTAGAAAACGTAATTTCAGTACGCTTGTAGTTATTTCTAATGAATTATCTGTTTTATTAATCTCCATTTGAACTTCAGGAAATTGACGATTCCAGACAACCTGAGTTGGACGATCCTCAAATTTTTTAACGCTTGAATATTCAATTCGAAACAATCTAGCAGTGAGTACTGTAATTCTAACGTTCCCATGTGTAACTATAGAATGCTCAAAAGCTTGAGCCTGATCGAAAGATGGATTAGACATAATGATTCTCCTTAGGTATCTTGCTTTACTGTCATTATTTAAAACTTAAGGTATTTTGGGGAAAGATAAGTTTGCCCTAAACTTAACACTAATTAATTTGAACCAATTCTAAAAGATAACGAGTACGGAGGGTACCAAAATAATTGGTATTTGTGTAGGAATCCTTGATGATAAAAAAGGTCCTAAAGCAATCTGCTTTAAAGGAATTGCTCCAAATTTAGCCGAAAAAATTGTCTTCAAGACAATGGTGGGATCATATTCTTTTACAGATTCCGAGAAAGCAGACTATAGTACTGACGAATCAATAATACCAATTCAAGAAGAAAATATCATTACTTTTACTCAATTCTTCACCATGAAGAAAAGTGATATACGTGGAAAAGAAAAAAGATTTTCAATATCATTATTATTCAAACGAGAAAGTCGTTTGATCGTCTATAAGGAGGCTTCTTATTTATCTGCTTTTATTGCAAATTTGAAACAAAACATGAGGAATTCCTACATCAATGACGAAGAATTTTCTGAAGATTTTCTTAAGGATTTTGATCTATTAATGGATGAATCGATTAAATTTGGTATATTGGAAGATTCTCAACTAAAAAGTAAAGTACAAATTATTTGTCCTATTTGTCACAATAAAAATCAAGTATCTGTTCCCAAACTTATCACTGGTCTGAAACTGGCAGAACACAGAATCTTTGAAGGGGATGTTTGCTCGCATAAATTTACAGTTTACTTAGATTCGAAAATGAATGTTCTTGGCTACAAAAACATTGATGTCGAATTAAAGGAAATTAAAGACAAAATCGGTAATCTGAAATCACCTTATGATAGTATTTTCGAGGTAGTTAAGAATTGAGAAATCGAATTAGGAAGAATAAAAAATCTAAGAAATCTGATGATCTTGAGACAGTAGAAGTTCCAGATGAAATTAGAGGTCAATTTAAAGAAGCAGAAGAAAAAGTGGCAAAGTACTTCGATTTACTTGAATGGGATCCATCAACTGGTCGTATTTTAATTGGGGGAGAAAGATACATTCTCATTAGAGCAGCAGCTATGAGAATTGGTTTCCCTGAAGCATTAGCGAAAATGTTAGAATTAGAAGGGGGATTAAATAATCCATATGTGGTGAAACTAGTCTATCAACTAGCGAAATCTTTGGGTAGATCGGATGCAAAGAAATTCCACCTATCTATGGGATTTGATGACCCAATAGAAAAATTGTCAACTGGACCAATACATTTCGCTTATACTGGTTGGGCAAAGGTTAGTATTAAACCGGAATCGCACCCTTCACCAGATGAGAATTACTTTTTGATTTATACTCATCCTCAATCATTTGAAGCTGACTCATATATTTTGGCTAGAGGAGAGAATTCACACTTACCTATTTGTTTAATGAACGCTGGTTATTCCTCGGGTTGGTGTAGCGAGAGTTTTGGTATTGAACTAGATGCAAGAGAATTAACTTGTAGGGCTAAGGGAGATAAAGAATGTTTATTCATTATGACTCCAACTGAAAAACTAGAAGAGAAAGTCAAAGAGTATTTATCTAAAATAACAGAAGAATAAGGAAAAATTGCTATTTATTTAGCAATACCTCAAGATTTCTTTTGATTATCGGTAATTTAAATTCAACAGAAGAATCAAACATTCTTAATTTTTGACCGATAGATTTAGTCAATGTATCGATATCTTTCCCTTCCAAAATCATTTTGGTTTCTTCTTCTGTAATATCCTCTAATCGAATTATCTTCTCAATTACTTTTGAATTTACAGGACAAAATTGCTGACATCTTATACAACCCAAAAGAGAATTATGAGCATCAATTGGTATCCAATCAGGAAACTCTCCGAGGAGTTCGTTATGAAAAGGCAGACAACTCTCGACATCAATAATAAATTCATCATCATCTATATCTGGAATTGCACCTGTTGGACAATTATCAGAACAGATTGAACAGTCTTCGCAATCATCCATCATACTCAATTCATACCAATTGTCAACTTGAAAATCATAATCAGTGAAGAATGAATAAAGTGAAAGAAAACTACCTAAGCCATCAACATAACAAATATTGTTTCTTCCGTATTTCCCAAGTCCACTTCTTACAGCAATTAGCTTTAAGTGCATTGTTCTATTATGTTTGACTTTGAAACCAGCTTCCTTAACAATTTCTTTTTCCACTAATTCGCTTAATTCCTTTACAGAAACCCCAAGTTTGTTATAATCATGAGGTAGTATGATTTCATGTTTTTGACCATTTAAGAGAAAATTAACCTTGGCAAGGTTGTGTTCTATAGCTAACATTACAATATATTTTGCTTCTGGAAAATCTTTAGGTAGCTGGAATTTAAAATCATTAATATAAGATCTAGAGGTTTTAAGTTTACTTAGTTTACCATCCTGCTCAGTCTTATCAATGTCTGCTTGTAATTCCTGCAAATGATTAACTGAAATAACTTTATGCTTAACAAGTAAATTATTTAAAATGAATTCTTCTTTCATTTTTTCAGAGCTTCTCCCAAAATCATCCTTTAAATTACATTCATCAATTTTTCGGAAATTATAGTTGTTAAACAACAACTTTAATCTAATTTAAATCAATTTGGTGAGATTAATCCAATAATACCTCAAGATTTCTTTTAATAACGGGCAAGAAATATTCAACATGTTTAACGTTATCGAACATCTTCAGCTTTCGTCCAATTGAAAGTGCCAGTTGCTCTTCGAGTCGTCCATCCAAAATCATTTTGGTTTCCTCCTCTGTAATATCTTCTAATTGGAGTATTTTCTCAACTGCTTTCTCATTAGCAGGACAGTATTGCTGGCATCTAATGCAACCCATAAGTGAACTATGAATACCTGATTGAAACCAATCTGGAAATTCACCTTGAATCTCATTGTATAATGGAATGCATTTCTCAATGTCAATAACAAAATTCTCTTCAGAGATAGCACCTGTTGGGCAATTATCAAAACAAATAGAACAATTTTCACATTCATCAAGCATTCTCAGTTCGTGCCAATTATCTACTTGAAAATCATAATCAGTGAAGAACGTATATATTGAAAGAAAACTTCCCAAACCTTCAACATAACAAATATTATTTCTACCATATCTCCCAAGGCCACTTCTTACTGCTAGTAACTTTATATGCATGGCTCTATTATGTTCAACTTTGAAACCTGCTTCCTTGATAATTTCTCTCTCTACCAACTCACCCATTTCCTCAACTGAAACTCCAAGATTATGATATGGGGAAGAGAAAATGATTTCATGCTTTTGACCATTTAAGTGAAAATTAACCTTAGCGAGATTATGTTCAATAGCAAGTACAACAATGTATTTTGCATCTGGGAGACTTTCAGGAACTTGGAATTTAAAATTACCAATATAATATCTAAACACTTTATTATCACTTAGATTTCCATCTTGTTCAGTTTTTTCAATATCTGATTGTAATTCCTGGAAATGCTTAACAGAAATTACTTTATGCTTAATACGTAAATTGTTGAGAATGAATTCATCTGTCATTTTAACAACGCTACTCCTAAAATAACACTTCTTGATTCCAGTTCATAAATAAAACTAACAGTCTTGGAAAATCGCAATAAAAATAAGAATGGTAGACCCGGAGAGATTTGAACTCTCGTCCAGGGATTCTTGGGAATCCGAGCCATCCGGACTTCTTTCAAAGTCCCCGATGCTGGGCCGCTACACTACGGGTCTATTTTGTATTTCATTTGTTCTAACTTATGTTTTAAATTTTTCTTTCAAAACTATTATGTGCGAAAAAGTAATTTTCTTATTGTTTTTTCTTCTTCTTAAGGAGTTTACCTAAACCACTGATAGTAATTATTGCTGTTATGATTGCTATAACTGATATATCTGCACTTTCATTGTAGGTTAATTCTAAAGGATAAATATCTTCAGCTTCTGCTGGACCATCTATTGGATAGGTTTTTCTTCCTTCTAAGTCTGACCAATGATTACCATATTTTCCTTCTTCATCATACCAAAAATTGTTATATCCTTCATCGTAACCTTGGCTTCCTATAGTTCCAGTTCTTTCTCCATCAATTGTATATTCTTCTGCTAGTGAATTATTAATGAAAGTATTATGATGGATAATATTATCATGTGAATTTTCTCCAACTATTGCTATTCCGTGTTGTTGTGTATTTTGAATTAAATTATAGGTTATTTCATTGTAATTTGAATACCGAATGTTAATGCCTTGATAATTATTGAATGGAAAGATGTTATTTGTAATGATATTATTATGTGCATGGTTTAGATG
>JAHLVZ010000120.1 GCA_019058165.1 Candidatus Heimdallarchaeota archaeon
CTGCTGAAAATGACCCTTATCCTGAGTATTTGTTTTACTTAAACAAAGGAATTTTACCGGAGTTTTATTTGAATCAAACCCAAATAATCGATGGAGTTACTCCTGATGTTTTACATCCCTCGTGGGCTTACTATGCCAATGAAAGTTTTGGAACGGGGTTATTTGAATTCGAATCCTATGAAGCGGGGAATGAAACAAGCTTTGTGCTGAACAATAATTGTTGGTTATTCAATGATTCAGTAGTGAAAGATGATCTAGACTTACTAAACCGTTTCGGAGATACTTGGGCTCTGACTAAATTACGAGTTCGTGAATTCCCTGATTTTATTGAAGCTGCCCAAGAATTTGCTTGGGGGCAGTTAGATCTCTTCGATGTTTCTTCATTAGAGGATAATAGAACTACTTTTCTGCAAGACCCAAATATCGTTGTTCTGGAAAAAATATCAAACGAAATGTCCTTATTCGCTTTCAATCTGGATGACCAAAGAGGGCATATAGGCAGTCTTGCACCTTGTCCGAATAATCCTTCCCTCACAATTGGTTTAGCAATTAGGAAAGCGATCAATTATGCAACGAATCGAAGGGAAATCAATGAATTTTACTATAATAATACATACCCCATCATTGACCACCCTCTCCCACCAAATATGGGAGTTTGGTTGAACCCAGACATTATTCGTTACGACTACGACTTGCAGAAAGCAAAAGAATACATGGCATATGCCGGATTTGATTTAAGCAAATCCACAACAAATGGTTTTCCATCCATAAGTATTAGTTTCGTTTTTAGTGGAATTCTTCTTATCTCACTTTTTATTACAAGAAGAAAGAAAAGAAAAAAGAAATGACAAATCAAAACTAACACTTTACAACCAAGACAAAGAATTTTTCTGCGAAAGAAAGAAAAAAAAACAAATTGTAAGCAGTACAAGTCCAGTGGGATTTGAACCCACGATTTTTTAAACACGAAATTTATTGTATCAAGGAGAAAAAATGATAGATTAAATTAATCATTTATTCGTTTTATTAATTTTTGATACAACTAAACCATCATTATTTATCCTACCATCTACAAGTTCAATTGCTCGAATTCCATCTCGAATGAGATTAATGTCATGTGTTGCGATCAAAAAAGTAATCGCAGTTTTTCTATGAAGCTCATAAATTTGATTCATAGCTTGTTCAGCTAATTCTGAATCCAGATTAGCTGTTGGTTCGTCGAGGACAACAATGGGGGGGAAATCATTGTTAGCTATTGCCAAAGAAGCTCTCTGTAATTCTCCTCCAGATATTTCTAATGGGTAGGAGTCCATTCGATGAACAATGTCAAACCTCTTTAATTGCTCAGTAATCTTTGAATCTAAAGTTTGAGCTTTGAAACGTTTACCAGAAAAAATGTCTTTCAAGTAAAAATTCTCATCAATTGTAAGAAAGGGATGCAAATTGCCTTGCTGCGAAACTAATCCCATCTGATTTCTTCGAAAATCAGCTTTTTCAGAATCCGAGAGATTACTAAAGAATTCTTCAATAATTTTGATTTCACCATCAGTTGAACTTTCTAATCCAGTTATCAGTTTTACAAGCGTAGTTTTCCCGGAGCCTGAAGGTCCCAAAATGAAGACAATTTCTCCTTTTCTCACTTGAAGATTAATATCTGATAAAGCTTGAACGTCTGTTCCATTACTGGTATAAATCTTAGAAACATTGTGTAGCTGAACGACAATTTCTTTTTTCGAGAAATACTTCTTTGGAAGCGGATCCATCGTCAGTATTTTTCGTCGTTCTTTGACTTCCTCTAAAACGATTTTCTCAGGTTGAATTCCTGTAGGATGTAATAGTTTTACCTCGCCATTTTCTGATAATTCAAAATCGATATCCTTATCTATTTTCAAGGATTTCAAGATGAGATCAGGAACACGTATACTATTCGTAGAATCTAGTTGACTCTTGAATTTGAGAGGAAATGAGGTTTTCCCACTGTAGGCTATTTGTTCCTCTACACCAAGAATGGTTGAGACTCTACCATCCAAAATTTCACAGGTCTTGTCAACACCTTCTTGAAATCTTGGGTCGTGTGTAACTACAACAACAGTTACATTATAATCTCGAGTGATTTGCTTCAGAAGACTTTTGACCCTTTCAGTGTTTACACTGTCCAATTGTCCTGTAGGTTCGTCACATAATAACACTGGGCAATTCTTCGCTAAAGCACTTGCAATAGCAGTTCTAATCATTTCTCCACCAGAAAGATGTCTAACTAATCGATCTGCTAGATGAAGTATCCCTAATCTCTCAAGAATCATCTTATTATTATCTAAGTATTGTTTTCTATCCTTAGTGATTAGACCACTAGTGAAATTCAGATTATCCAAAACAGTTCCATCTAAGAAAAGTGTTCGCTCTGGGAATTGATCAACAATTCCAATCATCTTCAAACGGTAATCATTGAATTCCTTTTCAGACATATTCTCGAGTAAATAGTTGCCCACACGAACACTCCCACTAGAAATTGATTCCAGACCAGATAAATTGTTAATAAGGGTTGTTTTTCCAGATCCGCTAGAACCAACAATGGTAATAATTTCACCAGTATAAACTCTCAAGTCGCAACCACGTAAAGCAGGAATACGAACATTAGTGTCTTCATCATGATAAATTTTGATTAAATCCTTGCACTCAATCATTTTTTTCACTCCTGTTTTATTGGTCGATACCTTCTCACTAATGGAATCATTTCCATTAGCCAGCCACCTGTTAACGTCACATAACATAGAAGAATTATGATGATAGTTAACCACCAAGGCAACCATGGTTTGAACTTGAGAAATATTTGATGCACATTCAGAAGTGGTCCACTAACTCGATTTAGAATAGGAATTGTTGCTCCAAATGATAAAGCTAAAGGAATAGCAATGATGAATATTAATTCTATAGTAAATCCTGCCCAAATTTGCTGTTTTTTCGCTCCAATCTGATATTCTGCTTCAATTATTCTCAATCGTTCAGTATAGATATTTCGTGCTGTAATAAATCCATAAAAAATAGCAATCAAAACTGTTACAATTGTAGCTATAACAAAGTAATTCAAGCCAAAAGTACTAATGTCAGAATTAATCAGATTTTCAACATCAATATTTGTATTTGTTCTCAGACCATATTTTACGAATAATTCATTGCTTATTTGAGTTACGTTTGCATCATTTGAGAGTTTGATCAATAAGTATTTTTGATCATAAACATGTGTATTGTAATCAGTTCTATTGAGTATTTGAGCTATTGTTAATTCACTAGTTACTAAATTAAAAGCATCAAACCATCTGCTAAATCCGTATAATTCAGCTCTCTCTAAAAGGGGGAACATTTCAAAACTATTGACATATGTCATATTATATGGTAAATAACCAGCTCTTGTAATGAATGAGGTAGTGAAGTTTTTTCCTTTGTCATACTTGTTTTCTTTTACATATTTCTTATTCATCATATAGGTCATATTTGTTTGAAGCGCTAAGATATCATCCTTCGTGTAAGTCGTATGATTGAACAGCTCATGATTAATTACTTGTAGAAAGTCCGTCGTATTATGAATACTGGCTACAGTTATCCAATAACTTTTCTCGTAACTCATATATTCATCGTATTTTTGTATTTCATAAATTGATACTTTTGTAGCTTTTTCAATTCCCTCCGTACTAGTAATATTATTATAAATTGGATCATAATGTGGCAACCAATTTGTCACTAACAGATCTGAATACCCAGTCGCTAGTTTTGCTTCCATAGGAATATGTGTGTTCACTGATTTCTTTAGTATTAATCCAGGAGTTACACCGAGTCCTATCATGAAAACAACTAACATAATTCGCTGATAATTCCTGCTGTAGATGGATAAATGCTTAAGCGTGAGGGCAAAATAGCTTTTAGTAGTATCCCACACTCTCTTACCAAGAAAAGTCCAAAACATCGAGATAAATCTGGTCAACAATAAGAAAATTGCAGAGAGAGCAAATAATCCTCCAATAGCCATTAGAAACATGAAAGCAAGCTCAAATTGAAAAATAATATCGCTGTAGAACCTGACATCAATAAATGGTAGTAGAACATATCCTGCAATTCCTATCACGAAGAATCCTACTCCAGGGAGAAATAATAGTGATTCTTGAGCAGTAAATATTCGTCGAATCCACTTCTTCTTTCTTTCAGCTTTATAACGCCTAGCTGTTAGTTTTTCAGTTTTTCTGGCAAGAGAATTTTCCAACAGAAAACCACTAACAAACAATGTAAGATAGAGAGCTATTATTGTAATGAAAATTACTGGTTCAATTATAGAATAAACATAATCAGCAAACGATGAATTACCCATGCCAAGAAATACAAAATATCCTATGAAAAATCCTAGAATGGATCCTCCTAAGAAACTCACAGAGGAAATCGTTAGATTTTCCAAAGAAATCATTCTCCTAATGGACTTGTTTTCTACTCCTTGTACCTTCATCAATCTAAACTTTGATTCCAATTCATGGGTTCCTATTTTGAGTGATTCGATACAAACGAGACCGAATAGAAATAGAACAGGAATACTCGAAGAGAAAACTCTCGCGGTTTCAGACAGCCAATTACTTTGAAATCTATACAATGAAAGGTATAAATCTCCACAGAAATCAAACTCATAATAGTAAATTTGGAAATCCAGGTAATTCCGGAGATATTGATAGATGTTTCTAACATGAGCAGCTGTAAATTGATAATCAAAATCAATGAGAAAAGTGAAGAGTCCATTATAGTCTTCATACTCATTCAGAGTATTTACAAAAGCATCATTTGTTGTGAAAAAGTTTTCATCAAATGAGGATGGAAAATATCCTCCCCAGCTGATAATCGATCGACTCACAATATCAAAAGAAAAACCATCAAAATAGAAAATATTTGCTACATTTTCAACAATACCTACAACTGTCAAATTTCGGGGAATAGCATCCGTAGAGTCCTCTCCCCTAAATGGTATTGTATCATTTAAAGCAATAAAACTAGTAGCATTTCGCCTGTTATAAATAATTTCTGAAGTATTCAAAGGCATCCTACCTTCAACTAAAGCGTGAGATAAACCTACAAGTGTGTCATTATCGAAAGTCATCAATTCACAGTTGAACCAAATTTCTTCCGTAACATTGACAAAGATATAAAGTTGTGAACTCAAAGCTGCAGTGTGATTACTGCCAACATCAGGAATAATTGAATTTAAATTTCCTAAATGATGTGTTATTTGACTATCAAGATAATTAATTGGAAGACTAAATGGGGTTGTTTGAATAGCACTATCAAAATAACTTATTCGCTGATCACTTCGCCAATTATGGTTGGAATTCATATAATTGAAAAAGAAATTATATCTATAAGAAAACCATGTCGTGAATAACATTGTTAATGCAAGGAAAATTAAAGTACCAGTTAAAATAGTGATTAGTAATCTCTTTTTTCCTGTTTTTAGAAAAATACGAAGAGTGTTTCTAAAAGCATAAGTTGTTTTAGTTGGTTTCTCCTTGTTTTGACTAATGATTAACCCGACCCCACTAAATATAAGACCCTAACACACTAAAAATAATTCTATTCTTTGTGGAAATTGATATTCATAACTAGACATTCCTCAAACTGTGGATCAAATGTTTATCAATACTCAAAGTATTTAGTTTAATTATCTAAACTTTCTGAGTCTCAGACCACATTTCGTCAAACTTTCCAAGAAAATACCTCCACAATTAAACCAACAAGATGAATTCTGATTCACTGAAAGAAATTCTAAGAAAAAAAGGAAATGACAAAGAGATTTTCAAATTTTCCCCTACTTTACAACCAAGACAAAGAATTTTTTATCAAATTTACATGGATTATACTTTATGTCGTCAAATACTTGGAGTTTATAAATAAGACATGATTTGGCATTAAAATAAGCAAAAATAAGAATATCTTTTTCTAACATTATAGACAATATATACATGGTGAAGCAATTGGGGAAGGATTTCGTTCACTCCAAATTTTTCAAACTAGGTATTATTATACTATTACCAATTTCATTGTTACTAGGAATAATTGTTCCCATAACAATAAGTAATTTCTCAAATGAGCTTTATTTGCGAATTGATGGAAAAGAATTGAATTCAGCAGATGATAAAATCATTCTCTTTATTGATGTTCCAGATATTGGTGGGAAAGCAATTGCTCATTCTGTTTTTGTAATAAAAAGCAAAGGTCTAAGAGATAATTGGGATTTCTTTGATAACACAAAGCCTAAGGAAACTGATTTTAAGGTAGATTTGCATTCTATGGATTTCATCATCATAATCAATTCAGATTCAAATGGAAATGGTAAATGGGATGATTTCAATTTAAGACTAACTATTCCAAATAGTGAAACCAATCAAGAAGGTAAAAGTTATCATTTTGGCGATGAAGCTAGTAATAGTTTGATTTTGGGTATTTGGCAGTTAAATCATACAACCTCTTTATCATTATTTAATTCTGGTATATCTATCTATTATTTTGATAATAGTGCTCCTTCAACTCAATACAGCGGACAGTATTATGATTATACTGATTGGCAAAATCTATGGAATTATACAGAAGAATACATTACTGGTGGTGATGAAACTACAGTATTTGAATTATTAATAGATTATAATTTCCCGGCACCAATAGTTTTCTAAACCCTCATGCTTTTTTCTTTTTTTCGCATCCTTTGTTATCTTACACATTACCCTAATCCGCAAAGGATGTTTGTTAGAGCTGCAAAAAAATCTTAGGTCCTTGTGAGCCAGGAACAATTTTTTACTTTACAACCAAGACAAAGAATTTTTAGCAACAAAATTCAAGCACAATTTAACGTCTTTTTCTCCGGATTAGAAGAGAAGCAACAATTACAATCGGTAATCCAATACTAATTCCTATACCAATGTTACGTGGAAGATTGTTCTCACTGTATGAGTAGAATTTGATTCTTCCCCAAATGGTTAGATAAATATAATCCTCTGAAACTACTAATCGATCTATAGCTTTACCTCCGATTTTTAATCGAGCAATCCTTTTTACTTCTTGAGGATTGTTTATATCAAAGACATTTAATCTATTTGCACCTGTAAATAATCTATCACCAATTATCTTCATGTCATGAATGGTTCCTTCCGGAAAGAATTCATTGTCAGGAAAGTCGAAATTCCAACAAATAATTGGATGAAATGGATCAGTACAATTATAGACTTGTATCCCAGAATGCCAAAAAGCGTTGATGATATAGTTGCCATACAAATCACTACCAGCTATCGTATGTTTCGTACTATTCACTTCACCTAAAAAAACAGGATTTATTGGATTGGTTATATTATAGATTTTAACCCCATTGGAAACTAGGTACAAAAAATCTAAATTGACATGTAATTCTCCACCTGTTGAAGTATAATTTGCTACTTTCAAAGGTAAAGTTGGATTGCTTGTATTAAAAATTATCAACTCGAAATCTGTGCTAACATATGTGTAATTTTCATAATTTACCAGACACCAGGAACCCAAACCAAAAATATAACTTATTGCTGTTTCCACAGCTGAAATTCCCAATTCAACGGGATTAGATGGGTTAGTAATGTTAAGAAGCGTTACTGTCCAATTAATTCCTCCTGAATAGAAAATTTGTCTTAGAATGTAGGCAATGTTATCTTTAATTTTAAAATCTACAACATAATCATCTTTATCTAAATCATACCTTCCAACAACTTCTGGATTTTCCGGTTGTTGAACATCAACTATACGAATAGAATCTGCAAATGATCCTTCTTGTGTTGAATTTGATACAAAAAGATACAGTAAATCATCTTGAACAGTTAATACAGTTCCACGTTCCCCTTCTTCAAGCAAAGTAAAACTTATTTCATCTATGATGAAAAATCCCTCACCCATAATAATTGTATTATTCATTGAAACGACAAGTAAAATAGAGGAAATAAATAGCACCTTGAGTAGCGTAGTGACTGAATGCCTTCTTCCCATGCATTTGTTTTCATTTCTTTTCAAAACTCCCATCACCACAAACAAGCTAAGTAATACTATTAATATTATATTGGTTGTTTACTTTATTCTATTTTTCTATTACGTTACAACCAAGACAAAGAATTTGTAAGGAAAAGAACGAAACAAAAAAAACACAAAAAAAAAAGAAATTAATAATTAAATAGGTATGTAGCAACAAACATAATTATAGCGAACCCAATCACAACGAGATTAAAGATGAAGCCAAGAATTCCATAGATATTTCGTTCTTTTCGAAAAGAAAGTCCTCCTAAAATGGTTCCTACTACTGCAGGTACTAAGAGGAAAGCTCCATTAACATAGGTAGGTAATTTCTTCAAATGATCTGGTAATCTTTTTACAATTGGATATAAATAGGATGCTTCAAATATATAGACTACCGAGAGAAGAAGAACCACGATTCCAAGAATGAAAGATGCTTTAATGTACTTTGCACTATTAGCGAATCTTTTCTTTCTGAGATCCTCCACTTCAGGTTCGATATTGCTTATTTCCATGCTGCATTACCCCTTTTTCTTCTTCCACCTGATAAACATCGAAGCTCCAACCACTATTGTTAGTCCCACACCGATACCTATCCCCAGATTCCGCCCCAAAGAATTCTCAACGTACGAGTAAATTCTGATATTGTTGTCAATGGTTAAGTAGAGGTAATTATTTGCTACTATTATTTGACTAAGATTTTGATCTCCGATGGGTAACCGTGCAATCCGTTTCAGTTTTTGAGGTTTGCTGATGTCGAAAACATAGAGTTCTTTTCCCCCAGTGAATAGTCTGTCTCCTACAATCTCCATGTCCTGAATATTTCCCTCAATATAGAGTTGCCAGTTCGGAAAGTCGTAATCCTTACAAATCATTGGTTGCAGAGGATCTGTGCAGTCATAGACTTGTATCCCAGAGTCCTGAAAAGCGCTTATGATGTAGTTCCCGTACACTCCACTCCTAACTGAAAACCCTTTCGTACTCTCTACTGCT
>JAHLVZ010000121.1 GCA_019058165.1 Candidatus Heimdallarchaeota archaeon
ATCAAACTCGATGTAGCTAAGAAACTCTGGCCTGAATGGTTATATAATGAAGTTTTGCCATTCATTAAAGATTTACAAGATTAGAAAAAATATAGCACTCAGTGAGTGCTTTCTCCTTCTTTTTTTATATTATTATGTAGACTTTGTATTTATCCATAAGAAATCCTGCTAACCATATTATTGCTACATTAAGAAATCCAAAGAAAAAGACTAGTGCGACATGTGCATCATGTTTTAAAATTAAAGTTGCTAATCCTAAGAAAATTGGTTGAATCACAAATAAGAAGAATGCATTCTTTCCTTGTGGTTGTAGAAAATAGCTTTTATTTTTCGTAACTTTGAAGTGATCGTATAGTAGCCATATTAACAAAAATCATAGCAGCAATTGCTAAACCTCTAAAGACATCTATACTCATATAACGGATTTTTTCTTTAATTTCTTCTTTAGGTTCATCCGCAATTGTCATCTTAACTCTCAGCAGAAAAGTAATTACTCATAGAATGATAAAGGTTCTTTCCTCAAAATCAAAAAGTGTAAATCTATTCTTTCTTGAAAATTCCTTGGATGAATTTATGATTTATGCAATATTTATCCTCATAGTAGCATCGATTCTTGATTTTGTCAATAATAGATTCAACAATTTCCGTGTCTTCAGAGAAGATATGACCAGTTCCAGCGATGGCACCAGTATCCTTCAACCATTTGTACAAATCTTCAGGAGTACTAAAACTTACTATCTCTTCAACTGTATCCAGAAAAATAGTTGAGAAATTTCTTCTCTCAAACCAAGATTTTAAATCATTTTGATTATTAGGTAATTGATATCTTATCTCCATTATTTTGTTCAAGGATGATGGGTATTCTTTCATCGTATCAATGTAAATCTCATCAATTCCTTTCAAAGTCCCCTTACAATTTGTTATGAAGTGAGCGGTGCCATCTTTCTTTGAAATTCGATGGAAGTCCTTAATCACCTTTTTATGATTAAAATAAGGTAAAGCATAACCACAAAATATTGCATCATATTTCTCATCTTCCTCCCCAAAGAGAAAATCTGTACCATCTTGTACAATGAACGAACATCTGGTATCAGAAATTTTGTCTCTTGCAATTTCAATCATTTTGTCTGAAATATCAATTGCAGTTATCTTCACTGTTGCATCTTTAATAGCTGACAAAACATATTCAGAGATATACCCAGTCCCACAAGCAAAATCCAAAATGTGGATATTCTTTCGGTTTTTTAAATGATCTATCTTGAGAATTGTATTCGTGTGTTTATTCATTTTATTAAGCCAATTATGATATGTTGAAGCAACTGTATTGTATTCCTCTCGATAATCTTCCCTTCTTACAATTCTCTTAGTCAAATAAAGAAAAACCATTTTCATGTAAGTACGTAGCTTTCTGAAGAGTTTCATTTTCTCCCTCTGAACAACAGTATTTTTTTGATTTAATATGTTTTTCCAGAGTGGATTGAACTCATTTTAGACCGAAGTATAAAGGTAATAACCAATCAACAATTTCATCTGTTACTACTCGACGAATGAGGAAAACTAAGAATCTTTGTATGGGATCACCTGCGTGGTAATTTACTCGAGGTTTTCTGGCTTTAATTATTCTATAGAGTTTCTTTGAAATCACTAATGGTGGAGGAGCAACAATAAGATTCTTCACTATAAGTCTCCAAACAGGATTTAGATATTCATAGTAAGGTGAATCAGGAGTAGTAGGAGATTGATTAATCATCTTCTCTAAATCCACTGATTTTGTAGTAGGATCCATTGATGTTGAAATCGCATGCATGTTTGTATTGAATGCAGTGTTAATGTCACTTGGCAGAATTGTTGAAACCTTAATATTGAATTTCTTAACCTCAACACGCAATCCTTCACTAAAAGCTTTTATCGCAATCTTTGATGCGGAATAATGAGATTGAAATGGGATAACTGCTAATGCTCCAAGTGTACTTGTATTGATTATTCGTCCCGCTCTTCTCTCTCTCATGAATGGTAAAACAGCTTTTACAACTCTAACCATACCAAACAAATTAGTGTCAAATGTTGTTTTCCAATTTTCCATAGACAATACTTCTGCACTTCTGAAGAAACTAATGCCAGCGTTGTTGATTAGAATGTCAATCCCTCGGTCATTGATTTTTTTTGCTTCAGTTTCCATTTCACTTATGGCATTTTTTACTGAGTCATCAACTGTAACATCCATATTGAAAAACCTAATTTTGTCAATTAATTCATCCAAGTTTTTTTCGATTTTTTTGGGAATTAGATTTTTTGTTGGTTTAACAACGGTTTTTTCTTTGTTTGCGAATTTCCATTTCGTATGATCTCTAACAAATTCCTCTTTCAATTTCTTATTATCAAGTGTTTGACTTCTACGACTTGTTCCAAAGACTGTATATCCTTTGGCTGTTAGAAAAATAGCATGAGATAAACCTAAGCCAGAGGATGCTCCTGTAATTACAACTACTTTATTCATTTGAGAACCACCAAATGATGATATGAGTGGTTCTTATTTTACTTTTTAGATTTTTTCCCTATTATCATGAATTAAACTGCTAATAATTCCTAAACCTTCATTTTAAACCAAAGATTCAATTAAGAAGAGCAATTAAAGAAAATCACTACATCTACATTATAAGGAGCTTCAAAATGATTAAACTAGTTACTCTAGATTTCGATGGTACTACAGCCGATACGATGCCCACGTTAGAGAATATTGCCGTCAAATTAATGGTGAAATACTATGAGCTAGAGACAGAGGATGCAAGGACAAAATATCAAATCACAACCGGATTACCTTTTGAACAACAAATGGAATTAATATTCCCTGATGATTCAAATAATGAGGAAGTAATATCTCAATTTGAAAAAGAAAAAATCGAAAGTATATTTGATTTACCTCTATTCAATGATGCTAAAAAAACAATTGATTTACTCAGAGAAATGGATTATCTTGTAGCAATTTCTAGTTCGACAACTCAACCTATTATTGAGAAGTATTGCGAAAAAAATGAATTAATTGTAGATCAAATAGTGGGATATAGAATGGGATTTGAAAAAGGGAAGGATCATTTCGATTTCCTAAAGAAAGAGTTTAATCTTAATGCAGAAGAACTAGTTTATGTGGGGGATTCCTTAAAAGACTGTGAAAGAGCACAAAATAACGATATAGTATTTATTGGTAAAATGGGAATGTTCTCTCGAGAAGATTTCAATAAAATCTCTAAATCAAAAATAGTTATTTCTGATTTGGAGGAATTAATTAAAATAATACTTGATTTAAATCAAGAATTAGATTAAACCTAATTGCATAATATTGAGGAAGTAAATTCTTGAAAATAAGAGCATCAATAGGAACAGCAGCAGTACTTGGTTTGGAAAAAATACTTTTGCAAGCTAAACCAACGACAGCTTATTTGCTGATGTATTCAGATACTAATTGTTTATCGAATTGTAGTTTTTGTCCTCAAGCAAAAGAAAGTGCAGGTAGAAGAGACGGACTCTCAAGAGTGTTGTGGCCTACTTATAATCTTGATGAAATTATTGATCGAATAATTACTCAAGAAACAGGATTGAAACGAATCTGCATTCAAACGGTTAGATATGAAAAATCCGATGAAGATTTACTAGAAATTCTTAGAAGATTCTCTGAAAATAAAGTTTCAACACCATTAACTGTTTGTTGTTATCCTATAACAAAAGAAATATTCCAGAAAATGAAGAAATTTGGAGTTACAAGAGTTGGAATATCCTTTGATTGCGCTACACCTGAATTGTATGATGAAATCAAAGGAAAAAAGAGGGGAACCAACATTTCTTGGAACACCATGGAACAGGCAATACAAGATGCAGTGGGAATTTTTGGCAAAAGATTTGTTAGTACACATTTGATTATTGGACTAGGAGAAACTGAGAAAGAAGCAATCCAATTTTTACAGAAATTCCATGAACAAAATGTTACTGTTGGGTTATTTGCATTTACACCAGTAAAAGGAACACCATTAGAAAAGCATCCGCAACCAGATATTGAAAGCTACAGAAGAATACAATTGGCTCGTTATTTGATCAATGCCGGAAAAACATCCTTTTCAAAAATTACCTTTAGGAGGAAAGATGAACAAAGAGACCAAATTCTTGATTTTTGTGTTAAGAAGGAGGAAATAGAACAAGTAATATCTTATGGAAAACCTTTCAGAACTAGTGGGTGTCCTCATTGTAATAGACCCTTTTATAATGAATCCCCTGGAAAGGATCTGTATAATTTTCCAGTAGAGCTTACGGAAGAGGATATTGCTGTTGTAAGAAAATCTCTTATTGATTCCTTTTAAAGAAAATTATTTTTAAAATTAAAAAGCAATATATATAAAGCGTACATAATTATGTTAGAATCCATAAGGACATCAAAATTACAGGGGATGAAAACATGTCTGAAGAAAAATTCATTATTTGCCCTAATTGCGGAGCACTTTTAGAAAAAGGAGTGCAATTCTGTGGTTTTTGCGGAAGCAATGCAGAAGAAAAGAAGAGTTCCTATTCACAACCACAACAGCCAACTTATAGTCAACCACCAACCCAGCAATATAGAGTACCTGCTCAATCTGCTCCAGGACAACACCCTGTTTATGTTATAGGAGCAACTACACAGCAGCAACAAGCTGAAGCGAAATTAAGGATGGCTGGGATATTTGCTTGGTTAACTTTTTGTGGTGGAAGTGTAATATTCCTTATTTTAACAATAATTTTTGCTATGAATGCAAAAAAACTTGGTAGCACCAGTCCAAGAATCAGACAATCAATAATAATTGCTGTTATTGGTACTTTGTTAAGTATTGGATCTATTATTCTATACTTCTGGTTTCTCTGGGGTGGTTTTCCATTCTATTATTGAGCTTGAGGATAATATTTTATTTTTGAAGTTGAAAAGTTTCATATTTCAATCAAGGAATGTAACTATATGTCTGAAGAAAAATGGCGATTGATTTGGGTAGAAAATGCTGCAGATTGTTATTACAATATGGGACTAGATAAAGCGATTCAAGAAGCTGTAGCAGCACGCAAAGCTAGAAATACAATAAGACTTTATCGTTGGAAACCTTCTGCCGTCTCAATTGGTTATTTTCAATCTATGAATAAGGTAGTGAATATTGAGAATTGTAAAGAGAAAGAAGTAGATTATATTAGAAGGATCACAGGTGGGGGGGCAGTATATCACGATTTTGAAGGAGAATTAACGTATTCAGTGAATTGTCTTGATGAAGATCCAAGATTACCTCAAGATATATCAAAGATATATGAGAAAATTTGTGGAGGAGTTGTTCTTGGATTAACAGAATTAGGGATAGATGCAGAATTCAGACCAATAAATGACATTAACTTAAAGAGTAATGGTAAGAAGATTTCGGGGAGTGCTCTTACAAGAAAGAGCGGTGTGATTTTGCAGCACGGAACAATTCTTAGGAAAGTAAATGTTGAAAAAATGTTTTCACTATTAGTTGTTCCTGATGAGAAATTTAAAGCAAAAATGATTTCCTCAGCAAAAGAGCGAGTTTCAAGCTTAGAGGTTGAACTAGGTGTTGCCCCATCATTTGAGAAAATCAGAAATGCTATGATAAATGGTCTAAGCTCTGTTTTAGATATTGAATTAATTCATGAAAAAATTATAGATGTGGAACATGAAAATGCAAACAGAATTGCTCATGAATTATTTAAAGATGAAGAATGGTTATTTAAACGATGAGAGCTAAAAACATGAATGAAGAAAGGCAATTTAACAATTGAAAACCAATGCCTTTTTGATTTTAAATCGTGAAATACTTATGTAGAAATAGAATTTATTGTCTAATTGCAGGTTAATTACAAACTGGAGCATTGTATTGATGAGTGGTCGAAGAACAAGAGAACTGAAGTTTTATCTCGAGTATGAGTATAATTCGGAGACCAAAGATCAAATCGAGGATTTACTAACTCATTATTCCTCTGCTGCTGACATTCTTACAAAATCTATTGCTGCTTTTCATGAGAAACACTTTGGATTAATTTCTACGAAAACTCCACCTCAAACTTATTCGAAAACCTTCTCAGGTTCAGATGACACTGCAACTACAAAATTGAATGAATTGTGGGAATACTTTGTAGAAGTTAAAGAACAATTTCGACCACAACCCCCAGTTGAATCCGAGTCAAACGCTCAAATCGTTCATCAATTGTCTGAAGAAGCTAACGAAAAAATAATTCAGAAAATCGAAGAGTTAGGAATGAGGTTTAGTAAAATAATTCCAAAAGGCGAACAAAGTACAGAACATAAAACAGCTGAAATGAGCAAAGAAGAAGTCTTGCAATTAATAAAAAGAATCGATCAACTTGAATCCAAGTTAACTCGAGCAATTTCGCAATCCAGAGCTACTACAGTTGCTCCTGCTAGACGAGGTACAAGAGATCTAGGCGAACCCCCAAAAATAGGTGAAGTAAAAATAATTGATGGTCCACCACTTGAACCAGAGGATCGACCATTACTAGATGACGTTCTTAACACTGTTATAGTGTCAGTTGATAAGGATGACGAGTAATCAATATTTCTTTGTTCTTGGTTAATACACAGCTTTTAGTGCATCATAATATTGTGAGAGGTCTTCATCTTCTAACATTTCTTTAAGGAATTTCTCTGCAGATTTACTATCTAAATTATAGAGAGTTCTACAGATTTCAATGCAATCATTAATAAAATTCTCTTTTCGCATCTTCTTGTAAGCATCTTTTAAAGCAGCTATTGCGTCTCTTTTCTTTAGAATTTTAGAAAGTGCCCAAGAAGCATCCTTGGATTCACCTTCCTTTACCATTTGTAGTTTTAATGCATTACCTGCTGCACTATCTTGTATCCGACCTAATGCATACGCAACATTTTTCCTAACAGATAACCGCTCATCATTTAACGCAGAGACTAATACTTCAGTAGCTCGTTTATCTTTGATTTCACCCAAAGCCCAAGCAGCCATTTCTCTTACATGGTAATTTTCATCAGTTTTCAGAATATCAATTAAGGATTTCACTGCCTTTCGTCGTTTAATTCTCCCTAAAGCAAAAGCTACGTTCTGACGGACTAAATAGTGCTCATCCTTTAATGCTAAAAATAAGTTATCAATTTCAAAACTATATCTAGTAAAATATCCCAAAGCAAATGCTGCTTCTGCTCTTACTTCTGCAGAAGAATCATCTAAAAGTACAGTAATTAATGGTTCAATTGAACGCCTATTGGAAATTTCTTTTAGTGCTCTAGCAGATGTACGCCTCAAATTTTCATCCGGATGTAAAAGTGCCTCTATAAGAGGAGTTACCGCCCGATCATTTCCCCAATCTCCAAGAGCTACCGCTGCTTTAATTCGAACGTTTGCATCTTCTGATTTGAGTTCCTGAATGTATTCCGTAAGTGTTTTCTCGTGTTCAGACATATTTACCCTTTCACTTCCTTTATTTTGAAAATCACTGTAGTAGATTAAGTTAGGTATAGTTAAATGAATATTTCGACAATGAATTTTTTGAATCATTATTCTTCTTTCTCGAGAGAAAATTGAACATAACTATAACTTTTAATGAATGTGAATTTAAGCAAAAGATGATGTTCAAGAGGATTCTAAATGACTACTCATGGTATTAAGGGACTATTATTTGACTTCGATGGAGTTATTTCCTCCTTAATGGCTCGAGTAGGTTGGTCCTATCTTTATGCATTAAAGAAAGTAAAACCAGATATTAAAAGAGAAGTAGTCATTGTAGCACTTTTTGATACAGCTCAAAAATTTCTTGCAGCAACAGAGAAAATAAGTCCATTATATATACCACAATTAGTTGCCAAAGTTTCTTGGATTCCGGGATTAAATTTCTATCAAAGAATGAAATTTATGATAAACGGAGTAATAATGTATAACAAATGCAAAATGAATATCGTTCCTCAACCAGGAGCAATTGAGACTTTGAACCTTCTAGCAAATGACTACAAACTAGGATTGGTTACATCTGCTAAGAGAGAGATCATTAACAAAGCCTTAGAGCAAATACCAATCTTGAAGGAATTTGATGTCCTAATAACTCAAGAGGATTGTATTCATACAAAACCTCACCCCGAAGGAATTTTGAAAGGAGTCAAAGGATTAGGATTATCTACGAGAGAGTGTTTGTATGTTGGGGATATGCCATCTGATATAATTGCAAGTAGAAAAGCAAATGTTAAAGTTGTTGGTGTCCTAGGAGAATTCAAAGAAATTGCACAGCATTCTTTCAAGCAAATAAAGCCAGACTATATCATACCTTTTCTAAGAGATTTACCTAACTTACTCCGAAAAATCAAAAGCTAATAAAAAATATGGAAATATTATACTTTAAAAAAAATAAAAGAAAAAAAGGGATTAATGAGATTATGCTTTTAATATCTCATCAATGTCTTTTTGACTTAAAACTTGGACTAATCCATCTTTTGTCTCAATAATAGCCATCTCAGCGATAAGTACGGTTTCATCGTCCTCTACAGCTGCTTTGAGAGCATCAAGAGCTAATTTAATTGCTGCTTTCTTGGTAAGATTCCTCTTGTAACCTTTCTTTAGAACCTCTTTTGCTGCTGCTTCGTTTGAACCAATTGCAGTAGCAAGACAGCTGAAAATAGCCCCACCAGGATCTATGAAATACAAAGAAGGTTCTCGTTCATAGACACTACCAAATAAGACAGCAATACCAAACGGTCGTACGCCGCCGTATTGTGTGAAGGATTGTAAATAGTCACCTATTTTTTCAGAAAGCACTTCAGGATCAATCATTTCACCATAAGTGATTCTTTCAATTTGTGCTTCGATTCTTGCTCTTTGGAGTAAAGCTCGTCCATCTGCTGAGTAGCCGGAAAATGTGGATGCAATGTGATCATCGATTTTGAAAACCTTATCAGCAGATTCTATGAGTTCAAATGTACGTTTTTGTCCTGCTAAAACTACATACTGTTCTGTTT
>JAHLVZ010000122.1 GCA_019058165.1 Candidatus Heimdallarchaeota archaeon
TTATGATACATATTCTGATTATGAAGAAATTCTTGAGGGCACTGACCCACTTGAATCTAGTAGCTATCCTCGTCAACGTCTAACTACTATCCTAGTTGCTATTGGTACTAGCTCTGCTATTGGTGTTTTGATTCTCTTAGCGATATTCTTTGTTGTTTATTGGACTACTCGTCCTGAACAGAAGATGTTTCGTTTCATTGCTAAACAGAAGAGTGACGGTCTTGAGAGCTTATCCATCAAGGAAATTTCTGTTCATGTAGATAAGAAATTGAACAAGGGTGATGTTAAGCAGCTTGTCAATGAATTTTCCCAAGCCAAAGGTTTGACTCTTGTTGGTAATAAGATCTGGTTAACTTCTCACAAAGAAATTGAAAAGAACATTGAAGAATATAATGCATGGTTGAATCAATTAGACTCTCGAGTTACCACTAAGAAGGCAATTAAAGAAATGAGCGAACGAATTACACATGATATTAAGATGTGTGAAAAATTACAATTCAATGACTTGCTTTCAGAACTCAATCAAATCATAGTAAAATTAGATTAGAAGGAATTCTTTTCCTTCATCTTACATTTTTTTCTCTTTATTTTTTAAACCGGTAACGTATAGTCTTCTTTTGTTTTTGCTACCAAACCATCAGCTATTAAACCTACTAAAATATCATTTATTTTTTCAGTTGGAATATTACATTCTTTTACTAATTGCTCTTTTTTTGCTTTAGAATTTCTTGTTAGATATTTTACAATAAGACCCCTGAATAGTCGGTTTTCTTTTGAATTGCTAGAAGTTGTTGTTTTTGGTTTTATTCCAGTTTTTGCTGAAGTTAAAACAAGTGATCCATAATCCATTAACGCATTATGCCAGTCTCTTGCTTTTCCTTTCGGAAGAAGTTTTTGAGCTATGGTAAATAGCTCTTTTTCTTTTGTTTGTTCTTTTGCAAAATTTTCTGTTATTAGAATTCTTCTAATATTTGTATCCACAGTAGCAATATCATAATTGAATGCAAAAATAAGAATTGATCTCGAAGTATACGGCCCTATCCCTTTTAATTTCTGCAATTCTTCTTGTGTTTTTGGAAATTCTTTTAGTTTCACTATTTGATTTGCTGCTTCATGTAACCAAAGAGCTCTTCTATTATAGCCTAAACCGGACCAATTTGTTAATACAGAAGAAATAGATGCTTCAGCTAACTTTTCTATTTTTGGATAGTTTTTAATGAATTCTAAGTATTTCTCTACAGAGCGATTCACTTGTGTTTGTTGCAACATTATTTCCGAAATCATAATGTAATAAGGATTCGTTGTTTCACGCCAGGGTAGAAGTCTTTTGTTTTTTTTCCACCAAGCGAAAATTTTTTCGCGGAATTTCTTTATTTTTGCTTCGGATATCCTCGTCATCTCTTTCAATTCATTCACTCAAATATTAGGTAAAAAAAAAGAATTACTAATCAGCATTTATTATATATCCGTTCTCCAGAATTTTCGGCAATATTTGCTCTTCAAGAGCGCCATTTTTTAGATCAATTACAAAAACTAAATGGGTTTGCAGCTTTGAACTTTTCTTTGAGAGATAAAGTAATTCTTGCATCAATAGACTTCTGGTCAACAAATCAGGGATTTTTTCCGGGTCAAATCCATCGATAATTATTGTCCCTTTTTGTTCTCTATGAGCTACTTTTTGTGTCCATTGATCAATACTAATTCTTATGCTAGCTTCTCTTGCTGCATCTGATTTTTGAAAATGCTGTGAATCTATTCTATTTTCATGCAAAAAGGAATTAAAATCTAAGTATGAATAATTAAGATCCACTGCAAAATTATATGCGGTGAAATCTTTGAAAATACCAACAAGGAAAATCATCTTGTTTTCTGAGTTCATAATTTCAAATGAAATTTCATCTGGATTTTTAGACATCTAAATCATCTCTACCTGTATAAACTTGTTTTCAATTAGCTCACTATCATTACTATGGGAATTTAAATCTAATTTTAAGTGAAGCTTAAATGGAATGTGAATTGTTTTTTTTAAAACTATTTTAGCTCTCTTCGAATTCCTTACAATGTTCAGATAATTGATCGCAAAGTTCTTTTAATGTATTTTTCCATGCTTGAATCTGGACATTATTTCTTTCAATTTTTACAGCTTCATTTATGCCTTCTTTTTCTCGAGCGAGAATGCACATATGATCATCAATGAATTCTTGTACAGTGAATCCTGCTTGAGTGAAAATTTCAACAACACTATTAAATGATTGTAAATTCTCACCAATCTTAAATGTTAAACGACATGGAGTGTCTTCATTGGTACATATTTTGTTTATTTCGTTCACTAGCTCTTTATGTTTAATCTTAGAGCCCTCCTAGTTGGTTTATGAGTTGTTAAGATTAATTATATTTTAGTTGCAAGTTGTGTATATTATTATTTCTATTTATTGGATTCTCTTTTTTTCTTCTGGAAAATGATTAATTTACTGGAAATCAATCTTCTTCCTTTATGGGATATCCCGCATTCTTCCATGCACTTATACTTCCGAAAACTCCGATAACATCTTTGAAACCTTTTTCGTGCAAGTAGCTTACCCCAGTAAATGTTTTGAAACCTGAATCACAATATACTATTATTTTTTTGTCTTTTGGGATGTCATTGAATCTCTGTGGAAGATTTCCTAGAAAAATATGCTTAGATCCTTTTATTTGACCATTTTCCTTTAAACTATGTTCAGTTCTAACATCCAAAATATAGAGGTCTTCATCATCTAGATTCTTTTTCAATTCATGGACAGACCAGACCTTTGTTTCATGATAATTCTCTCCAGCCATATACCAATTTCTGAATCCTTGCAGATATCCAATTATATTATCAAATCCTAATCTAATCAAGTAATTTATACTTTGATTTATTTCTTGATGAGTACTTTTAATTATTATAATCGGTTTTTCATAATCCAACATCCACAAAGCAAAAGTAGGTAAGCCATTTTTCCAGATGCTCAAAGTATTTTCTATGTGGCCACCAGCAAAACTCTCTGGTTCTCGAATATCTACGATTTGAATATCCTTAGACATGTATTCTTTTACTTCTTCAACTGTTAAAGCGTGTGGTCTTATTTCACTTTTAAGAATAGGAGCTCCTTCCAAGTTGAATTTTTCAATGTATCTCATATTTGGAGCGATTTCAAATTTCTCTTTTGATTTGTATTTAATGAATTCCTCTTTTGATAATTGTAAAGGAGCATTTGTTCTCTTTTCATATCCAATGGTCGTAAAAGGTAAACCACTAATTCCTCCACCACAAATCGACCCTGCACCATGAGCAGGTAAAACTATAGTTCCTTCATTTAATTTTAAGAGCTTATTGAATAAACTATTATACAGCCAGTTAGCAGCTTCGAGTTGTTTTTTCTCATCTCGATAGAAATCAATTCTTCCAACATCTCCAGCAAATAAAGCATCACCAGTACATACCATAATAGGATTCTCAGGGTCGGAATCAGTTTTCACAGTTATGGATATACTCTCTGGCGTATGTCCTGGAGTTTCCAGGATTCCAAATTCAAGATCATCTAATTGGAATCTATCTCCTTCTTTTACTGGATTACCATATTTAAAATCAAGCTTATGACCATGATAGATTTCTGCTCCAGTCATATAGGCGAGTTGAGGAGAGCCATTAACAAAATCCTCGTTTCGATGCGTATCGAAAATTGTTGTTATTCTTACGTTATGAGTTTGAGCATATTCCAAATAAATTTCAACATCTCTACGTGGATCAATTACAACTGCTTCTGATGAAGAAGCAATAAAATATGAATTACTTGATATTCCCTTAGAAACTATTTTTTCAAATTTCATTTAACTGGCTCCGAGTTAGATATTCTTAATAATGTTATTTTATTTAAAGGTTAAAAAAATAATGTTTTAAATAATTAAGAAATGAGAGTTTTCTATTACTAATTCTCAATAATTCTCTTCTCAGTTTAGCTATTCTGTTTTAGCTTCAGTTCCTGGATCAGTTTCTTCTTTAGTTTTCTCAACATCTTTTTGAGTAATAATCATTGGTCCATTGTATTTGAATTCTTCAAAGGATTTCAAGAAATGCTTTACATTTAGTGCTGTTGCATTTTTGCTATGAAAAACACATTCATTGAAATCTTTCTCACTAAAGGGTAAGGTTTTCTCCTTCCAAATCTCAACAGAATTATCAGCCATGTATTCATCTATAGAAACATTAATAGCTTGAATGATTTTCTCTACTTCGTCACCAAATTGCTTATCATACATGTAGGTTCGTCTACGGAGACGTTGACCCCAGAGTTCCCCTTTATGTTTCTGCATGAGCTTGATTTTCTCAGAATGATCTGTATTTGGCAATTGATTATCTAGATAAAATGCTAGGATTGTTGTTTCTAACATAAATCGAAGCTCTAAGAGTGCAGAATGATAAAAACCCCAAGATGCCAAGTTTTGCACATTTGCTAATCTCTTAGTAAAAGCATGCATTTCCATAAAAACAAGGGAATTCTCATATTCAGCTAGTTTTTCAACATTTTCTTCTAGAAACAATTTAAAATCTATGTTGAAATTCTTGATAACATTTTTCCAGGTATCATACGCTAACTTAGAATACTTCTTTGTTACACGTTCAGTTTTTTGTCCCACTCTTACTGATTTAAAAGAATTCAAACCTAGTGAAAACATAACATAACTTCCATGATTTACTAATCAATCAACCTTTTATTTATAATCTTACTCATAAAGAAAATTTATTTTTACATAAAAAGTTTGGCAATATTTTATATACATATAATATTATTAGCTACTCAATAAGGACAATGATTGAAAAATTATAAATAGTCCTTTGTTTAATGCTTTAGTCACTAGATAAATAATTCAAAATATAGAACTTTAGTAAAAAAAATGGCTTGAAATTAATCAGGAGATAAGGCAATTTGATTACTGCAGTGCAACTATTCCTAATTATTGGTGGAAGTGGTTATTTAATTTTAGTATTTTTTGCTTTGTTCTATTTTCTAGGAACCATAAGTGGCAAGAAAGGTGTAATGCCAAAAAAATCAATTAAAGATGATTACAAGCAACCTTTCGTAAGTATAATTGTACCTACTTATAATGAAGAGAGAAATATTGCGCTTTGTTTGCAATCTCTGAAAGAGTTGAATTATTCTAGATATGAAATAATCGTTTCAGATGGTGGGTCATCTGATAGAACAATTGAAATGGCAAAAACATTTGTTGATAAAGTTGTAGTAGATAAAGTGGTTCCACATGGTTGGGTTGGAAAGAATTGGGGTTGTCATTTAGGATATAAAGAAGCAAAAGGTGACTATTTACTCTTTGTAGATGCAGATACAGAGCATACTCCAGAATCTCTCAAACATTACATTAAAGTTGCATTGGAAAGAAATGCTGCGTTAGTAAGTGTTTTCCCATTTCAAAGAATTAAAAGCTGGTGGGAAAGTATAAACCCTGTTTTCTATTTCGCATCCAATTTGACATATGGTGGAAGAAATAGTGTAAACAATCCTGATAAACAGAAGAGTTATACCGCTTCAGGACAATATATGCTTTTTAATCGCAAAGATTATGAAGCATTTGGTGGGCATGAAGCACTAAAAGGTTCAATTGTTGAAGATCTTGCTTTAGCTCGAATGGTAAAAACGAGACTTAGACGTCTGTTTTTTATTGATGGCTCCAAACTAGTCTATACACGTATGTATCCAGATTCACCAAAACAATGTTGGAATGGTTGGAAAAAATGTCTCTTTCCAGGAACAAAACTTACCCCTCCGAAACAAATCACTGGAGCATTACTGTGGTTTCTCTGGGGAATGTTTGCCCCTGTGGCACTTTCTCTAACAATCAGATTTTATCTTCTTAATCCAGTTGGTCTCCAATGGCTCTATATTCTATTTGCATCTATCTTGTATGTTACTTGTGGTTTATCAGTGTTCATTTATTGGAATAAGAAAGGAACTCATCAATGGGTTACATATACTTTTTATCCCCTTGTTTTCTTCATGTTTTGTTTCTTATTGGGTTATTCCGCCTTAGAATTGGTTATCACTAAGAAGACAACTTGGAGAGGAAGAGAATATGAACCAGATTTATTTGTGGGAACAAGATATCGAAATGGTGAACAATTCGTAGATGATAAGAGATTGGCTCAATTAGAAACTGATGTTGAAATTGAATTAAATGATCAAATAAGTAAAGAAATGAAATGACTGTTTTTTCAACCAAATCTTTTTCTCTTCATCAGAGCAAAATGTTTTTCAATAAGAATCAAACAGAAGAATAACAACGAGGTTTCAAACTCATGATCCTTGAAGGCGTGGAAATCGAAGATACTTACTGTGAAGCATTCGAAGGCATGGTTGTTCGCTTAATTGTTACATTAAGAGATGAACAATTAATGCAATATACCGCAGCTCAATGCACAGCTTTACCCTCAGTTGTAGTCGGTCGAACTGAAGCTGGTTTAGAACGTTGGATACGAGGAGATGAAACTCCAGACAAGAATCATGGTTTTATTACTCAAATCTGGGGCGGTTGGGATCCAAACAATCCGGAGAAAAGTAAGAAAAAGTTTTACAAAGAACTTGGATTAAGGATTAGGCAAGGCATTTTAGTAATTCCAACTACAACCGTTTTCAATGCTCTTGAATCTAAAACAAAACTAGATTTGATGGAAAATGTGGGTCATTGTGGTGATGTCTACCAAACAGAAACTGTTCTTTATAATCGAAAAATGATAAAGATTCCATTGATGATGGGTGATTGGTTTATAGAACGAGAAGTTGGTTATCAATTAGGTGTATCTGGTGGGAATATCTGGTTGATGTGTGATTCCGAAAAAGCTGCTTTGAAAGCTGGAAAAAGAATCTTGAACGCATTAATAGATATCCCTTATATTATTACTCCATTTGCCATTTGCTCTGCAGGATCAAAAACTGTTTATGAAAATCAACCACATCCTGATATTGGTCCAACAACAAATCATCCTTATTGTCCAACCCTGAGAAACCAAATAGATGAAAGCTTAGTACCAGAAGGTGTTGTAAGTATCCCTGAAATTATTATTAATGGTTTAAGCATGAATGATGTTAAACATGCAATGAAGATTGCTATGAGAGAAGCTGTAAAAGTAAAAGGAGTTTTGAAGATTTCAGCTGGTAATTTTGCTGGTAAATTAGGGAAACACAAAATCGAATTAAATGAATTATATAATGAAATAGTTAGAAATAAGTGAGAATTTTCCACCTTATTTCTTTTCATCTTCTTTTCTTCGGAGAATATTCACTATCTCTCCCAAATGTTTCCTCACATATTTTGTTTACTTCCTTAGCATATTTTGCATTCGCAAAAACATACATACGCCAAAGATCTTCATAGCCATCTTCAATAGCTTTTATATCTGCAGAAGGATGAGGTCTAACATTTAATTGAACGATCTTTTTGTCTTTATTTTTAATTAGTACTTCTGCTTCTTTCAATGATGATGAGCTTAAACAATGAATGATTACATCAGCTTTGTTTATTGAATTCTTCTTCGTCATTTTTTGCAATCTATCTATTATCATATCTTCAACTTGTTCCCTTTCAGGGGTTGGAGGATTAAACTTCTTAATGTATTCGTCTCTGCTTTTTCTTGAGCTTAAAGTTGCACTTGATAACACATATGCCCTTTTCAGAAGCTGTCTATTTTCTACTCTCTCGACTAATTTTCTGATTGGCGAGTCCTTTGGTTTCTCTTTCGGGTAACCTTTTAGAAAATTGAACAAAGTCCAATCATTTAGAGTGTAAAGAACGTCTCGAGATATTTGACCTTCTTTTACAGCTAGCTCAACTGCTTTCGATATCATTGCTCCAGAAGAAAGTTTAGCATGATGGAAATAAACCCTTTCAGTTAGGAAATACCGTAATCGTAGTAAATGCAAAACTTCTGATCTCGCATCTGAACGTTCCATGCGGTTCTTAACAAAATTGAGAACGAGTTTTCCATCTTCTACCATGAAATAATTGAAAACACGATTATCATAGTTCTTGTTTATTCCTGTGTAATAACAATCTCTTCTGATATAATCCAACAAGTCAGCACAAATTGTATCATTAATAACCTGTCCTTTCCATGGATCATCTCGAGATCTTATAGTGGGATCTTTTTGGGATAGCATTTTTAAGATTTCATTCTTGTAACCTAATTCCTCCAATAAGTCTCCCAACTCACCTTTTGAAAGCAATTTCCTAAAGTTTTCACTTTTATCATGTCTTTCAAAGATTTTTCGTTCATCTTCAAAAGTATGTCCGTATGGAACATGGGTTATATCATGAACTATGCCTGCAATTGAGATGAGTTCTTCAGTTTCCTGATCTATTGGAAAACCATTTTGTTTCACATTTTGAATTATTATCTTTGCTAAAAAACTAGTACCTATCGAATGATCGAATCTAGTATGCATTGCTCCGGGATAAACCAAATAAGTAGTTCCAAGTTGTTTTACACCACGCAATCTTTGAACTTGCAAACAATCAATAACTCTCGCTTCACTATTACTGAATTTAATGTCACCATGCACAGGATCTCTAACAATCAAATTTTATACCCCAGAAAGCAAATATCTGTTCTTTTAAGACAATTTATTCCTTCATCAACTATTAATGAATTATCCTTATAATTCTATCACATGAATAAATTAGTGACATCGAAAGATAAAAAAAAGCTTGAAACTACTTTTCATCCATGAGAAAGCTTCAAATTGCTGTTGTTGGCAGTAAAAACCTAGATTTGGATGTAGAGCAAGACAAGTCTGCTTGGGATTTTTCATATAAACTAGGTTTTGCACTTGGAAGAACCTTGAATATCGTCGTACTTGTTAGCGGTAAGACAGGTGTTGTAGAAGCTGTTACAAAAGGAGTAAATGATGCAGGAGGT
>JAHLVZ010000123.1 GCA_019058165.1 Candidatus Heimdallarchaeota archaeon
AAATACCACTGAATAAATTGCTAAACGTATCACGAAATTAGTGCCTGCTAAACTAACCATATCATCATCTGTAATTTCCAAAGCACTTAGACCTATCAAGACAATGCCTATAATCATTATGAAAATGCCAATATATTCTACTAGTTTTAGTTTTTCACCAAGAAGCTTAACTGCACCTATTGTTAACACTATCATTCCAACTGCCATCAAACCCGGAATTAATGCTCCCCCTATATACAATTGAGCTAAAGAGATCAAAGCCCCACTCGCACCCATTATTAGTATTAAACCTATCACCCAGTAAGGACTTCTGAATAATTTTTTGTAGAACCCATTATCTCTCTCTTCTTTCGGTATTTTATTTATAGCAAATTTTTGCAGAAGAGCACCAGAGTTATTTGCAATTCCTCCAGCTAGTGCAAGTATTATTCCTAAGATGAGATTGTTTGCCAATTTTTTCTTCTCTGTGGAATGCTTAATCTCAGAATTCTTCCAAAAATAAAAGAATTATGGTTTTAAGAAGAAAGAAAATTGGTCCGGCCTCGGAGATTCGAACTCCGGACATTCCGAAAAAATCTGACCATCAGATTTTTATCTCGGTTCCTGCCTTGCAGTGAATACTGGCTGACTCCAAATCATCGATTCATTGGAGCGACAAAGTCTACAGCCGAGCACTCTAGCCAAGCTGAGTTAAGGCCGGTTTCCTTACTCAGTTCTTTGAGTAGTCTTTTCTGTGAAATTCTCCATTTTAAAGATTTCTGTCTACTACAAAAATCGAATTTGATACTAGAAAATTAATTATTCAGAATTAAAATAAATCAACCAAAAACGCCTTTTGCTCTATCTGCTGGTTTCAAGCATAAATCTTTCAATTCTTTATCGATCATTTTCTTGATTTGTTTTAATTCACTGGTCATCACTGGTGAATCTAGGATTACTCGGTCAAGGTCTAGTTTCTTCTCTAGGTTGGCTAATCGTTTCTTTACTTCCACAAAATCTGTCCCTTTTTCAGCGACTGTGTATAATAGTAATTGTTCTTTACTTCCTGGATCAAGGTCTTTGATGATTAGCGAGTATCTTTTCAGTTTCATTTCTTCTGCTTCATCATTAAATGCTGTTGCTGCAAAAGTCTGTATGGCTGTGAACAATCCTGTTCTAATGAATGGGTCAACCTCTTTTTCATTTGGATAATAAACGCTTCTAATTATAGGCATCCCATTTACTATTAATCCTGCTTCAATTACAGCCATTTTTTGTCTTAATCCTTTGGTTCGTAATTAGTTTGTCCTATAATTCTTTTCTCTATTAAAAATATGCACTTTATTTTATATATACCCTCTGAACGATTTTTATTAAGAAACTAGAAATAAGTGAACAATAAATTATTAAACGCAAAAATGTTCTTGAATCAAAATTAACTTGGTGGTCTTGTCTTGAATGCTCGAAAAATCTTCTTAGCTGCTTGGGGACCTATAAAAACCATTCTTATTATTTGGGGCTTTCTTCTCTTAATTATTACATTTATTTTCTTCATATTTTTCGACGAAAATGGGTTATTTATTTCCCTACAGGATTATCCTTTAACATTTAATGTTGTCTCAGCATTTGTAGCTGGGTTATTGTTTCTCTTTTGGTTAATTGTTTGGAATACTTTAATCAAAGCATTCTTCAAAGAAGATTTGCAATTCATGGAAAAGAATGGTCTAAAGTTGGCAGAAGTTAATGGTTGAGAGAAAAGTCATTTGGTTTGAAGTGTTAACTCCAAAACAAGCAATGCTCTTTCTAGCATTTGGTGAGAAACTCAAAGAGTTTGGAATAGATGCACATTTTACCACTAGGAAACATGATTATATTGCAGATATCTTCAAACATCGAAATATTTCTCCTGCTACTTTTGGGATATATGGTGGTAAAAGCTTAGCTGGCAAACTTATAGCCAGTGCTAAACGAGTGGTTGAATTAGCCGAACACATAGCTGATCACACACCAAAACCTTTAGCAGCAATTTCGTTTTCTTCTCCTGATGCTGCTCGAGTCGCTTTTGGTCTTGGTATACCATTGATTCTCTTGAATGACACAGCACATTCCATTCCAGTTGCCCGTTTAACTTTTTCACTTGCGAGATACCTAATTACTCCCTCTTGTATTAATAAAGAAGATTTCATTCGTTTAGGAGCTCAACCAGAAATAATTCACCAATATGCAGGTGTTGATGAAGTTGAATATATTACAATTGAGAACTACAAACGCTTCTTGAAGAAAAGAGAAGAAAGTAAAGAGGAAAGATATCTAGTCTTTCGACCAGAAGAAAGCTTTGCTACTTATATGAAGGATAAAGATGCAAAACCTTATCTTGAGATT
The DNA here is from genome assembly GCA_019058165.1 of Candidatus Heimdallarchaeota archaeon. Classification (GTDB taxonomy): domain Archaea; phylum Asgardarchaeota; class Heimdallarchaeia; order JABLTI01; family JABLTI01; genus JABLTI01. The sequence continues at coordinate 2,362 of JAHLVZ010000123.1, forward strand.
CTGGAAGAAGCTGTGAAGCATTATTCTGGGAAAATTCTAGCATTCCCAAGATATGAAGCTCAGAAAGAGATTTTATTAGAGAAATTTGAAGATAAAATAATTATTCCTAAAACTGGCTATCACTTTTTAGAATTATATTCCAATGCTGATGTTTTGATCACTGGTGGTGGAACAATGGCTCGAGAGTCTGCACTCCTTGGCATCCCTTCTATCACTTATTTCTGGCGTCATTTGGAACCACAACAATTCATAGAAGAGAAAGGTTTTCCAAGTTATTCAACTCAAACAATCCCTGAAACCAAGAAAATCATCAAGAAGATTTGTTCTAATCCTAAAAAGTACATTGTTGATACATCGAAGATGCTTCCCAAATTAGAAAAACCGAGTAGCAAAATTCTATCCTTGTTGAAAAGTGATGAAGAATTCAAAGACAATTTTGTATAACTAATTTACTTATTTCTTATTAGGACTAGTAGATTTCTTTTCTTTAGGCATTCGAATCTTTTTAAGCGGGACAGGTCGTTCATTTCTTTTCTTATACGCTTTCCACCAACGTTTTGCTTTCGATGAAAATAGCGGATGCCTTCCACCAACCGGAATAGTTTCTTTCTTAAGAATCATGGAAACAACATCTTGCCAAGTTTCGGGTTCAACCAGAAAATCTGTCCAAGCTTTTCCTATTTCTTCAAGGGAGTGACCATCGCTACCTGCAGTCATTGGCAAATCTAGTTTTAATGCTGCTTCAAACGCCATTTTATTGAAATGCTTGAAAGTGATACAAGCATTGATTACTTCTACAGCATCAATATTTATCTTAAAGATCTCGTCTTTTATACCATAACGAACATAATCAAAAGGATGAGCTGCTACTGCAATTCCACCATTTCGATGAATAATATCTACTGTTTCTTTCGGAGTTAATCCCATTTCGAATTCTCCGTCTGTCACCCCATAAGCTAAAATGTGTCCTTTACTAGTTGATATCTCAATCCCAGGAACAATTATTATGTCAGTTTCAATTTCTAAGGCTTTATGTAACCCACCAAAAGTATCGTGATCAGTAATTCCAAGACCATCTAAGCCGATTTTTTCAGCTTGACGTATGAGTTCCTCTGGGGAATCTGTGCCATCTGAGTAATTCGTGTGAATGTGTAAATCTATTTTCACCATGGAAATCAACTAGTGTATTATATCTTGAATTAACAGTATTTGTTTCTATTCAATTAGTTGTTATATTACCGAACCCACTAAGCGAGTTTTAAGAGCATCTGTTATGCGAATATTATACCATTTTCCTAGTTCTAAAGTAGGGTTGTCTACAGCTATTAATTTGTAAGATTTATTTCGAAGTAAAGTAGCAGCGGATCTCTCATCCCTTCTTAGAGCTAAAGCAGTTCCATCCCAACCTATCCAATTTTTATTCCGTGTTAAGGACATTTCATGAACTTTTTTTGTGAGAGCAACGGACCTTTTTTTTGTAATCTCAGTGGGAAGTTTTTCTTTTGATTTGCTTGCTTCTGTTCCTTTTCTATCACCATATTTTGAGATGTTCACAACGTCAAATTGAATTTCATCCAGCACCTGCAATGTCTGCTCAAAATCCTCTTCTGTTTCCCCTGGGAATCCTACAATAATATCTGTCGATAATGAGAGATTGATTTCTTTACGCAGTTGTTCGACTAAATCCTTGAATTCATTAATTGTGTATTTTCTATTCATTTTCTTCAGGACAGAATTACTGCCGGATTGCAGTGGAATGTGAAGAAATGAATACACTTTGGGATGTTGTAGTAAGGACTTCAATGGCTCTAGTATTCTGTATGCATAATCAACGTTCATCATACCAATTCGGACTAGAAAATCCTCTGGTAAATCAACAAGGCTCTCGAGTAAATAAGGTAGACTTGTGTTTATATCTACACCATAAGATGCTGTATCTTGTGCAGTTAACCAGAGCTCTTTGCACCCTTCTGCTAATGCAACCTTCGCTTCTTGCAGAATCTGATATGATGATTTTGACACAAGTGGTCCCTTGGCTATTCGCACAATACAATACGCACAAAGACCAGTACAACCTTTGGAGATTTCCAAGATGCCTGTTAATGGTCGATCTCTATCTCTCAGAATTTCATCACAAAATTCCTTTTTACGTGTGATTAATTCAAAGGGTTTTCCTTCCAGAGTACTCTTTGCTGCTTGACAAATTTCTCCGAAATGATCAACTCCTAGTAAAGCTGCTTGAGGTAAAGTTTGGTGACACCAATCAGCCATTACTTGAGGTAAACACCCAGAAACAATCAATGGAGATTCTCGATAAAGTTTTTCTAACAGGTCTTTGATCTTACTTTCTGTTGGGGCTTTAACTACACAAGTGTTTATGAGAATAAAATCAGCTTTGCTAATTTCTGAAACCTTTTCGTATCCACATTCATTTAGTAAATAACTCATTAATTCTGTTGCTGAAGTATTTGCAGTGCAGCCGAATGTTTCAACGAAAAATCTTTCCACTCTTAACCATCCTAATCAAGGCAGACTCTCTGTTCTTATTTAAGGATTTCATTTCTTTTTATTAAGAGAATCAACAAGAAATTTACATTGAATGCATGTTATCTTTTTCTATCTTTCCGATGAATTAAAATAGTTAGAAACTTTTTCCATATGTGATTTCAAATGAAAGGTGATAAAATTTTCACAATTGCAAGTATTGCAACTTTTTTTGCTTTATTGCCAGCTTTGATCATTATGGAAGTGAGAGTCTTACGGGAACTTCCTGAAGTCTCTTATTTGTTTATTATTGCTGATATTTTACTTGTAGGTTTTATTGCTCTGGAGATCGTTCTACTTGTTAGAAAATGGAAGAAGGGTAAAGAAGAACCACCAGAAGATCAAGAACAAGAGATAGAAAAGATTGAAGAAGAATGGGATGAAAAGAAAACTGATGAACCAAAAACTAAGGAAGATGGTTAAATGACAGAAGACAGAAAAAACGTTAGAATCCATCCTACAGCGATAGTTGAAGATGGTGCAAAGATAGGCGAAGGAACTAGTGTTTGGCATCACGCACATGTAAGAAATAATTCGGAACTTGGGAGAAGCTGTGTTCTTGGGAAAGGAGTGTATATTGATACCGGAGTAAAAATTGGCCATAATGTTAAAATCCAGAATAGAGTTTCAGTTTATCAAGGAGTTACAATCGGAAACAATGTTTTTCTTGGACCACATATGGTCTTTACTAATGATTTTTATCCCCGAGCATTTAATCCGGAATGGAAAATCGTAGAGACAATTGTGAAAGATGGAGCATCAATAGGAGCTAATGCAGTTATCATTTGTGGTCTAACAATTGGCGAATTTTGTATGATAGGATCAGGAAGTGTAGTAACTAAAGATGTTCCACCTCATGCATTGGTTTATGGTAATCCTGCTAGAATTCATGAATATGTTTGTAAATGTGGGTTAAAGAAATTCCCACTTCCAAAGAAAGGTGAAAAAGTAGATGCAACCAAATTCATTTGCGAAAATTGTGATCGTATAATGAAAGGATGGATTGAATAAACCTAGTGACCTCTTATCTTTAGAAAAAATAAAAAGATGCAAAGACGTTTTAATCGTCTGTTGCTTCATGTTCTATTAAGAGACGGAGATTGATAATTTCTTTGTCAATATCTCTTTCAAATTTCTCGATTTGATTTTGATAATCTCTCAAGATTCTTATGTAAGCATCCTTTGAAATTTGTTTTTCTCGAATGTATCTTATTCGTAAGTCTTGTATGCTTCGTTCAACACTTGTTCGTTTTTCTTCGCTGATTTCGATTTTCTGGATTACATCGAAGTATTTACGACCTTTCTCTTTGAGATCTCGTTTTGTTGTGTCTAAAGATCTTATGAGTTCTCGCATTTTAGCTTCGAGAATCTTTCTTTGCTTATCATATTCTTTTGCTTTAACCTTCTTCTTTCGACGATTCTCATCGAGATTGGTAATTCTTGTTTGAAGAGCTGTTTTCTCTTCGTATTTTTCTACGAATTGTTGTATTAAATCGATAGGAATTTCAGTCTTTTCTTCAGGAGTGATAATTACTTTCTCAATAACATCTTTTCTGAGTACTCTAGCACCTATGTAAACAAGACAAGCAATGAAAACTATTAATGCAAGTGTTAAGGGTTGTATGAAATAGGTTAAATCTGACATGAGATACCCAGCTCGAAGATCGAGATTCTCAAATGAGCTTACATTGACTAGACTAAAGGAAACGGTATTTCGACGACCAATATTTAGGAAAACTCCTGTTTTATCTTCAACATAATCGAGTGCTCTGTTGCCAAAAGTTACATATTGGAATCTTGCTCCTTGTGGGAAGATAATTTCTAATTCAAAATTTTGAATATGGAAATCGCATTTTGGCACACCAAGTGTGTTTAGAATAAATTCAGATTTTTCGAAATCTATTATTTCTTCGAGTTGCATTTTATAATCTATTTCAATTTTCTTAGTATCTCCACCCATCAGAGGAACTCGCAAATATATATTCATCCTATTTAGCCGTCCTACAGGGGCTTTCCCTCCTGGTGCTGGTAATTCACCCAGATGATCCGAGACTTTTACGTTTTCAAGATTATCTTCTGTGTTTTCAGCATTATCGATATATATGGGGAACTCTATCAATGCGAAAGTATAAAAGGTTTGGGAAATAACCAAGTCCCAGATTTTTTCATCTGGATTTACACCAAAACTTTGTATTGTTATTTCTTCATGTATACTTGCGTAATACCAGTTTTCTAAAATGATTTGTCTCTTGTAATTTAAAGCTTCAATAGGCGTAGTGTGTCCCAACCATGCACCAACTCTTCCTCTGTAAGCATAATCTTCGGAATCAGGATTATAGGGTTCTGAGAAATTGTAAGGACGAGTATTGAAAACAGGCGAATAAATGAATGTAGCAGAACCAGTAGTTGCATTGATTGGGTAAACATACTTTTCAATTAATCCGCCGTTTTGTGCTTTGTTAAAGGAAGTTTGACAATTGTCTATTTTCTTTGTTAAATGTGGTATTAAGCTGAAATTGAAGAGAATTCCATTGCGCATAAATAATCCTGATACTTCACCTTCTACTTGCTCAACGTATTCTATTACAGTATATGGTCTTAAAATTGCTGAGAAGACATTGACAGTATAATACTGTGAACTATTAGTAAGTGCAGGAACAAGATCTACAGCATAAAATGTAAAGTCCTCATTCTCATATTCAACATATACTTCAGTGTCGTTTAAACGGTTTTCCGCGGTATACCACATAGTTCTAGCCTTCATAACGATCAGATTTGAAGACCAAATCTTAGGATAGGCAAATCGGAAAATGGGCATTGTTAGATTATCATGTTTTTCAATCTGATAAGTATCATTAACTCCAAAGTAACCAAAATCAAATAGTGATACCGACCTAGTAACATTGATTGAAATGTCCCATAAATTCATGTTAGGGATTTCACTAACGTTTCCAGTTGGCACTAAAGGCTTGTCAATGCCACTGGTTATACCTTCATCAATTGAAGGGAGAGTTGTTTCATTATCAGATTGATTATTTGCGAAACCACTAATCTGAGTCAATGCGAATATGTTCATTGTTATTATTGTTAGTGCAAAAATAAGGAGCACTTTGTTTTTCCGACTTGACATACTTATGACCTTTTTCAGTTAGTAATGAGTATAGCGTAATTAAGCTATTTTTAACTTTTTACCTATCTTTGTATCTCTCATTTCCAATTTATTCAATTAAAATCTTTTTGATGATGTGGAGATTTCAATTATTTGGAGGAATTCAAATTTCCCTCATCTAAAATGGGCAGATACTAAATAAAGAAAAGATGATTAAAAAGAAGGGGAAAGGGAAGCTATGTTAACCTGCGAATCTACGAACGATGTTCTTTCTGTGAGAATATTTCGATCTAGTCATAGTCTCTTGACAAACTTCTTTACATTTTGAATTGGAAAGCGAACCAGTCTTTTTAGCAATACCTTTCAATAACTTTGACATTCTCAAGATATTGGGTACTATGGTAGAAATTCTAGCGTTTCGTTCCAAAACAACTGCGAATATTTTGTCCGGACTAATTTTTGTAACACCTACCAAGATGTCTTCGGGAGCTATGAATTGTACATTCTTCTCTGGTGGTAAAATGAAATCTATTTGGTTTCCAACCATACAAAGAAGGGATTTGAAAGCAGTGAGACCTACATCACCATCTTCATTTTTGGAGCTTGTAAATAAGGAATTTCCAAATAAGCTGTAAATACCTATACCTAACACATCATCGTTTATTCCCATGAATTGTCCTAGATCCGAACTCACATCAGAAGGACCAGATATGTTTTCTAGCTCCATTTCTAAGTTCTTCATTAAACTGTTCACCTCAGCAATCTCCATCTAATTTGCTTCTACATTAGTATGGAGGAAAGAGCTCTTTTAATACAGTGAATATTTACAGCTGTACTGAGATATTACATCAACCT
>JAHLVZ010000124.1 GCA_019058165.1 Candidatus Heimdallarchaeota archaeon
TCTTCAAGTATTCCTTTAGCATTACTAAAAGCATCTTTGGTTACTAGTCCTGAGATATTAAATTCTCTTCCACCTAAAGGAACACCCAATTCAATTACTGATTCATAAGACATAGGAAAAATAGGAGTCCAACCAATAAAAGATCCCATACTACTGAGATTAGTTGCTTCAATAGTAGATTTTTCAAATACACCAATGACTTGACCAACTTGGTGTGGTATGGTTCCGTTGAACATCATATCACTTAAAGCACTAAAATAATCAGATGGCACACCGTACATATGAATATCCGGGAGAATCATTCGATTACCAGCCGTTGAGTTTACAGATAGAAAGAAAGCTCGATCCAAGAAATAATCTATTTTTAAAATTCTATCAGAGAGCTCTGAATTTTCAATTGCTCTTTCAGATATTTCATGTAATTTTGGGATTGATCCCTCTATTTCTCCACGTATATCATAAGCTGAAATACTTACTGTGAACTGCTGGGAAGGTACACCATTATAAAAGCCCTCAAAAGCTCCATATTGAAAACTGTACATAAACATTAGGCTTTCAGCTATTAATGCTAGACTTATACCAAGACCTAGAAACATGGCAATTGTGGATCGTCTATTAAGAAAAATCATTTTGTAGAATAGTTTCATTTTCTCTATGAATCCAACCATGTAACCAACTACCCGTTTTTATGCAATTACTTTCAAAGATAACACTTTCTGAAACTAATTAAGGATTATCATAAGTTAAGTTATTGGGCACTCTTTGGTCAGATATGTCAAAAATGCTTTTTATAACTGACCATAAGTAAATGAACATAAGTATAAATTATTGATATTGCTAAGTAAAATTTTGATTACTAGAAAATGATGTGAAAAAATGAAAGACGTTATTCTAAAAGGCATTGAATACGGAAAGAAACTCAATGCTGACTTTATAGATGTTCGTTACCAAAACAAGTATGTAGCGAATTACCAATCCCGAGATGGAGAATTAACAGCAAACACTGGTTCTCGAAGAGGGTTGTGTACTCGTGTCTTATACAATGGTGCTTTAGGTTTTGCTTCAACAACTTCTATTGAACTGAAAGATTTGAAGACAATTATTGAACACGCAACGAAATTAGCTAAGGGCGCAGCAGAATCGAAAAAAGAAAAAATCACCTTTGCAGATGTGAAATCACATACTGATAAAGCAATTTCCCCTAGGATTAAATCGTTGGCAGACATTTCTGTGGAACAAAAAATCAACATGATTAAGGAAGCAGAAAAGGTATACAAAGACTATGAAGACATCAAAAGCTATACACTAGGTTATGATGAAATTATTGATCATAGAATAATTGGTAACAATGAAGGAACATTAATTGAGCAAGCAACAATGATCCCTACAGTTAGGGCATTAGCAATCGCTTCTAGAGAAACTAAAATTGCCCCTTACCAAGAAGCTTGGAGTAAGGCTAAAGGATTTGAGTTACTTGATGAACACCCACTTTCAGAGCTAGCAAAATTTGCTTCTGAAAAGGCTTTAAAGAATTTAGAAGCTGATTTACCTCCGGGCGGATCAACAAATGTTGTAATTGATCATACAAGTGTTGGAATCATTGCTCACGAAGCAGTTGGTCATTGTTCAGAAGCAGATCTCGTTGAAGCTGGAAGTTTCTTAAAAGGCAAGATAGGACAAAAAGTCTGTTCTGAACTCGTTACAATGATTGATGAACCAGTAATTGATGATGGCAGTGGTTGGTTAATGTATGATGATGAAGGTACTAAGGGAAGAAAAGTTGAGATCATTAAAGAAGGAGTCTTAACTGATTTCCTCAATAATCGTATGTATGCTGCTAAAATGAATATGAAACCAACAGGTAATGCTCGTGCTTTCAATTTCGATGACGAACCTTTAGTTCGTATGAGGAATACTTACATTGCTCCTGGAGACATGACTGAAGAAGAATTATTCGAAGTCGTAAAAGATGGATTGTTCGTTACAGGAATGATGAATGGCTCTGCAGATACTTCAGGCGAATTTATGGTAGGAACTGGTCAAGCTATTGAAATTAAAAATGGAAAATTAACTGACAAAGTTTTTGTAGGACCCACAATGACAGGCAACGCATTTGAAGTTCTTTCTTCAACAATGGGTATTGGCAAAGAACTTAAACTTAACATTGGAACTGGTTTCTGTGGTAAAGAACAAGCAGCGAAGGTCGATGCGGGTGGAGGATTACTTGCATGCAAAGTAATTTTAGGAGGAAACTAAATGTTCGACGATGCATTAGATATTGGAAATAAAGTACTGAAATATTGCTCTAAGAAAGGCATGGATTCTGCTGAGATCTACTTTGCTTATAACAATCAAAAACAAGTCTTACTGGATGGTACAAGTATTGGTACACAAAGAGCAAAAGAAGAGCTTGGTGTTGGTATAAGAATAATCCATGAAGGTTCAGAGGGTTTCTCATCTACAAATATAATCACACAAGAAGCATTACAAAAAACAGCTGATGAAGCATTTGTAGTCGCAAAGCTTTCACCGAAAATAGAAGGTATTGGTTTCGCCAAGAAACAGAATGTTAAACCACTTGAAGGAGTTTACAATGAGAAATTAGCAAATCTTGATGTAGATGCTATAATTACTGATGGTTTAGATTTCATTAAAGGATTTACTAGTATTGATTCTCGGATAAAAACTACATTAAGTAGCTTTACTTTGAGCACCTCAGGTGTTGCAATTCAAAATTCAAATGATGTGAATGTTGAGAGAAAAAGTGTAAATTACCAAGCAGGCTTGATTGCAATTGCTAGTGATAAGGAGAAAGCAGGTGCATTTACATTTGAAACTACTTTTTCAAGAAAACGTGAAACAAATTTCACAGAAGTTGGTGAAAGACTAGGCAAAAGAGCCATTGATGGTTTGAATCAAGAACTCTTGAAAGAATTCGAAGGCCCAGTCATTTTTAGATCAGATGCTATGATGAATCCTGTTGGATTTGTCCTAGCTTTAGCTGTTTCTGCAGATTGGCGTCAAAGAGGAACTTCATTTTGGAAGGATCGTTTAGCAGACAAGGTTACTGATGAAAGACTTCAATTAGTCGATAAACCGTTTGATCTTTCCGGTGGTGGAGGAGTCAAATCATTTGATGCTGAAGGCAACCCAACTGAAGACATTGATATTATTAAAGATGGAGTTTTACAGACTTTCTTACACAATCAACAAACAGCGAATAAAGAGAAATTAAAACCAACTGGGAATGCTACTCGATCATTTGGTGCTAACCCATCTTTCACTCAAAAACCATCTATGATTTTACCAAATTCACCTTGGATTCTTGCAGGTGATATGCCTGAAGATGAGATGATAGGTGATACAAAGAAAGGCCTAATTGTCCATAATTATACAGGAACTGTTCGTTTTCAGAATGGTATTTTCTCTGGTGTAGCAAAAGGGGCTTACCTCATAGAGGATGGAGAAATAACTGTTCCAGTATCTGGAGTTTCAATTTCAGGTAATGTCTTTGAGTTAGTTAATAATATCAGTGGAATTGGTAAGGAATATCATTTAACAAATGGTTATCTTACAACTCCAATGATGAAATTTGACGGGATAAAAGTATCAACCAAATAGATTCTTTATCCCAGTTTAGTTTTTTTTTATTCTCTATACTTGTAAATCTCAATATTTTTAGAGGACACTCTCGACGAAAAACTAAATAAATGAAATGAATCTAGTTTTATATCCTCATTCATTTTCAGAGGATAGTCAAATGGTTATTGTTGGGGCATTTATACTTCCACATGGGTCAATGATACTTGACCCTAAGAAAAAGGGACTTCCAAAAGAAGCCAAAGATCTTCACAAAGCAATGATTGATGCTACTCAAGCTATTGAGAAACTAAAACCTGATTTAATTTTCATGACGTCTCCACATGGTATTGCTTTGTCAAATGATTTTGGTATTTGCTTGAATAAAGGAGCTCTCGCTTCGTGTGAGTGGGAGAACGATTATCAGGATTATACTGTTAAAATTGATATTGATCAAGAGATTTCGAATAAATTACTTGATTATCTTTTGGAGAAAGAAACAGCTGTTACAGGAATAGCTGCATACACTCCTGGAGTTGAAATAAATCTTAGATGGGGCGATGCTGTTCCATTATGGTTTCTCAGAAAAATCTCTTCAAAACCCAAATATGTTCTTCTTTCACAACCATTACGTAGGCATGATCAGACAGAAGAATTAATTCCGGAAACACTATGCTTAGGGAATGATCTTCGCCTTTTCTTTGAAAAATTGGAGAAAAATGTTGTAATTATCATAAGTGCAGATATGGGACATACTCATGATAAAGATGGTCCTTATGGTTTCTCTGAAGATGCTGCACCTTTTGATGCTCTTATGGAAGAATGGGCTGGGTCTTTAGATTCAAAATTACTCATAAAGAAAGCAGTGCCAAAATTGAATGAAGCACTTTGTTGTGGTTACATTGGTTTTGTTATGCTTCAAGGCATGCTGGAGAAAAAGAAATTAAAACCAGAAGTAACAAGTAGGTCAGCTCCTACATATTATGGTATGATGGTTGCAAAATATCTTTGAGTTATATGCGCCTTTTTGCATATGCATCTCTGCTTCGATATAATTTCATTTCATGTTTATGAATATTCACTTTTCTCATAATTTCCGAATAATTTGTATCTGGTAATGCCTTTAGTTTGTCTATAATTTGCTTTGTTGTATCTAAAACAGGATCGATTTCCAATAGGAATTTTACTTGTTTTACAAATTTATCATCTGATTTTGTATCTATTGTTTCAATGATACTACAAATGAGATGCGCTTTATCTTCAACTTCTTCGCTGAAAAGAATAGAAGTTAATTGAGCAGTGAGTCTAGTATCATCTTTCTTTAACAAATGAGGATTCATAATCAATAAATTCGACAAAAGATCGTAGTATTGGTTTGTATAATCACCTACTACTTCTGCACAAGCTATTTCTAACTGAGTTCTTTCTTTCAAATAATTACCCCCTAACTATTACTGTCAACTGCATGTTACTTTGTGCTTTATATTATATAAAATATGATAAATTATAAGGCTCAAAAAGAAAAATTTCAACCTTTCTAAGTAGTATTATTTTAATATACTCTGAAGTAAGGTATAGTATGGCTTCGTCTAATACTTTCCATAAGAGGAGATATACTTTTCAAAGTCTCTTTAAAGATATCAAACAGCTCATTGTTAATTTCCAACAAGTAAAAGAAACTTTCACAAGTAACCGAATTAGCAGGCAATTTGCAGAACGCATTATGTTATCTGTTACTTCGATCAATAATTGCATTTACTGTACTTTTGGACATACAGGTTCAGCTCTTAAGAGCGGAGCATATGAAGCCGAAATAATTTCAATATTAGACAATTCCCTGGAATCAATAAAAGATGATGAAATTGTTGCTTTGAGTTTTGCAAAGCATTATGCAAGAAGCAATAATAATCCAACAAAAAAAGAGAAAGAGAAACTTACCAAATATTATGGAATTGAAAAAGCAAAAGATATCATTGTCTTCATACAAATCATTACTCTTGGGAATCTAATGGGTAATGCTGTAGAAGCTTATGAAGCAAGAAAAATGGGAATAGCTGTTAAAGATGGTTCAGCATTATTTGATTCGTTTGCTTTTGTTTTAGCAGGTTCTTTCTTTAAGCAATTAAAGAAATCCGGAATTGATGTCATTGGAGATAGATTTTCCTCTGGTGAAGATTTAATGAATCTCCATAAGCATCATTAGTATCTCATCAAGTATTTGTTATTAACTAGTCATTTTTTTTTAAATAGTGCAATCATTGTAACTAATGAAAGAATTGTAAAAACAAATAGAACTCCTGGTTGATCAACTGAATCGGTTGCTTCTGCGATAGTGTAATTAAGCATCATAAATCCAAATTCATGCATTGAAAGATAAAGAACATCATCTGATAATTCTATACCTATCACATCATCTGTTCTGAATTCTCCTAATTTTTCTGGTTCGTCAAGTAAACTAATATTTATTGCTTGAATTCCGCGTTCATTCATTGCAATAAACGCTAAATCTTCTTGGAGCTGTACATCAAAAACAGCATGATTTGGATAGTAATTACTTATTTCAAAGGGATTACTCAAATCAGTTGTATTAATGATACTTAGTCGTCCATCTGCAACGAAAGCAATCTCATTTCGCATTTCAAATTCATAAACATAGCCACCTGAGACAAAAGAACCAATTTCCACAATGCTATTTGGATTTGTCACATTTAAAATTTTAAAACCACTAGTTAGACAGGCAGTATAACAAATTCCATTTTCTACATAAAATCTAGTGAATTCATTATCTCCATCTACATATTCAGATATCTTTTCAGGGGAGGTTGGGTCTGTTACATTGATTAAAACCATTTTCCAGTCCCAGGTCGAATCATGCCATTCAGCAGTATAAGCAATATTGTCACAAACAAAAACACCATCAGTTTCTCCATCACCAGCATCTGCGATTTGACCGAGTTTCACGAGATTACTGGGATTACTTATATTATATATTTCGAGTCCTTGATGATGATCCGCGAGATATAATAAATCGTCTTTCACAAAGAAATCATGAGGGATTCCACCATCAAAAAAAGTGTCTAAGTACACTGGATTTGCTGGATTGCTTACATTGTATGTTAATAATCCTCCATGCATATCAATGATAATTGCTAAATCGTCATATACTTCGCACATGAAAGTATCTCCACCTGTTGATTCTATAGAACCGATTTCTTCAAATGACACTTCATAGGCTATCCCATCTACTTGAGTAAAGGAAATGAAAGATACTACAACCAACAAACTTACAATAAAGAAAACTTTTGACTGTTTTTTCAATTTGAATCCCATCTAAAACAATTCTAGGATTGAGGATACTACCAGACTATATATTGTTTCTCACCCATATGAGAATAAGTTCCCTTTTTCCATGGAAAAATTGCTTCACAAAAAAGGAACGATTGGTCAATATTAGCAGGAAAAAGAGTTATTTTTTCTATCTTTTTCTGCTAATAATTTTTCTTTCTCCCATACAGAAAGATTTTAACCTAGAAAATAAAATAAATAGATAGAACCACTCATATTATTGTTGTCGGTGATTTAATGTTATTGAAGAAAATTAGAAAGAACAAATCTGGTGTTTCTAATATTATTTCTACATTATTAATTGTCAGTATAATGGTTACTTCAACAGCATTAACTTATTCATATTTGATTCCAACAATTGATCGTGCGAGAACAACTTCATCAATATATTCTTCCACCCTATTCTTAACTAAAGTTGATGAAGCCGTACAATCCCTGTTTTATGATGGATTAGGTTCAGCTAGATTATTACCTGTTGATGCATTTGATGGATCATTAGGATTTAGTTCTATGGGCCTCAATTTTAGAGCCTTTATTGATGGGGCAATGTATCTACCAATTCCAGGATTAGAATATGGAATAGCTAGGTTGTCTATCCCAGGCGAGGTTGGAATTATGCCGGAAAACTCACAAGAGTACATCAAGGGCGGACCATTTTTCCCACCTGCAGTAACTCAAGATGGCTCAATTGACCCTGCAACACTGGTTTTAGAACGAACAGATTCTGAAACATATCAGCTTGAACTTTGGTATAGATTACAACTACTAATAAGAGATACAGGTGTAGGAGGAGAAATCGATGTTTCTGTAATCGCCGTAAATTTCAATGCAGTTGATTCTTTAGTAGGATTGGGTTCTGGTTCGTATCATTTGATAATTAGCAAAACTGATATTGAGGTTAATCCAACTTTATTTGGTTTCCCTGCTAATGGTGATCCAATAACCACTTCAGGTGATGATTTCAGAATAACTATTAATACCGGAACTGGACCAATAGAGGTTTATTCCTCAAGTGGTGCAAGAACAAGAGTTTCAATTAATCTAGTTATATTTAGCCTTGGATTTCAAATGATTGTTTTAGAGTAATTAATGGGTTTTTCAAAACAAGATTATTATTTATCTTCGAAATATTTTCCTAATTGTATTAATTGAAATGAATCAACCATTTCTTTATCAGGATTCGATTCCAATATTCTTTGCAGAATCCGATAATGTTTTTTCGCAGCTTGTAAATCATTATTTTGAACAAAGAACATAGTGGAATTCACCATTCCTTTAGCACCAGCAATTTGAATCGTATCATTCTTTGGATATTTTCTGCTAAGATCAGATAGTTCTAATGAAAATTCTTGGATTGATCCCGCTTTATTAATCAAGCTAAAATCATAAATGGCATTTACTAAAATCATAGCTAATATTTCCATCAAGATCATGCTTTCAAATTCAATGGCTAGTTCTCTTAAAGAATTGATTTTATTTTTAACATCTGTTTGTGTTGCATGAGCAAAAAACACAGGAAGGATATTCAGAAGGGTACTTCCATAAGTTTTCTGAATATGTTTTGATTTCGGGAATTTAACAAGAAGATCCTTTAATTCTGTAAGAAGCAACTCCATCTTTTCAATATCATCTTTTTGAGAGTGAGCTATGACTTCATTTGAAAGACTAGTTGCGAAGTTCTCCTGAGGTATGATTTCATCTTGTTTTTCTTCCGCGAATTTTCGAGTCTCTTCTAAGTTGGACATTTCAATCAACTCTTCTTCTAGATTGTTTATTAGAATTAATTCAAACTATAACTATAAGATATTTAAAATTACCAGTGCATTTCCACCGATAGTAAGTATTGTACCAAGTAAGAT